>JBBQNR010000019.1:0-43977 GCA_038330145.1 Solirubrobacterales bacterium
CTCCCACGCGCGGCGCATCGGTAACACGCCGCGCGGCGAGCCTGATCGCACGCGGCACCCCCCCAATATGAGAAACCGGCTGCCCCCGGACGCCGCGCTCGAGCTGGTGCTCGAGCGCGTCCGGCCGCTGTCAACCGAGCAGGTGCGGCTGAGCGAGGCGCTCGGCCGCGTGCTGGCGCGCGAGGTCGCTAGCGCCGACGACGTTCCCGGCTTCGACAACTCGGCGATGGACGGCTTCGCAGTGCGCTCGTCGGATACCCGTGGCGCCGGCCCCGAGCAGGCGGTGCGCCTGGACGTCGTGGGAGAGTCGCGGGCCGGGGCCCCGGCCGAGCAGGGGTTGTCGGCGGGCGAGGCGATCCGCGTCTCCACAGGGGCGATGATGCCGCGCGGCGCCGACTCGGTCGTGCGCAAGGAGGATGCCCGCGACGCCGGCGCCCAGGTCGAGGTGCTGGTCGAGGTGGAGCCCGGCAAGGAGGTGCGCAGGGCCGGCGAGGACATCCGTGCCGGTGAGGTGGTGCTGGAGCCGGGGACGCGCCTCGGCGCGGCCGAGGTCGGGGTGCTGGCGTCGGTCGGCGTCGCCGAGGTCAGTTGCGGGCGTCGGCCCCGGGTCTCGCTGCTGGTCACGGGTGACGAGCTGGTGGAGCCGGGGCGGCCGCTGGGACCGGGCCAGATTCGCAACTCGAACACCTACTCGGTCACCGCCCAGGTGACAGAGGCGGGTGGCGAGCCGGCCGGATCGGTGCTGGTGCCCGACGACCGGGAGCAGACCATCGAAGCCGTTCGCGCCGGACTGGGGTCAGACGTGCTGGTGGTCTGCGGAGGCGTGTCGGTCGGTGCCCACGACCACGTCAAGCCGGCCTTCTCGAAGCTGGACGTGGAGGAGGTCTTCTGGGGCGTGGCTCTACGGCCCGGGCACCCGACGTGGTTCGGTACAAAGGGCGGGACGCTCGTGTTCGGCCTTCCGGGCAACCCCGTCTCGGCGATGGTCACCTTTCATCTGTTCGTGCGGCCGGCGCTGGCCGCGCTGGCCGGTGCGGCCGAGCTTCGGCGACGGGTCTCCGCCGTCATGGACGAGGCCTATCGCAAGCGCGCGGGGCGCCTGCACGCGGTTCGCTGCCGGCTCGAGGCGCGCGACGACGGCTGGCACGTGCGGCCGACGAAGGCGCAGGGATCGCACGTTCTGACTTCGATGCTGGAGGCCGAGGCGCTGGCCCTGCTGGAGCCCGAACGTGGCGACGTGGCGCCGGGCGAACGGGTCCTGATCGAGCTACTGGACGGGTGACCCCGCCCCGCGGGTCTGAGATCCGGCCTAGCCGTAGCGGCTGCCGGTCAGCTCGCGCAGCTTGACCCGGTTGTGGGTGGCCCACACCTTGCGCACGGTTCCGGAACGCGAGCGCATCACCAGTGACTCGGTGGTCGCCTCCTTGCCGTCCTGATAGTGGACGCCCTGAAGCACGTCGCCGTCGGTGACACCGGTGGCGGCGAAGAAGACGTCGTTGCCGGACACCAGCCGATCGACCGTCAGTATCTCCGTCAGGTCGTAGCCCGCCTCCACGGCGCGCTCACGTTCGTCGTCGTCGCGTGGCCACAGCCGTCCCACCATGTGCCCGCCCATGCACTTGATGGCGGCGGCCGACAGCACGCCCTCGGGTGTGCCGCCGATCCCCCACAACAGGTCCACTCCGCTTTCCTCCGTTACCGCCAGCAGCGCGGCGGAGACGTCGCCGTCGGTGATGAAGCGGATGCGCGCCCCGGCGGCGCGGATCGTCTCCACCGCCTTGAGGTGGCGCTCGCGGTCGAGCATGATCATCAACAGGTCACTGACCTCTTTGCCCTTGCGCTTCGCAACCAATTTCAGCGTCTCCTCGAGCGGCCGCTCGAGGTCGAGCAGGTCCGCGACCTCCTCGTCGCCGGCGAGCTTCTCCATGTAGACGCAGGGGCCCGGGTCGAACATGCTGCCGCGCTCGGCCAGCGCGACAACCGCAAGGGCGCTCGGCTGGCCCATAGCCGTCAGGCTCGTTCCCTCCAGAGGGTCGACGGCTATGTCCACCTGCGGAGGGCTGCCGTCGCCGATCTGCTCGCCGTTGTACAACATGGGCGCCTCGTCCTTCTCGCCCTCGCCGATCACTACCACGCCGTCCATCGGCACCGCGTGCAGCGTGAAGCGCATGGCGTCGACCGCGGCCTGGTCGGCACCCTCCTTGTCGCCCCGACCCACCCATCGAGCGGCGGCCAGCGCCGCCGCCTCGGTGACGCGCACCAGCTCCAGCGCCAGGTTGCGATCCGGTGCGCTGGTGTCGCGCAGGTCGTGGGCGATGACGCTCGTGTCGCGCTCCATATCTCCTCTCCTACAAAATTCCGGCCAATCCCCGGCCAATCCTCCGGCCGCAGCCAGGATACCGGTGGGCTGCGAAACCGGCTAGCGGAAGACGCCCGGTGGCCGGCGCGGCGCGCCTCCACGGATCATCTGCACGTTCGCCGCCCCGAGCAGCATCACCAGGGCTCCGGCCAGGCCGAGGTACCAGCCGATGTCGAGGGAGACCGCGCTGCGCTCCTCTCCCACACGATCAATCATGCCGTTGTAGAGGATCAGCGCGCTGGCGGTGATGCCGACGATCGCGGTCACCTCGCCCGGGGGCCAGGAGAGCTGGTGTCCGCGGGCGATGATCCAGACCAGGATGAAGGGCGCGAATGCGCCCAGCACCAGCAGGATGTCGAGGAATTTGAACGTTTCCCAGGCCGTGCAGCTGTCCTTGGCCGCGCCGCAGACCTGCTGGTTCTCGCTCAGGTCGACGCTGAACCAGGGCAGGAAGAGGCTGATCAGCAGCACCAGGCCGCCGATGCCGGAGATGATGTCTCCTCGCTGCAGACGTCTGAGGTCGAAGTTCATGCGTTCGTCACGTTATCCCGACCCGGACCCGCTTCGCAAGCGCGAACGAGCGCTTGCGGCCTCGATCATTGATTCCACGATCCACGCACGCACGGAATCAATCATCTAGCTAGCCGTCGGCGACGCCGAGCCAGACGCGTGCGCGCACGGTGGACCGCCTGCATCAGCTTCTCCTGCCGGCTGCCCTGCTGTGGCAGCACGCCCAGTTGCATGAAGAGGCCGGCGTTGTCGAAGTGCACGATCTCCGCCTCCATCAGGCCGTCGGGTGTGATCGGGATCCGCACCAGGATCGGCAACGAGAAGCTGCGGCCGGTCGGAGCCCATCCGGCCCAGGTGCCGAGGTGCGTGCCCTCGATGTTGGCCTCGAAGAAGACGTTGCCGTCGCTCTCGTAGTAGCGCTCGTCGGTGTTGCGCAGGTCAGGCACCGCGACGAAGGTCTCCCGGTACCACTGCCTGATCTGGTCCTTGCCGCGAAGCTCGATGCCCAGTCCGGGCACCCGGTAGTAGCAATCGTCGCTGAAGGTGGACACCGTCGCCTCGATGTCCTGCCGGTCCTCGGCCGCCATGTGATCCTTCACGACGTCGATCGCGCTCCTGCTCCCGGCGCTGGTCGTCATCTGTGCCCTCCCTCTCAGTTCGGATTCCGTCGAGAGGATATTGTCCGGCGCGACCATGGTCGGCAAGCCTGCCCGAGTCGAACGCGACGGTCCGCTGGCGACGATCGTCATCGACCACCCGCCGCTGAACCTGTTCGGCGAGCAGCTGCTGACGTCGCTCGACGAGGCGGTGGCGGAGGTGGAGAACTCGGACGCTCGGGCGATGATGGTGCGCGCCGAGGGCAACGTCTTCACCGGCGGCGCCGATGTGCACGGCTTCTCGGGGCTCTCACCATCGGAGGCCGACGCCCGCTTCGAGGTCGGGCTGAAGCTGATCCAGCGCATCGAGGACCTGCCGTTTCCGACGCTGTCCGTCGTGCACGCGCTCTGCCTCACGGCCGGCCTGGAGCTGTCGCTGGCCTGCGACATGATCTGGGCCGCCGAGCCGGCACAATTCGGGCTCGTCGAGGCGGTGGTGGGCCTGACGCCCGGCTGGGGCGGCACGCAGCGCATGGCGGAGCGTGCCGGCCCGGCACGAGCACGGGAACTGGTGATGTCGGCGCGGCTCTACGACGCCGCCACGCTCGAGCGTTGGAACGTGGTCAACCGCGTGCTGGCGCAGGACGAGCTGCTGGCGAAGGCGACCAGGTTCGCGCAGCAGCTCGCCAACGGGCCGACGCTCGCGCACGCCGCCACCAAGGCGATCGTGCGCGGGTTCCTGGACGGCGGCGTGCGGGAGGCCGACCGCCGCACGCCCGCGGTATTCGGCTCCTTGTTCGAGAGCGAGGACCTCAAGGGCGCCGTGGCCTCGTTCCTGGAGCAGGGACCCGGCAAGGCCACCTTCGAGGGACGCTGATCCGTTAGGGGCCGTCCCGCGTAACGAAATGCTCCCGGCAATGACTACCGCGTAGGATCAAGGCCGCTTCCTCCCGTACGAACTTTTGGCGACCGCGCCCCCCCAGCTCAACTCCAAGGATGCCTCGCCCGAGTCGCTCCGGCGGCGAATCGGACAGATGCTCGAGCTGACCCGCGCCCGCACGCTCGAGCTGGTGAGCGGCCTGTCGGACCAGGCCCTGAACGAGGTGCACGACCCGCTCATGAGCCCGATCGTCTGGGACCTCGGCCACATCGCGAACTTCGAGGAGCTGTGGCTGGTGCGCACGGTCGGCTGCCGGCCCGCATTGCACGAGGAGCTGACCCCGGTCTACGACCCCTTCACGGCGACCCGCAGCAAGCGGGGAGAGCTGCCGTACCTGCGCAGCGAGGACTGTCTGGCCTACATGAGCGCGGTGCGCGAGCGCACGCTCGAGTGCCTCGAGAAGGCCGACTTCCGTCAGGAGGACCGCCTGCTCGCCGGCGGCTTCGTGTACGAGCTGATCCTGCGGCACGAGCGCCAGCACAACGAGACGATGCTCCAGACGCTGCAGATCATGACCTCCGAGGTCTACGCGCCGAAACGGCGAGATTCGCGCCCGCGCGCCGGTGGCGACCGCGCCGGAATGGTGCCGGTCGAGGGCGGCCCGTTCCCGATGGGCGCCGACCCGAGCTGGTTCTCCTACGACAACGAGCGCCCGCAGCACGTGGTCGACCTGCCGACCTTCTGGATCGACCGCTTTCCGGTCAGCAACGGCGAGTTCGAGCAGTTCATCCACGAGGGGGGCTACCAGCGGCGCGAGTGGTGGTCCGACGAGGGCTGGGAGTGGAGGCAGTCGGAGCAGGCGAGCGCTCCCCGCTACTGGGAGCCCGACGGCGACAGCTTCAACGAGCGCAGCTTCGACCGAGTCGCTGCGATCGACCCGCTTCGGCCCGTCTGCCACGTCTGCTGGTACGAGGCCGACGCCTTCGCGCGCTCGCGTGGCAAGCGGCTGCCGAGCGAGGCCGAGTGGGAGAAGGCCGCGTCGTGGGACGCGGCCGCGGGCGTCAAGCGACTCTACCCCTGGGGCGATCGCGCGCACGACGACGAGCTCGCGAACCTCCATCAGCTCAGGTTCGGGACGGCGCAGACGGGCGCCTATCCGGCCGGAGCCGCGCCCTGCGGCGCCGAGCAGATGGCGGGCGACGTCTGGGAGTGGACGGCAAGCGGCTTCGACGCCTACCCCGGCTTCGAGGCGTTCCCGTACGCCGAGTACTCGGAGGTCTTCCTGGGTGGGCACTACCGCACGCTGCGCGGTGGAGCGTGGGCGACGCAGGCCGACGCCGTCACGACGTCCTTCCGCAACTGGGACCATCCCGACCGGCGCCAGCTCTTCGCCGGCTTTCGCTGCGCCAGCGACGCAGAGGTGAAAGCGGTCGGCCGCCCGTCCTTCGGTGGCACCGTCGAGAGGGAAGGCGATGTGACGATCGACGTACACCTGCGCGACGGCGCGCTCGAGACGATCGAGGACGACGTCCGTGCCGGCCTGTCACGGACACCGAAGCAGCTGGCGCCCAAGTACTTCTACGACCGCCGCGGGTCACAGCTCTTCGAGCAGATCACGCGCCTGCCCGAGTACTACCCGACGCGAGCCGAGCAGGCGATCCTGGATCGAGTGGGCGAGGAGATCGTCGCCGAGAGCAACCCCGAGGAGCTGGTCGAGCTGGGTCCCGGCTCGGCGCGCAAGACGCACGCGCTGCTGAAGCCGATGCTGGAAGCGGCCAGGGAGACGAACTACGCGGCGACCTACGTGCCGGTCGACGTCTCGGAGGCGGCGGTCCGTGAGCTCGCACGGCGACTCGCAGGCCGCTACGAGGGCCTTCGCATCCACGGCGTAGTGGGAGATTTCGAGCAGGACCTTGAGCGCCTGCAACCGAACGGCAGCCGGCGGCTCGTCGCCTTCCTCGGCGGCACGCTCGGTAACCTCGACCGTGACCAGCGGCTTGCCTTCCTTCGGCGCACGAGAGAGATGCTCGGCCCCGATGACCGGCTGCTGATCGGTACCGACCTCGTCAAGGACACCGAGCGGCTGGAGGCCGCCTACAACGACTCGGCCGGCGTGACGGCGGAGTTCAACCGCAACATGCTCAGGGTCATCAACACGAGCCTCGACGCCGACCTCGACCCGGAGCTGTTCGAGCACGTGGCCTTTTACGACGAGCAGGCGCAGCGGATCGAGATGAGGCTCAGCGCGCGGGAGTCCCACACGGCGCGGATCGCGAAGCTGGCGATGGATGTCGCGTTCGAGCGCGGCGAGGAGATACGGACGGAGATCTCCTGCAAGTTCACCAAGCGCGTGCTGGCGCGCGAGTATGCGGCCGCAGGCCTGAGCATGGTCGGCTGGCATACCGACGGCGACGGCCTGTTCGCGCTCTCGCTGGCCGGCCCCGCGTAGTAGTCCACTGGGTCTAGAGTGGGCCGTCCGTTGACGGCCCTCGAACAGCTATATCCGCAACGCCGCGAACTGGCGGCCGTCGACGCCTACGGCGACCTCGACCTCTCCGAGCGCGCCCCCGCCGGTCGCCCGTACGTGATCGCCAACATGGTTGCGAGCGTCGACGGCAGGGCGACGCTGCACGGGCGCAGCGGCTCGCTCGCCAGCGAAGCCGACAAGCAGATCTTCCTCGACCTGCGCACGCAGACCGACGCGATCATCGTAGGCCCGGCGACGATCGCGATCGAGAACTACGGTCCGCTGATCAAGAGCGACGAGCGAAAGGAGCGCCGCCACGCAAGGGGACTGGACCCGCTACCGCTCGCGGTCACCGTCACGCGATCGATGGAGCTGCCGGTGCAGGCGCCCCTGTTCCAGGACCCCCGCTCGCGGATCGTGGTCCTCACCAACTCCGACCGCGATCCACCACCCTGCCCGGCGGAGGTGATCGTGGAACGGATTCCCGGCGATCCGATCGACTTGGTCGTGGGACTGGGCAGGCTGCGGACAGCTCACGGGGTGCGCTCGCTGCTGTGCGAGGGTGGCCCGACGCTGCTCGGCTCCGTGACCGCGGTTGGCGCGCTGGACGAGCTTTTCCTGACGCGCTCCCCCACGCTCGTCGCCAGCGACGAGATTACGATCCTCGAGGGAGCGGCGCCCGATCGGCCTCTGACGCTGGAGCTGCTCTCGCTGATGCGGGAGGGCGGCTACCTGTTCCTGCGTTACGCGGTGGTCGGCAGGGACTAGTGGGCCTTCTCGAAACGTTCGCCACGTTCCCGGTGAAACGTTTTGAGAAGGGCCACTAGCGGTCCCCGACCGGCAGCCCTCGCCCGTCAGCCCTGGCGCAGCAGCGCGAGCTGCTCGCGCATGAAGAAGGTGTTGAACGCCCGGACCGCCCGGCGCCCCTCCGACCTGTCGCTGGTGCCCACGGGCCGCACCGACCTGAACAGCTTCATCGTCTCTCGCATGCCGATGGTGAGAATCCCGCACCATGCGGTGCTGCCGTCCGCGCGGTCGATGCGACTGTAGAGAGTGGTTGACGGCGACCAGGTGTTGATGCGCATCTTCGGCTTCATCCACTTGACGCCGGAGAAGCTGAGCGGGCTTCCGTCCGGCCCGTGGAAGGTGAACCGGTAGCGCATCTCGCGAATGCCGGTTTCGGGGTTCTTGGCGTAGAGCTGGAACTCCCCGTCGCGCATCTCCGCCACGCCAACCGGATCCCAGTGGAAGCTGCCGCTCATCTTCGCCAGGTGCTCGGGGTCGCGCACGTAGGCGGCGATGTTCTCCATCAGCATCGTGGCCTCGAAGTGGCAGGCGCCACCGGACTGGCTGCCCTGGCGCTGGCCGGCGCGGAAGTCGTCGCGCTCGACCGGCGGCTGCTCGCAGGTCGAGAGGAATCCGCCCATACGCTCGTTGAAGGTCACTCCTGCCGCCATTGCGATCCCGAGCTTAATAGAGTGGCGCGCCGATGAGAACAGGAAATGCGGGAGCGATCGTTGCGGGAGGCGCCTCGGGGCTGGGCGAGGCGACCGTGCGCGCGCTTCACGAGGCGGGAGCCACGGTCACGATCGCCGACGTCAACGAGGACAGGGGCAAAGCCCTGGCCGCCGAGCTGGGCGAGCGCACCGCCTTTGTGCCATGCGACGTCACCGACGAGGGCCAGGTCGAGGCGGCCGTCGCGCGGGCCGTGGATTCAGGCGAGGCGCTGCGCGTGAGCGTCTGCTGCGCCGGGGTCGGATGGGCCGAGCGGACGGCGTCCAAGCGCGGACCGCACCAGCTGGTGCCGTTCGAGACCGTGCTGCGGATCAACCTGATCGGAACCTTCAACGTGCTGCGCTTCGCCGCCGCGGCCATGAACGCGAACGAGCCGCTCGATGACAACGAGCGAGGGGTCTGCATCAACACCGCCTCGATCGCCGCCTTCGACGGACAGATCGGGCAGATCGCCTACTCGGCCTCCAAGGGCGGCATCGTCGGCATGACGCTGCCGGCGGCTCGCGACCTCTCGAGCCGTGGCATCCGGGTCAACACGATCGCGCCCGGCACGTTCGATACGCCGCTGCTGGCGGCGCTGCCGCAGGAGTCGCGCGACGAGCTTGGCGCCAACATCCCCTTCCCGCAGCGACTCGGCCGGCCGGCGGAGTTCGCGGCGCTGGCCCTGCACATAGTCGAGAACCGAATGCTGAACGGCGAGACGATCCGGCTCGACGGCGCGCTGCGGATGCCGCCGCGCTGAGCGGCCCGCGCGCGCCGTCGCCGCGGTTTGGCGTCTAAGAGCCCCTTACAAAAACACCCGCAACGCCTGACACGGCTGCGAATCATCGCCATCCTGCGTCCTCGGTCGGCCACATACCGCTTGGGTATGCGGCCTCCCTGCGTCCTTGCCTGGCTCGATTCTCGCCGCCCCAGGCATCACGGGCATTTCGTAAGGGGCTCTAAGCCGTTGCGGCCACCCGGCTGGTCCAGGTGCCGTGGAAGCCGAGCGGCACGTGGTGGCGCAGGTGCGCGACCGCCAGCGCGTCGGCCTCGACGTCGCGCGCATCGAGCACCACGAGCCTCGAGCGGTGCTCGGCCGCCGAGTAGACGACCGTCAGTAACCAGCCGTCGTCCTCGCCGCTGTCCGCCGAGCGCGGCACGAAGATCGGCTCGCCCGCCACCTGGCCCTGGCCGAAGTCGTGCACCGACCAGCTCTCGCTGTCGTGATCGACCTTGACGATGCCGGACGTGATGGCGTGCTCCCTGCCTCCGGCCAGGTAGGAATAGCGGTGCCCCATCGTGGTGCGCCGCCAGTCGTGCTGCGGGAACTCGGCCTGAAGCGGACACAGCACGTGTGACTCGATCTCGCCGGCCGGCTTGACGCGCAGGCGCCAGAGCGCCGCCGGCTCGTCGAAGCCGCCGGTCCTGAACTCACGCAGTGAGTTGGAGCCGATGCTGTAGTCGTCGTAGCGGACCAGGTCGACGACGGTGTCGCCGCCGTCCTCGAAGGCGTTGTTGACGTGAAAGTGGAAGAAGGGGCTGGTCTCGACCACCCTTGGCTTGCCTCCGTCACGCGGTACCAGCACGACCAGGGTCGGCTTGGAAGCGTCCCAGCGCAGCGACTCGCCGAAGCTCTGAAGCCCCATCACCACGCGACCGATGCTGGCGACGATCGGGTCGATCACGAACACCAGGTGCTCCGCGGTGAGGGCGAAGTCGTGGTTCATGACCGGCCACGGGAGCTGCACGGGCTGAAGGTGGTGTAGCCGACCGCCCGGCTCGATCCTGTAGCAGCGGATCTTCGTGCGCGGTCCGTATGCGACTCCGAAGTTGAACATCTCGCCCGTGCGCGGGTCGTACTTGGGGTGTGCCGAGAAGGCGTAGGCCGCCTTCAGCGCGCCTCCGAAGTCGTGCTCGCCCCGTGTCTCGAGCGTGTCGGGGTCGAGTGCCCAAGGTCGTCCCGCCTCCCAGAGAGCGAGCAGGTTGTCGCCATGCATGGTGACGCTGGTGTTGGCGGCATTTCCGGCCCCGGGACGCCGCAGTGCATTGCGCAGGACTCCGCCCGGACGCTGCTGGCCGAACCCAACCACCTGCGCATCCGACGCGTTGCGCTCCCGCTTGTACTTGGGCGTCTGCACGAAGCGGTTGCGGTAGTGGAGGCCCTCCCCGTCGAGCACGAACTGGGAGATCATGCCGTGGCCGTCGAAGAGGTGGGCGAACGGCTTGCCGCCGACCTCGTTGATGCCGGGGCCGTTGCGGTAGAGGGTTCCGGCCAGGCCCTGGGGCAGCCGGCCCTCGACGTGGTCGACAACGTAGTCGTGCTCGTCGGGAAGGGACTCGAAGATCCGGTGCCAGTCGTGGCCGTTCTCGGTCGTGGCTGCGCTGCGGGTGGGCTCTGCCTGAAGGACCATTACTATCTCCTCACCATCCGTTTCGGACTATCCCAACGGTCCGAAACGTACCATGGGCCAAGGAGAGATGGAAGTGAGACAGGTCACATATGGCCAGCGGTGCAGGGAGACCTACCGGGAGACCCGCGGGGAGGCACGGTGAAGGAGCAGGGAGCACACGGGGAGGCTTGGTGAAGGAGCAGGTCTCGCTGGGCGCGACCTCGTACGTGGTCCTGGGGCTGCTCGACCTCGGCGGCGAGGCGACGCCGTACGAGCTGAAGCAGCTGGTGGCGGCCTCGGTCGGCAACTTCTGGTCGATCCCCCACTCCCAGCTCTATTCCGAGCCCGCCCGGCTGGCTCGCGCCGGCTATCTCAGCGAGCGCCGGGAGAGCGGCGGGCGGCGGCGCAAGCACTATTCGCTGACGGCAAGGGGACGGCGAGCCCTGAAGGACTGGACCGCAAGCCCGGCCGAGCGGCACTGGGAGCTGCGCGACCCAGGCCTGCTGAAGCTGTTCTTCGGGGCTGACCCCGAACGCCTCGCGGGGGAGCAGCTCGAGACCCACCGCGGCCGGCTGAAGCAGTACGAGCAACTGATGAACGGACTGGGCGAAATGCCCGAGGGCACCCGGCTGGCGCTGGAGGCCGGCATCGGCCACGAGCGCGAGTACATGCGCTTCTGGTCGAAGCTGGCGCGATAGCGGCCAGTGTCTGGTCGAAGCCGGCGCGATAGCGGGCGGCCGGCGTCTGGTCGAAGGCGGCGCGCCAGCGGCTGCTAGCGGCTGCGGAGGCTCTCGCAGCCCCGGGCGCGGCGGCGCTCCTTGCGGTCGACGAACGCAACGTCGCGGCCGGGCCCGCAATCGATGTAGTCGTGCTTGCCGCCGCCGAAGGCATATATGCGGTCGTTTCCGGAGCCGGCAACCACATGGTCCTTGCCGGGGTCGGGCCGGATCTCGTCGTCGCCGGGGCCACCGTCGATCCAGTCGTCGCCCTCGCCACCGGAGATGCGGTCGTTGCCCTCGTCACCCTGGATGATGTCGTTGCCCGAATTGCCGAAGATCGTGTCGTCTCCGAAGCCGCCGTAGATACGATCTTTGCCGGTCGACCCGGGAATGTGGTCGCCCCAGATCACGTCGGCTCCCGCGTAGCCCCGCAGCACGTCGTCTCCCCCGCCGCCAAGCAGGGTGTCTTTGAGGTCGCTGCCGAGCAGGGTGTCGGCGGCGCCGCCGCCGATTCGCTGTACGCCGCGCAGCGGGTCGCCGTCGTCGGGAGCGGATCCCTGCGTGACGACCTCGCAGTTCCGGAAGTCGGTGGCGCGCATGTCGCGCCGGTCGGCGTACACGATGTCGTAGCCAGGCCCGCAGTCGATGATGCCCTCCGAAAGGACCCCGACCGGCTCGACCGCATTGATGGTGTCGTCGCCGGCGCCCGCGTAGATGTCGTCACGGGCCGTGCCGCCGCTGAGGTAGTCGTTGCCGTCCTCGCCGAAGAGCACATCCTCGGCGCTGCCGCCGTCGAGCCGGTCGTTGCCGTCGCCGCCATAGAGCTTGTCGCCCGCGTTGCCGCCGTTGAGCGTGTCGTCACCGGCCTCGCCGTAGAGCCTGTCCCTGCCGAAGCCGCCTTCGAGCGTGTCGTTGTTGTTGCCACCCAGCATCTCGTCGTCGCCCGACTCTCCGTTCAGCACGTCGTTGCCGTCCCCGCCGTAGAGGTGGTCGCCGGCGGTCCCTCCCCAGAGCTCGTCGTCCCCGGCCTGCCCGTAGAGGCGGTCCTTCGCCTCGTCGCCCTGAAGGTCGTCGGTCGCGTCGCCACCGGTGATCGCGTCGCGGCCGGTGCCTCCCTTGATGAGGTCGTTGCCGCCAACACCGTTGAGGCTGTCTGCAGAGCGACCGCCGTAGATCTTGTTGTCGCCGGCGTTGCCGGTGATGTTGTCCTTGCCGCTGGTGCCCATGAAGATGCGCTTGCCGGCGATCACCTGGGGCGAGAAGAAGAGCAGCGCGGCCGTCGCGAGGGCCACGATGAATAGAGGGAGGAGGCGGGCGTCCCTGCCCGCTCCCTTTGTTCCCGAGACGAGGGCGCAGCCATCCATGACCGCGTGCCCGCCATCCTTGGCTTTGGCAATCGAACGCATCCTTGCTTCCTCGTTGCCATGGATATCGACACCACTCCACGACGGCCGATCGTTGGGGCCAAAAGCTGGACCATGCGTCGATCAACCAGGCCGCCGATAGTCCAGCCAAATCGGCAGCAGCCTCGGACGCGCGTCCAGGCAATCAGCGAGGTCACCCGGCCTGGGCCCGGCTCAGGCCCGGCGCAGAGCCGAATTAGAGACTTGAGCTAGTTAGGCTCGGTGCCGACTGCAGCGGGAGCGCGATCGAAGCGCCCAGGCTTCCAGGTGGTGTGGGGAGCGATCGCTCGCTCGATCACCCGGCCGCGGTAGCGGCCGATGATGGCCAGCATCGACTGCACGAGCTCCTGCCCCAGCAGGTGCGGCTGGAGGCCGAGGTCGTGCAGCTTGGTGTTGCGCGCGTTGTAGTAGTGATCCTCGAGTTCCACGCGCGGGTTCGGCACGCTCTCGATCTGGACCTCGTAGCCGAGCTGTCCCGCCGCCCGCTGCACCATGTCGGCGAACTCCGTCACGCTGAACTGCTCCGTGAACTGGTTGAACACCCGGAAGTCGCCCTGGTCGGCCGGGTTCGTGACCGCAAGCTCGACGCATTGGAGCGTGTCCCGAATGTTGAGACATCCCCGCGTCTGCCCTCCCTTTCCGTAGACGGTGAGGGGATGGCCGATCACGGCCTGCA
The DNA here is from genome assembly GCA_038330145.1 of Solirubrobacterales bacterium. Classification (GTDB taxonomy): domain Bacteria; phylum Actinomycetota; class Thermoleophilia; order Solirubrobacterales; family JBBDJG01; genus JBBQNR01. The sequence goes on from JBBQNR010000019.1 coordinate 13,498, forward strand.
CACAGAAGCGGTTGAGCACGGTGCCGAAGATCTCGTCGTAGTCGAAGCGCGTGATGAGGCGCTCGTCAAGCGTCGTCTCGTCGGTCTCGACCCCGTAGACGAGGCCCTGGTTGAGGTCGGTGGCGCGCAGGCCCCAGACCCGGCATGCGAAGTGGATGTTGTGCGAGTCGTGCACCTTCGACAGGTGGTAGAGGGATCCCGGCAGCTTGGGATATGGCAGGACGTCGCGGCGGCCGTTGTGCTCGATCTCGATGAAGCCTTCCTCGATGTCGATGTTGGGCGTGCCGTACTCGCCCATCGTCCCAAGCTTTACGAGATGACAGTCGGGCACCCGATCCCTGATCGCGAACAGCAGGTTGAGCGTGCCGATCACGTTCGTGTACTGGGTGTCGACCGCGTGCTTGCGCGAGATCATCGAGTAGGGCGCTGAGGGCTGCTCGGCGTAGTGCACGATCGCCTCGGGATCGGTCTCGTCCACCACCTGGTCGACGAACTCGCCGTCCTCCATGTTGCCGACGAAGGAGCGAATCTCCTCCCCGGAGATGTCCTTCCACGTCTCGATGCGCTCCGCCAGCGTGCTGATCGGTGTCAGCGAGTCGGTGGAGTGCTCGTGATGCCAGCGACGGCGGGAGAAGTTGTCGACGACCGAAACCTCGTGACCGCGGGCAGAGAAACGCAGCGCGGTGGGCCAGCCGAGATACCCGTCCCCGCCAAGGATCAGGATCCGCATGATCGGGCAGCGTAGCGGACAGGGCAGCCATTTGTGCCCGGCGTCCGGCTCGGCCGATCACGGCGTGAGCCTCCACAGCGGGTACTAGCATCCTTGCGATGGCGCTCGCGAAGATCACTTCTGCGGCCGGCGAGCGCGTGCGCACGCTGCCCGCCCGCCACGGTGGCGTGATTGTCCTGGCATCGCTCGCGGTCGTGGTCGCCCTCGGCTTCGGGCTCCGCCTCGAGAGGGCGATCGATCCGCCCTCAAACCCGGGCGGTGACTCGATCGTCGCCTACCAGGGCAACGACTCCCTGGCCTACGAAAGGATCGCGGCGGCCCTCTACGAGCATGGCCGCTACGGCACGCCGGAGATGCGCAGCCCCAGCGACTGGTCGCCGGGCGCTCCGCTCCTCTACGCCGGCGTCTATTTCCTCACCGGGGGGGTCGACGCCGAGAAGGCGCGCATCGCGGTGGCGCTGCTGGGGGCGGCGATGATCCTGATGGTGTACTTGATCGGCCGCCGTCTCGCCGGGCCCGTCGCCGGCGTTGTGGCCGGCCTGCTGGCCGCCGTCTATCCCGCCTTCCTCGACAACAACGGCCAGCTTCTGAGCGAACCGATCGCGGCCTTCACGCTCTCGGCGGCGGTGCTCTCCTTCATGTGGGCGGCGGACAAGGGCCGGTGGACCTGGGCGTGGCTTGTGCCGGGCGGCCTGCTTGGAGCCACCGCGCTCACCCGCCCGGAGTACCTGCCGTTCGCAGCCGTGTTCGGACTGCTGGCGCTGGTGCTCGTGGGCCGGCGGCGCTCGTGGCGGCTGGGGCTCGTGTCCGCGGCACTTCTGGTCGGCATGTTCGCGGTCGTGCTGGCGCCCTGGACGGTGCGCAACTACGTGGTGCTCGACCGCTTCGTACCCGTCTCGACCGGCGGCGGCAAGGCGCTCTTCGTCGCGACCTACCTGCCCGGCAACGGGCGCCAGCTTCAGGTCAAGCGGGCATTGATCAAGCGCTACACGGGACAGCGGTACGTCTCTGCCGAGGAGGTGCGCGACACCGAGATGAAAACCTTGCTCGACCGCGTCGCAAGGAAGTACCCGCAGCTCGAGCGCGACGCGGCGCTGGCGCGCATCGGCCGTGAGAACTTCCGCAAGTACTTCTCGGAGAGCCCCTTTGCGTACATGAAGATGGTCGCAAGGAAGATGTGGAACGTATGGCGGCGGGGGTCGGGGCCGACGATGCGCGCCACTGGCTGGATCCTGTTCCACTACGCGATCCTGGCGTTTGGGCTGTTGGGGCTGGCCGTGCTGGCCTGGCGCAGGCGCTGGGAGGCGCTGCTGCTTGCCGCGCTGATTGGCGGCATCACTCTGCTCGGCGGCCTGCTGCTCGCCGTGCCTCGCCGCAACGTGCCTCTGATGCCGCTGGTGATGACGTTGGCCGGCGCGGGCGGCGCCTGGCTCAGCCTGGTGGTCGGCGGCTGGATTGCGGAGCGGCGCGGTGCTCGCGCGAAGCCGCCGGCGCTGGGGCCGAGTCCGACGCCCTAGTGGCCCTTCGACTCTCTCTTTTGTCGATGAGCTCGAGCACCGCTGAGAGCCGGCAGGTTCGCGTGGATGTCGGTGATGACGGCCACCCGCATCAGGCTCGCTCCTCTACTGCCGGCTCGGGATGTTCACCACGGACGAACTGGTACGCAATCGCTCCGAGCACCGAGCCCACCAGCGGGCCGACGACGTAGACCCAGAAGTCCCGCCAGTCCCCGGCGGCAAGCGCCGGGCCGAACGAACGGGCCGGATTCATCGAGGCACCAGTAACGGGTCCTCCGAAGATGGCGTCGAGCCCGACGGTGCCGCCGATCGCGATCGCCGCCGCGGCTCCGACGGCTCGCGTGTCGGTGGCGACAGCCATGATCACGAACATCAGGAAGGCCGTCAGGACCGCCTCGTAGGCAAGCGCGCTGCCCACGCCGACGCTCGGCAGCGTCGCTCCGAGCTGGGCGGGTTGGTCCGGCCAGACGGCCAGTAGAAAGAGGGCGCCGAGCGTTGCGCCAAGAAGCTGCGCGCCCACGTACGCGACGGCGTCGCGTCCCGGGAAGTGGCGAGTGAGTGTGAAGGCGACGGTCACGGCCGGGTTGATGTGCGCTCCCGACAGGTGGCCGGCGGCGTAGACCATCGCCATGATCACGAGCCCAAAGACGATCCCGATGCCCACCACGCCGAGGCCGCCGTCCGAGTGCTGGTTCGCGATGATCGCTCCGCAGCCGGCGACGACCAAGGCGAACGTGGCGATCGCTTCGGCGGCAGCCCTCCGCGGAAGGTCGGGTCTCATCGAGCTAAAGGCTATCGATTGACAAACACCAATTCAATTGATACATATAAATCGATGTCGATCGATCTGCAGCTTGCCCCGAAGCAAAGGCGCGCCCCCGGCAAGCCGTGCTGCGAGCCGGTCGTCTATCCGGACACCGAGCGTGGTGAGGCCGAACGGATGGCCCTGGTCGCCAAGGCGCTCGGAGACCCGATCCGCCTGCAGCTCGTCGACGTGCTGCGAAAGCACGCCGGCAAGGTCTGCGTCTGCGAGCTGACGCCGCTCTTCGACGTCGAGCAGCCGACTGTCTCCCATCACCTGAAGGTGCTGCGCGACGCCGGAGTAGTCGATTCCGAGCGGCGTGGGATCTGGGCCTACTACTACGTCGTCCCCAACGGTCTGAAGGAGCTCTCCACATGGCTGAGATAACCGAGATCCGTGATTCCGTCCGCGAGCGCTACGCGGCCGCCGCGAGGGCCGCCGCCACCCAGGAAGGCTCCTGCGGCTGTGGCACCGCGACCGCCGAGTCCAGCTGCTGCGGGACGGAGGTGTCGCTCACAGATGAGGCCGGCAATCAGGTGTTCGGCGAAGCTCTATATGAGGAGGCCGACGTCGACGGCACGCCCGACGTCGCGGTTCAGGCCTCACTCGGCTGCGGCGTTCCCACCGCGGTTGCCGACCTGCACGAGGGCGAGACCGTCCTCGACCTCGGCTCCGGTGCGGGCGCCGATGTCTTGATATCCGCCCGACGCGTGGGTCCGAGCGGCAAGGCGATCGGTCTCGACATGACCGACGAGATGCTCGAGCTCGCACTCGCCAACGCACGCGAAGCGGGCGTTGACAACGTCGAGTTCGTCAAGGGTTACATCGAGGAGCTGCCGCTTCCCGACACGAGCGTCGACGTGATCATCTCGAACTGCGTGATCAATCTATCCGCCGACAAGCAGCGGGTAATCACCGAGGCCGCCAGAGTCCTGCGACCCGGAGGGCGCTTCGCCGTGTCCGATGTGATCGCCGACGAGAGCATGGACGAGCAGACGCGCCGCGACATGACCGCCTGGACTGGCTGCATTGCAGGGGCGCTCACGCGCCGCGGCTTCGAAGAGACACTCCGCGCCGCGGGCTTCGAAGAGGTCGAGATTCGCGAGACCCATCGCGTACACGAATACGCTGGATCGGCGATCATCCGGGCGCGAAAGCCGCTTGATGACTTAACGCCCGGATATCCTGCTGCCGGCCATGGAACTCTCCGCCCTTCGCGCGGCCGGATTGATCGCGGGCGCGGCCGTGATCGCGCTCGGCGTCTGGCGCCGTCGCTCGCTGCGCAACGCCGACGTGCTGATCATCCTGCTCGCCGGCCTGGCGCTGGTTGTCGTTTCGGCGACCACGCTCGCCGATTCGGTGCTCTCCTTCTTCGCTTTCGAGAAGGGCGGCGGCGGGCGAATCCTGGGTCTGGCCGTGTTCGCGATCTTCATCCTCTTCCTGCTCACGTTGCGCTCGCTGTGGCAGACCGGCCGTGTCGATCGCGAGCTCTCCGCCGTGCTGGAGGGCATCGCCTGGGAGGAGTTTCGCCTGGCGGGTCTCCCCGAGCGCTTCCGCGACAGGGTCGCGGTCGTGGTACCGGCCTACAACGAGGAGGAGAACGTCGGCGCGGTCCTTTCGCGCATACCGGCCGAGGTCTGCGGCATCGCCACCCAGGTGCTGGTGGTCGACGACGGCTCGCGCGATGCCACCGGCGACATCGCGCGCGCACACGGAGCGGCCGTTGCCCGCCATGTGATCAACCGCGGCGGAGGTGCCGCGCTTCGCACCGGATACCGGCTCACCTCCGACTCCGGCTCGCTGGTCGTCGTGACCCTCGACGCCGACGGACAGCACCTGCCCGAGGAGATGTCACGCCTGGTCAAGCCCGTGCTCGACGGAGAGGTCGACCTGGCACACGGCTCGCGCGTGCTCGGCCATGCCGAGCCGAACCACTTCGCGCGCGAGCTTGGCATCGTCTTCTTCAACCGCCTGGTGTCGTTCATAACCCGCACCAGGGTGAGCGACTGCTCGAACGGCTACCGCGCCGTCAGGGCAAGCGTGCTGCCGCAGCTGGTGCTGCGGCAGGAGCAGTTCCACACGTCCGAGTTCATGATCGAGGCCATCAAGCGCGGGGTGCCCGCCAAGGAGGTGCCGGTGACTGTCGCGCGCCGGCTGCACGGACACTCCAAGAAGCCGGCGGTGTTCCGCTATGGCCTGGGATTCGCCAACGCGATAGTTCGCGCCTGGCTTAGATAACAGCCGGTCGAAGCGGTATGTGGCCGACCGAGGACGCGGGCAGCCGAAGGTTTGCAGCCGCGTCTGGCATGACTGGTGATTTTGTCCGAGGCTCTTAGGCGCGAAAACCGGGAGCGCCGAGGGCTCGCGCATGGCCCAATTCTCGCCGTGTCGTCTCCCGGGCAGCTTCCGGATCGGCGTCCCTGCGCAGCCGGGCGGCGTAGTTCATCAGCGGGCGCTCGAGCGCGTACCAACTGAACGCGCCAGCGCCGGCGGCGAGCGGCAGCATCACGGCCAGGTCCGTGAGCGCGCCGCCGCCGAGCATGCCGTGGCCGCGCGCCCACAGGATCATTGGTATGTGCCAGAGATAGAAGCCGTACGAGATCTGGCCGAACCAGGCCAACGGCGTTCTGCCGAGCCACCCCAGCCCCGCTCCCGTGCCCGCAACCATGGCGGCGATCACCGCCGCGAACGCCACCCCGGCCGGGATGTCGGCGAGCAGCTTGATCATGAAGCCGTCGGGCCTGGCGTCGCTCGCATGCCAGTACCCGTTGACGACAAGCACCGCGACCGCCCCCGCCAGCAGCGCGAACGTTGCCCGGCTCCCGAGCTGCCGCAGCCGGCCGGAGCGGATGCCCTCGACCCCCAGCGCCACCAGCATCCCGAAGGCGAAGTAGGGCAGGAACGACGGCGGCGAGTGGCTGGCCACGGTGCCCCAGCCGGCCGCCCAGCCGGCCAGATTCCAGGCCAGCCCGGCCGTAACCAGTGAGGCGATCAGGGCGAGCTGCCCGCGTAGGCTGCCGTAGCAGCACTTGAGCGCGAACAGCGCGACGAGCGGCAGCAATACGTAGAACGCGACCTCGATCACCAGCGTCCAGGTGGCGGCGTTCAGCTTCAGCAGCGTGTGGGGCGTGTAGTTCTGCACGAAGAGCGCGAACCGCGGCAGGTCGCCGCTCTCGACGGCGCGCTTCCCCGGCACGTCGCCGGCCGTCGCCAACAGGGTGACCGCCCCCGCGAGCGCCACGTAGTAGGCGGGCAGGATGCGGGTCGCGCGCCGTACGAAATAGGCCACGATCGAGGCCGGCTTTGCCTCGCCGAGAGCCGCGCGTGCAAACGGCCGGTACAGCAGGTAGCCGGACAGCACGAAGAACATCACGAAGGCCACCCGCGACTCGAACAGCAGGAACTCACCGAAGTTGTCGCGCGTGACCTGCACGCTGTTGGGAAGCTGGTAGATCCAGAGGTGAACGCCGAACACGAGCAGCGCGGCGAGACCGCGCAGCCCGTCGAGTCCGGCCTGTCGTTGTTTGGTGTTCCGCTCCATTTGGCTCCAGCGCGAAGTTCGGAAAGCTAGCCGAACTGGGTTAAAGCCCGGTGAGGGCGCTTTGGTTGCGCCTACCCGGGTCTCGCGAGACCGAACCCCGGGGAGCTATCGGGATGCATTACCTCGCGCCTGAACGGAGCCCGGCGGCTACTTCAGGGGCGCCAGCTTGCCGTCCTTCGACAGGCCGGAGTTGGCCATCTCGCCGCTGCGCTGGCGCTGGAGACGCTCCTGCTCCGAGTCCACCGGCAGATCGGTGATCGGCTGCCAGACGCTCACGAACAGGCCTGTGCTGTCCCTCGTCGGCTTCGAGGCAGTGCTGTAGTTGCCGAGGATCCCGTACTCGCGATCGGACCGCGAGGCGGCGAAGATCACCATGCAGACGTTCTTGAGCTGCTGTTGGGGCAGGTTCTCCAGCGTGACCCGAGCGGCGCGTGAGTCGTGGCCCGTGGAGTAGGCGTGCTGGCCCGCGGCCAGCGCCTCCTCGTTGGCGTTCCAGCGCTCCAGGCACTGTGGCGGCGGTGGCGGCCCGGACTTCTTGAACGATGCCTGGCTGCTGCCGCCTCCACAGGCGACCAGAGAGAGTGCGCCCAAGGTGAGCGCCAGTGCGCAAGTCCATCTGATGGCGCCCACGGCTCCAACACTAACGAACCCTTTCGCCGGTCGCCGCAGAAGATCCTCGCCCAGCCGGGCTTCCCAGCAAGGACTAGGGGACGTGGTATCCCGCGCTGACTGTTCGCCAACTCTGAAGGGTGATGCGGAGTATCACGGCAGTGATGACGAGCGCGATGGTGGGGTCGGCGATCGGCACTCCGAGCGCCACGACGATGGCGCTTGCCACCACCCCGAGGCTGACGTACGCGTCCGCCCGTGCGTGATCGCCGTCCGCGATCAGAGCCGGGCTGCCCACCCGCCGACCAGCACGAGAGCGAACTTGGGCCGCGGCGAAGTTGCCGGCAAAGCCGGCCGCACCGGCCAGAGCCAGCGCGAACAGATAGTCGGGCGCCGTCGGATTGATGATGCGCGCGACCGCCTCTGCGCCTGCGACGCAGGCGCTTATGAAAATGGCGCCGACAACGGCAAGACCCGCGTAGCGCTCTGCTCGCGCCGAGCGCAACAAGAAGGCCGCTCCCAGCGGAAGAGCGGTGAGCGCGTCACCAAAGTTATGGATGAGGTCGGCCAGTAGGGCGACGCTGCCGCTTGCGATGAAGACCCCGGTCTGCACGAGACCCGTGACCGCGAGGATCCCGAGTGATGCGCTGACCGCTCGAAGCCCAGCTCGCGAGTGCTTGATCGAGGGGTCGATCAGCCCATGCGAATGGGAGTGAGCAGGCGAGTCGGCGTGCCGGGTGTCGTGCATCTGGTTCATCTAATCACCGCGGTCGCGGTAGTCTGCCCGACCGGTGCCGATGCCGAGCTCGCAAAAATTGCTCCTTGTTCTTCTGCTCGCCTCCCTGGGTTTGCCGACGCCGGCAAGTGCTCACATAGAGGTGAAGCCGAAGAAGGCGCCGGCGGGACAGCGCGCGACGCTGACCTTTATCGTGGAAAACGAGAGCTCAACGGCCGGCACGCAGAAGCTCGACGTGCAGCTGCCGGAGGGCATCAGCGCCGTCACACCGAGGTCCGTTCGAGGATGGAAGGTGCGCCTACAGCGCTCTGGAGGAAATATCGACCGCCTGGTCCTGACAGCGCCCCAGGGTCGGGAGATCCCGGCCGGGCACAATCGCGGACGGTTCTCGTTTTCGGTTGCTCTGCCGGGCCGGCCGGGCGCCAAGCTTCCGTTCAAGGTACTCCAGACCTACGAGGACGGAGGCATCCAGCGCTGGATCGGCAGTCCGGGCTCCGAGGAGCCCGCTCCGACGCTCCGGCTCACGGCGAGCAAGGCACCCGGGCAGGAGGGATCGCAAAGCCAGCCGGCCCAGGGGTCGGCCAACAGCACCACCGCCAGCGACGACTCTGCCGACAACGACGAGGACGACGGCGGAAGCGGAGTCCTGATCGCGATCGTCGCCGCCATTGTGTTGGCGGCGGCTGTGGCGGCCTGGGCGCTTTGGCGGAGACGGCGCCGGTCCTGACCGGGACCGCAGCGGCGGCCCAGGGGTAGGATCCCGCACCATGAGCCTGCGCCGGCCAGCCGATGGTCTCCGCGCCTTCGTGTTGTTGCCGCCGGCCGCTTTCGTCGTGCACCAGGTTCGCTACCTCGCTGGCTACGGTCACGAGGTCGACCACGCCCTGGCTGCGCAGGGACACTCGTATCTGAGCATCGGCCTTCCGATCGTGGTCTCGATCGGCGGCGGCGTGGTCGGGGCGGTGCTCGTACGTGCGTCGCTTGGCCGTTCCGCCCGGCGCCCGGCGGCCCCGAGCCTGGTCCGCCGGTGGCTCGCGTGTGCGTTTGCACTGATCGTGATCTTCTCGGCCCAGGAGCTTCTCGAGGGCGCTCTTGTGGGCGCACACCCCGCGGGCCTCGACGCCGTTCTCGGTCACGGAGGATGGATTGTCCTGCCCGCCGCGATCGCCCTCGGCGGGCTGCTTGCGCTCTTGCTTGCCGGATTGGCGGCCGCCGAGTCGTGGTTCGTCGAAACGCGACCGATGCTCCCGCTCCGGGCGCCCAGGCAACTCGAACCCGCGAGCAACAGGCATGCCCGCTCACTGACGAGCGATCCGCTCGTGTTCGGCCTCGCCCGCCGGCCACCTCCGCAGCTCTCTCCCGCAAGTTGAGCCACGCGAGCCCGCGGGCTCGCGTCCAAGACAAGAGGAGGAACCATGCGATCCAACACTGCGCGGGTCGCGGTCGCGCTGGGCGCGATCGCTCTCGTGGTCGTCCTGTTCGTGGTCCTGAACGGCGACAACTCAAACGACAGCTCCTCGACGACCGCCACGACCCAGCAGGCCGGCGGCGCGGGTGGAACCGGCAAGGAGAACGCAAACGGTGACGGCAAGCCGGCGCAGACGACCCCACAGTTAAAGCCGCCGGTGACTATCGTCGTGCGCAACGGCAAGCCGGTCGGCGGCGTCAGGCGACTCGAGTACAAGAAGGGTGACCACGTGCGATTCGTGGTGCGCTCGGACGTCTCGGACGAGATCCACGTGCACGGCTACGACCGCACCAACCTGGTCAACGCCGGCGGCACGGCGCGCTTCGACTTCAAGGCCAACCTGGAGGGAGTGTTCGAGATCGAGCTCGAAGACCGCAAGCAGCAGATCGCCGAGCTCAGAGTGACGCCGTCGTGACCCCGCGACGCCTGGGCCTTGCCGCGGCGGGCGCGGCAGCGGTGGCGCTGCTGGCCGCACCCTCTGCGGCATTCGCGCACGGGCTGGTGGGCCGCGCCGACCTGCCGATCCCCGAGTGGCTGTTCGGGTGGGCCGCCGCGGTTGTCCTGATCGTCTCGTTCGTCGGGCTCTCGGTGCTGTGGCGGACGCCGAAGCTGGAGGGAGACGAGGACTTCCGCCCCCTGCCGTCATGGCTGTCGCGAGCGATCGTGAACCCGGTAACCGACGTGCTCGCCGGCATGATCGGCGTTGGCCTGCTGCTGCTGACGGTGATCGCAGGCCTGTTCGGCGAGCAGACGGCACTCTCCAACTTCGCGCCCACCTTCATCTACGTGATCTTCTGGGTCGGGCTGGTGCCGCTCAGCATCCTGTTCGGGGACGTCTTCCGCGCCTTCAACCCCTGGCGAGCGATAGCGCGCGGGGTCGCTTTCGTCGCCGGCCGTGTCGCGGGGCCGCTGCCGCAGCCGTTTGCCTACCCGTCCCGGCTCGGGCGCTGGCCCGCCGTCGCGACGATCGTGGGCTTTGCCTGGATGGAGCTGGCGTACCTCTCGAGCGACGACCCCAGCACGCTGGCGATCGCCACGCTGGTCTACACCGCCGTCACACTGCTGGCGATCTCGGTCTACGGGACGAAGACCTGGATCGACAGAGGCGAGGGCTTCTCCGTCTACTACAACCTGTTCTCCCGTATCTCACCAGTCGAGGTAAGGGAGGGGAGGCTGGGCCTGCGACGCCCACTCTCTGCGCTGACGAGGCTGAACCCGCTGCCCGGGACCGTTGCACTGCTGGTGGCGATGCTGGGCACGGTCACGTTCGATGGTGCCAGCGAAGGGCCGCTTTGGGCCGACGCGGGACCCTGGCTACAGGACCGCTTCGGTGACCTCGGCTTCGGCCCGGGCACCAGCGGCGAGCTCTCCTTCACGATCGGAATCCTTGCCGGCATGGCGGTGATCGCCGCCATCTACATGGTTGGCATCGCGGGCGCTCGCACGATCGGGCACGAGCCCCAGCTCGACCTGGCGCGCAAGTTCGTCCACACGCTGGTACCGATCGCGGCGGTCTACGTGATCGCACACTACTTCTCGTTCCTGGCCTACAACGGGCAGGCGATCTGGTACCTGGCGTCCGACCCGCTCGGCCAGGGTTGGGACCTGTTCGGCACCGCTGACAGCGGCATCGATTACACCATCATCAGCGCGACCGGGATCTGGTACGTGCAGGTCGGCGCGCTTGTGGTCGGCCACGTCTGCGGCCTGATCCTCGCGCACGACCGCGCGCTCGTGCTCTACCCCAAGATCAAGGACGCCGTGCGCTCCCAGTATTGGATGTTGGGCGTGATGATTGCCTACACGTGCTTCGGGCTGTGGCTGCTGGCACAGGCGAACCAGTAGACAACGGAAGGCCGCAACAAAAGGCCGACCCTGCCTCGCGTTCAGGTCACCTGATCGGGACCCTGACCGTCGCCTCGTACTGGTCGAAGTCCGATACGCGACCGGTCAGCTTCACCTGCCAGTCGCCCTTGACGCCGAAGTCGGCAGCGGGCACGACGTAGTGGCCGGGACCGCCCTTGACGGCGCGGATGGCGATCGGCCCGATGTTCTCGCCGGGAAGCGTGGCCCGGACCTTGAACTCCTTGGTGCCGTCGAACTGGGCGCCGTCACGGGCTCGGAAGAGGTAGAAGTGCATCTCGTTGCGGCCCACCTCGGCCGGGTCGATGGTGCTCTGTAACTCGAGCGGCCCGACCGCCTGCGTGGTCGAGAAGGGACCGCTTCTGGCGCTTGTCGGTGGCGCGTAGCTGACGAGCACCGACGTGACCCCGAGCACGACGACCAGCAGGGCGACCTCCGCCCGCAACGATCGGCGCAGTGCAAGCCCGACGGCGCCCGGAGACTCACCGTTCGCCGCAGCGGCCCGCAGGCGCGGCAGGAGGCGGCGCTGGTTGTAGGCGCCGAGGCCGATCAACAAGAGCAGCAGCCCGATTTTGATCAGGATCGCGCGCCCGAACGCTGTGTGAAGGAGGTTGTCGAGCGCTTCCAGGTGGACTATCGACTGCACGGTCCCCGTCGCCATCAAGACGCAAACCGAGGCGAACGCAAGTGGCGAGAAGCGCGACACCACACCGGCCAAGAGCCGCGTTCGCTCGCTGGTGGACAACGCCCGCGTGGCCGCCGGTAGCACCGCCACCAGCGCGACCAGTCCGCCGATCCAGACACTCATCGCCAGTACGTGCAGGACGTCGATGGGGATCAGCAGCGCGCGGGGGCTCTGAGTGGAGGCATGTCCGGCCAGCGCGGACGAGATGGCGATGAAGCCCAGGAACAGGCCGGCACCGACAAGGGTCGGTGCCTCGAGGCGAAGGGTTCCGGCCAGGCCCTGTGCTCCGACGGTGGCGGGGCGAAGCGCCGGCACCCAGCCGCGGGCGCTGAACAGCACCAGGGCACCCAGGAAGGCTCCGCACGCGAACAGGCGAACGGTGCCGTACCGCGTATCGAGGACGTCCTGGATGATGTTCGCGTCGAGCGCAGACCAGAACGTCGTTCCCGCCCCTGTCGCCCCCTGGAAGACGATCTGGGCGGCTTCGCCGACAACGCCCGCGATCAGGGCCAGCAACAGCAGCCGGCGCAGCCTCTTCGCGAACCGGCGCGACGCCTCGAGCCACTCGCCCGCCGCCGTCATGGCCAGGCGGAGCGCCGGCAGCCAGACTGCCAGCAGGAAGACCAGAGATCCGATCGCGAGCGCGATCGCCGTATACGTGACACCCCGTGCCAGGCCGAAGCCGATGTCGGTCGCGGTGCCGACCTCGGAGGCGGCGGTCAGCTCTGCGACCGACCTGCCGGGTGCAACACCTGGGGCGCCGATCGAGAACACGAAGCCTCCCGCTACGGGGTGGCCGTCGGCCGAGATGACGCGGAAGGTGGAGGTGTAGGTCCCGTCCGCAAGCCCGCTCTCGAGGCCGACTCCCATGGTGTCGTCCCCCTTCGGACGCACGATGGCGTCGTCATCGACACGCTCTCCTTGAGCGTTGAAGACCCGCACCGCGCCGAAGCTGCCTTCGACCGGTTCGCTGAACCGAAACTGAACCAGCTTGGGCTCGCTATCCACGGTCACGCCGCGGGCCGGAGAGGTCTGCTCCAGGATGGCGTGGGCGCTCGCCGGCGTGGCCGGCAGCAACATCGCGAGCGCGAAGACCGCGCAGCGCATGATGCGCGACTTCACCCTCATCCCACGCCGAGGGTAGCGGAAACACGCGCTACGAGGGCGCATTTGATCAGGGGTTCTTGGCGTGGCCACTCGCTACGCGGCGCGGCATTCCGGGCACTCGCCGCGCAGCGTCACCTCGTGCACGCCGACGGCGTAGCGGTGGCGGCGTGCGAGGCGCTCGATCGCCTCCTCCAGCGCTCGGTCCTCGAAGGCCGCGACCTTGCCGCAGCTCTCGCAGACGACGTGATGGTGGTGCTCTCCGCTCGGGTACTCGGCCTCGTAGCACGCGGAGGGGCCGATCTCGATTCGTCGCACCAGGCCGAGCTGACCCAGCAGCTCGAGCGTGCGGTAAACGGTGGCGATCCCGACGCTGCGGCCGTCGTCGCGCAGCGAGTCGAACATTTGCTGCGCCGTCAGGCAGCAATCCTGCCCGGCCAGCAACTCGATCACCGCCGACCTCGCACCGCCCGCTCGGTGGCCGGAGCGGCCAAGCTCCTCGAGAGCGTGATCGGCCCATCTGGCCCGTGCGGTTTTGGCGGCTGCCACGACGCCATGATAGCCCGATAACGAAAGTGATAATCGTTCCCATTCTCTGGTAGCGTCCCTGCCCGTGCTGGACCCCTTCCAACTCGAGTTCGTGCAGCGCGGTGTGCTCGAGCTGCTGCTGCTCTGCACCGGCGCGGGCCTGCTCGGCACCTGGATCGTGCTGCGAGGCCTGGCCTTTCACGCCCATGCGTCCGGTAGCGCGACGTTCCCGGGGCTGGTGCTGGCCGACGGCCTTGGTTTCGCAGCGCCGCTGGGAGCGCTCGCCGCTGCGATTGCCTTCGCGCTTGCCGTCGCGGGCCTCGGCCGGTCGCGGCGCGCCATCGAGACGACCATCGCGCTTGTGCTCGTGGGCGCGCTGTCGCTGGGAGTGATTCTCGCCAGCGACGTCTTCCACTCCGGCTCCGGCATCGAGACGCTGCTGTTCGGGAGCCTGCTCACGATCGAGGACCGCGACCTCTGGCTGGCGGGCGCGGCAAGCGGCGTCACGCTGCTCGCCACCGTCCTGCTCGGCCGGGCATGGCTCGCATCCGGGTTCGACGCCGACGCCGCTCGTGCGTTGGGCCTTCGCTCCGCGCTTCCGGACCTGCTTCTGATGGCCCTGATCGCGCTCGTCGTTACGGCCACGATCTCGGCGGTGGGAGCCCTGATGACGGCGTCGCTGCTGGTGGTGCCCGCCGCGACCGTTCGTCTCTGGACGTCTCGCCTGCCGGCCTGGCAGGCGACCACGGTGCTGCTGGTCGCGATCGAGGGAGCAGTCGGACTGTGGCTGTCGGTGGAGCTGAACGCCCCTCCTGGGGCGACGATCGCGGTTCTCTCCGGCGGGGTCTTCGCCTGCGCCGCGCTCGCCCGTGTCGCCCGCGGACGGCGAGCGCTCGCCGTCGCCGCCGCGCTGGCCGGCACGATGGCGCTGGGCGCATGCGGGAGCAACTCGTCGGGTTCCTCCGCCACGAGCGTGAACGCGGTCGCGACGACCACGCTGGCCGCCGACTGGGTGCGTGAGGTCGGCGGCGAGCGCGTGAAGGTTCACGGCATCCTGCGTCCGAACACGGACCCACACGACTACGAGCCGAGGCCCACGGACGTCGAGGCGGTCAGCAAAGCGGACGTCGTCTTCAAGAGCGGCGACGGTCTCGACGACTGGGTCGACAAGCTCGTCGGCCAGGGCGGCGGCGACGCTGTCGTGGTCGACCTGAGCGCAGGGTTGCCGGGCCTGCGGAAGGGTGATCCACACTGGTGGCAGGATCCGCGCAACGTCGATCGCGCGACGGCTTCGATCGCAGACGCTCTGGCGCAGGTCGACAGAGCGCACGCCGCCACCTTCGAGCGCAGCGCCGCCCGCTACCGGGACCGGCTCGACCGCCTCGGGACCGCGGTCGACCGCTGCATGCAGGCCGTCCCGAGGCCGGAGCGCAGGCTGGTCACCGACCACGATGCCTTCTCTTACTTCGCGAGTCGCTACGGCATCGAGGTCGTGGGCGCGGTGATCCCGGCGCGCACAGGCCAGGCGCAGCCTTCGGCCCGCGACGTCGCCCGGCTCGTGAACCTGATCCGCCGCGAGCATGTGAGGGCCGTCTTCCCCGAGCATGCGCTCAGCGACCGGCTGGCGCGCTCGATCGCCCGCGAGACCGGAGCCAACGCCGGCTTCACCCTCTACGCCGACACGCTCGGTCCCGCGGGCTCGGCGGGGGACACGTTCCTGAAGATGTTCGCCAGCAACGCCGACTCGATGGTTCGCGGCTTCAGCGGCGGTTCCCAGCGATGCCGGCCGGCGACGTAGCGCCTCCCGAGCTGGTCGTCGCCGACGGGCTCGCCGCCGGCTACGACGGCCGTGCCGCGATCGAGGGCGTCCAGCTTTCGATCGCATCGGGCCAGCGTGTCGGAGTGCTGGGGCCCAACGGTGGCGGCAAGACGACCCTGTTCCGGGTGCTTACGGGCGAGATTACGCCGATGCGTGGAAGCGTGAGGGTCGCCGGCCGCTGCGGCGTCGTGCCACAGACCGAGCGCTCGCGGCTCGACTATCCGGTCAGCGCCGTCGACGTCGCCTTGATGGGAACGCTCGGCCGGCTGCCGTGGTGGCGGCGGCCCGGGCGCGCCGAGCGGCAGCAGGCGCTGGAGGCGCTCGACGAGGTCGGTCTCGCCGCCGCAGCGGGACGCCGCTTCGGCGAGCTCTCCGGCGGCCAACGCCAACGGGTGCTCGTGGCACGCGCGCTGGTTCAGGACGCGCGGCTGCTGCTGCTCGACGAGCCCTTCACCGGCGTCGACGAGCGCAGCGCACAGAGGCTGTCGGCGCTGATCGACCAGCTCGCACGCGAAGGCAGGTCCGTGATGATCGCGACCCACGACCCGCGCCAGGCGAGCGAGTGGGAGCAGGTGCTGTGCCTCAATCGCAGGCAGGTGGCCTTCGGCCCACCAGGGCCGACCCTCACGCCCGAGGTGCTCGAGGCGACCTACGGCAGCGAGATGGTGACGCTGCCCACCGGCGGCGGACCGTTGCGAGCGGTGATGCCCGCACACCACCACGATCACGAGCAGGCTCCCTGATGTGGGAGACGCTGGTCGATCCCTGGTCGCACTCGATCATGGTGCGCGCCCTGCTGGAGGTCGCGCTGATCGGGGTCGCGGGCGGCGCGCTCGGATGCTGGATCGTGCTCTACGGGCTCTCCTACAGCGCCGAGTCGCTTGCGCACGGGCTCTTCCCGGGCCTCGTGATCGCGGCGATCGCCGGCATCCCGATCGTGGTCGGAGGCGCCGTCGGAGTGATCGTCGCGGCGCTGGCAATCGCGCTCGTCGCGCGTGCGCCGGAGATCGGCTCGGACACCGGCGTCGCGGTCGTCATCACCACGCTGTTCGGGGCCGGTGCGCTGCTGGCGCTGTCGCGCGCCTCACCTCCCGGCATACAGGCGCTGATGTTCGGCGACGTGCTGGGCGTGACCGACCTCGACCTCGCCCTGGCCGGGGGCTTCGCGGCCGCCGTCCTGGTCGTCCTGCGACTGCTTCACACGCGACTGCTGGTGGTCGGCTTCGACCGCTCCAACGCGAGCTTGTTCGGCGCCGATCCGCTGAGGGCGGACGCGGCGCTGATGGTCCTGATCGCCGGCGCGACGCTGGTGGCGGTCCAGGGCCTTGGCAACCTGCTCGTCGTGGCGGCTCTGGTGGCGCCGGCCGCGGCGGCGTCGCTGGCATTCCGGCGCATCTCCCGCATGATGGCCGCCGCCGTCGCGCTCGCCGTCGCGGGGGGCGCGGCCGGCCTCTACCTCTCTTACTACGCGGGCACGGCGGCAGGAGCCTCGGTCGCGGCCTGCCTGGTTGCGGCCTATCTGATCGCCCTCGCCGCCGACATGGTGGTGGCACCGCTGCGGCACCGCCGGCAGGCGTCACACTATGGCTGAATGCCGCTCCTCTTCGCTCACGCCGGTCACTGGATCGTCGACCTGCTGACGCTGGCGCCCGTCGCCGTGCTCGCGCTCTGGTTCCTGATCACCGGGATCCGGAGCCGCCGTCGCACCGACTCCGAGCCCAGCGACTAACCGCCATGGATCTCACCGCCGTCTATCTGCTGCTGCTACCGGCGGTGCTCTACCTGCGGGCCCTGAGCGTGCTGAAGCGACGCGGCTATCGCGTGCCGCCGCTTCAGAGCGCGTGCTGGTTCGGTGGCCTGACGCTGATCGGCATCGCGCTGCTGTCTCCCCTCGACCGGCTCGGCGAGACGGACCTGCTGTCGGCGCACATGGGTCAGCACCTCCTGATCGGAGACCTGGCAGCTCCGCTGATCCTGCTCGGCCTGCGCTCCCCCGTCTACGCCTTCCTGCTGCCGCGCCCTGTGCTCGTTCCGCTGGCCCGCTCCAACCGTCTGCGGCGGCTGTTGCGGTTCCTGCGCCAGCCCTTGGCAGCGGCGCCGATCTGGATCGTGACGCTCTACGGCTGGCACCTACCGTTCGCCTACGAGGCGGCGCTGCGCTCTCCCGCCCTGCACGCCCTCCAGCACCAGAGCTTCGTCGTGGCGTCTCTGCTCGTCTGGCTCTCGGTTCTCGAGCCCGCCCGCCGGCGCGTGCCCGGAGAGCTGTGGAAGATCGCCCACATCACCGGCGTGCGATTCGCGGGCATGTTCCTGGGCATGGCATTCCTGATCGTGCAGCATCCGCTCTACGACGGCTTCTACGGCAGCCGCGCGCTCGAGCACGGCCTCAGCCCGATCGAGGACCAGCAGATCGCGGGAGGCATGATGCTCGGCCTCGACTTCCTGATCATGATCGGCGCGCTGTGCTTCTTCTTCATGAGGGCGGCGGAGGACGCCGACAGGCGGGAGAGGGTCGAGGCCGCGGCCCGTGCGGCGCCCGCGGCGCGGGCTTCAACGCGCGGCGAGGTCGGGGTAGGATGAGCCGCTAGTGCCCCTTCTTGAAATCCAAGCTCGGCACTAGTGCCCATGGCAGGAGAGACCGTCCAGATCACGATGCCCCAGATGGGGGAATCCGTGTCCGAGGGCACCGTCCTCACCTGGCACAAGCAGGAGGGCGATGCCGTCGAGAAGGACGAGACGGTGGTCGAGATCTCGACCGACAAGGTCGACGCGGAGGTCCCCGCGCCTGCCTCTGGCAAGCTGATCAAGATCGCGGTCGGTGAGGACGAGGTGGTCACCGTCGGCGCGTTGCTGGGCGAGATCGAGGTCGGCGCCGGCGCCGACGGAGCCGGTCCGGACGGCGACGGATCGGCGCCGGACCGAAGCGCGCAGCCGGCCCCGGGGGCGCCCACTCAGGCAGCGCCCGCCCCGGCAGCTCAGCCGCAGGCCGCAGAGCAATCCGCGCAGGCCGAGACGCAGGTGCCCGACGACGCCAAGATCTCGCCGGTGGCGAAGCGGGTCGCCGCCGCCCACGGCATCGACCTCAACGCCGTGGAGGGGTCGGGCACCGGCGGGCGCATCGTCAAGGACGACGTGCTGGCCTTGATCGAGAACGGAGGCAGGAGCGCGACTGCTGACGGGGCCTCGGGTGACGCGGCAGCCGTGGCCACGGCTCCAGGCGCCGTGGAGCTGCAGCCGATCCGAGGCAGCGACGCGGTGCTCGCGCGCTACATGACGCAGAGCCTCACGATCCCGACCGCGACAAGCTTCCGCACCCTCGCCGTCTCGACCATGGACGCCCGGCGCCGGCAGCTGAACCAGGCGCTGAAGGAGGCCGGCCGCGACATGAAGGTCTCCTTCACGCACCTGATCGGCTACGCCATCATCCGCGCGCTGGAGAAGCACCCGGCCATGGCGCACTCCTTCCACGAGGTCGACGGCAAGCCCAACCGCGTGGTGCCGCAGCACGTGAATCTCGGGCTCGCCGTCGACGTCCAGCGCGACGACGGCGCGCGCACCCTGATCGTGCCGGTGATCAAGGGCGGCGAGCAGATGGACTTCGCCCGTTACCGGGAGGTGTATGAGCACCTGATCGCCAAGACCCGCAGCGGCGACATGTCCCCCGACGACCTTCAGGGAGCAACCGTCACGCTCACCAACCCCGGCGGCATCGGCACCGTCGCCTCGGTCCCGAGGCTGATGCCCGGCCAGGGCTGCATCGTCGCCACCGGCGCGATCGCCCCGCCCGCCGGCGTGCCCGGCGCGGAGAAGGTCATGACGATGACGTCGACGTACGACCACCGCGTGATCCAGGGCGCCGAGTCGGGCGCCTTCCTGCGCACGATCGAGCAACTGCTGAGCGGAGAGGACGACTTCTACGCGTCTGTGTTCCAGAGCCTCGGCGCGACCTTGCCGGAGCTGCCCGCCCCGGCCGCGCAGGCCGCTGCCGCTGCGCCTGCAGCCCCCGCTGCGCAGGGCGACATGGTCCCGAAGGAGATGCTCTACCACGTGCAGGCAGCGACGTCCGTGGTGAAGGCGCACCGCATGCACGGCCACCTGGCCGCCCGCCTGGACCCGCTCGGCTCGGAGCCGATCGGCGACCCGGCGCTGGAGCCGGAGACCGTCGGCCTGACACCGGAGATCATGGCTCAGATCCCGGCCGAGGTGCTTCGCATCCAGGTGCCCGGCACCACGCTGCTGGAGGCGCTGCCGCACCTGCGCGAGACCTACTGCAGCACGATCGCCTACGAGATCGAGCACATCTCCGACCACCGCCAGCGTGTCTGGCTGCGGCAGCGAATCGAGTCCGGCGAGTTCCGGCGACCGCTGCTGCCGGACGAGAAGCTGAGGATCCTCAAGCGCCTGACGCAGGTCGAGGCGCTCGAGACCTACATCCACAAGGCCTTTCTGGGAGCGAAGAGCTTCTCGATCGAGGGCCTCGACATGCTGATCCCGATGCTCGACGAGACCTTCGAGCTGTCGGCGCGCGCGGGCGCACGCGAGGCATTGATCGGAATGGCGCACCGCGGTCGCCTCAACGTGCAGGCGCATGCGGTCGGGCGTCCCTACAGCGAGATCCTGGCCGAGTTCGAGGGCGAGAAGGACATCGACGTGCGCACCGCCAAGCCGCGCGGGGGCACCGGCGACGTCAAGTACCACCAGGGAGTGCAGGGCACCTTCCACACCCCCTCGGGTCAAGAGCTGACGGTGACGCTGGCGCACAACCCCAGCCACCTCGAGTTCGTGGACCCCGTCGTGGAAGGACGAACCAGAGCCGACCAGACCGACCGCGGCGGGCCGCAGCCGGTGCACGATCCGAGCGCCGCCGTTCCGATCCTGATCCACGGCGACGCGGCATTCCCCGGAGAGGGAGTGGTGGCGGAGACGCTCAACCTCGAGGCGCTCCACGGCTACTCCACCGGCGGCACCATCCACATCATCGCCAACAACCAGATCGGGTTCACGACCGAGCCCTGGGAGTCACGCTCGACGCGCTACGCCTCCGACCTGGCAAAGGGCTTCGACATTCCGATCATCCACGTCAACGCCGACGACCCCGAGGCCTGTATCGCCGCCATGAGGATCGCGATGGCGTTCCGCGAGGAGTTCGGCCGCGGCATCGTGATCGACCTGATCGGCTACCGGCGCCTGGGCCACAACGAGGCCGACGAGCCCGCCTACACGCAGCCGCTGATGTACGAGAAGGTCAAGGACCACCCGCCCGTGCGCGTGATCTACGCCAAGGCGCTGACGGAGGCCGGGTTGATCGGTGAGGAAGAGGTCGACCGCCTGCTGAAGCAGGCACAGGCCGAGCTCGCGGAAGCCCACGAGCAGGTCAAGACCCTCTCGCCCGAGCCGCGCACCGACGAGGTGCAGCTCGATCGAACTCAGAGCGTGGAGCCCGAGACGAAGGTCGGGCTCGAGCTGTTGCTCGACCTCAACAGGCAGGTCTTCGCCACACCCAAGGACTTCAACGTCCACCGCAAGCTGAAGCCGCAGCGCGAGAAGCGCTTCCAGGTCGGCCCCGACGACCCGATCGACTGGGGCCAGGCGGAGGCGCTCGCGTTCGCGTCCCTGCTGATGGACGCCGTGCCCCTCAGGCTCACCGGGCAGGACACACTGCGGGGAACGTTCAGCCAGCGTCATCTGGTGCTGGTCGACACCAAGACCGGCCAGCGCTATGCGCCGATCCAGCACCTCAAGGGCGCCAAGTCGCCGTTCGAGATGCACAACAGCCCGCTCTCCGAGGCCGGCGCGCTCGGCTTCGAGTACGGCTACAGCGCGGCGGCGCCCGACGTGCTGGTGATGTGGGAGGCCCAGTTCGGCGACTTCGTCAACGCGGCGCAGGTGATCATCGACCAGTTCCTGGTCTCGGCGCTGGCCAAGTGGGACGAGACGTCGGCGCTGACGCTGCTGCTGCCACACGGCTACGAGGGTTCCGGCCCCGAGCACTCGAGCGCGCGCGCCGAGCGTTTCCTGACGGTCGCCGCAGAGGGCAACATCCGCTGCGCGAATGTGACGACGACCGGCCAGTACTTCCACCTGCTTCGGCGCCAGGCCCTGGTGGCGAAGCGCCGGCCGCTGGTCGTCTTCACTCCCAAGGGGCTGCTGCGCGACCAGCGCTCCTTCTCGACGATCCGGGATCTCTCCACCGGCACGCTACAACGCGTGATCGACGATCCCAACCGTGCCGACGCCAAGGACGAGGTGGAGCGACTGCTGTTCTGCACCGGCCGCATCTACTACGACCTGATCGGCCACGAGCGCCATGGCGACGAGCGCGTCGCGATCGCCCGAGTCGAGGTGCTGTACCCGTTTCCGTACGAGGAGATAGAGCAGCTGATCGCCTCCTATCCGAACGTAAAGGAGATCATCTGGGTTCAGGAGGAGCCGAAGAACATGGGCTCACGCCGCTTCATGTTCACCCGCGCGCGGGAGCGCCGCATGATGCCGGAGGGCGTCACGCTTGGCTACACCGGCCGCCCCTACCGCGCCAGCCCCGGCGAGGGCTACCCGGCGGCGCACCGCCTCGAGCAGGACCGCATCCTCAGCGAAGCGCTGACGCCCGGAGTGGGCGGCCGCGGCTGATGCGGCCGATCACTGCCGCCACTTGACGCTGCAGCCCACCGGATCCGTCTCGGCCGGGTCAGGGTCGCGGCCCTCGAGCAGGGCGTCGAGCGCGTCGCGCAGCCAGGCGGCGTTGTGCGATGGTTCGTTGTAATCCTCGTCGGGCGCGCCGCGGTACCTGAGGCGGTTGTCGGTGCCCAGCACGAACACGTCCGGCGTCACCTTGGCGCCGTATTGGCGCGCAACCTGCTGGCTCTCGTCGTGGAGGTATGGAAACTCCCACTGCTCTTCGCGAACGCGCTGCTGCATCTTCTGGTACGAGTCCGCGGGATAGCGCTTGGCGTCGTTGGAGTTGACGGCGAGGAAGCGAACGCCGCGCTGCGCATAGTCACGCGCCGCGTCCGCGATGCGGTCCTGCCACGCGAGCGCGTAGGGGCAGTGGTTGCAGGTGAACACGATCACGGTCGGACCGTGACGGTCGCCGTTGAGGGAGTGCCGCTGGCCCTCGGTGTCGGAAAGGTCGAAGCCGGGTGCCGTGTCGCCTATCGAGATGCCCACCTGTTGCCTCCTTCGTTCGTCGCCATTCGGAGCGCCTCGCGCACGTCGGCGGGATCCGGCGTCGGCGAGTAGCGGCCGTCGCGCAGCCGGTATACCCGGCACGTCAGGCCCGCCGGCTCGTCGCCGGGCGGCTGCACGTCCCTGCCGTCGATCCTGATCGTCGGTGAGCCGACGAAGCGCTCGCGCTTGGCGTCCGCCTCCGACTCGACCTCACGCACGTCGAGGGAGCCGGGATCCAGGCCCACCTCCGTCATTGCCTGGCGCAGCTCCTCCAGCGCGCGATCCCAGGAGGGACAGCCGCTCCACCAAAGAAACTCGACCCGGGAAATCTCGACTTCGGGAAGCTCGATGCGGGGGTCGTCGCTCATCCACAGTCAGGCTATAGGCCGCCCGCGCGGCGGGCGAGGTCAACGCGCCGGGGGTCGCGGTCAGCCGCGCCCGCCGGGGGTGCGGTCAGCCGCCGAGGATGTTGCTGAGCGCTCCTCGGCCTCCGGAGCCCTCGGCGGCGCTGACGCGACCTTCGGAGGGCTGGATCAGCAGCCAGCCGCTGCCTGAGAACGCGAGCTGGATCGTCTCCCCGGAGGCGCGGCCGAGCAGCGTCTTCAACTGCACGTCGGTCTTGACGGCGGTCTTGACTCCGCTCGACCAGGTGATCGCCGAGTTGGGGTCGGCAAAGGTCGGGGCCTCCTCGACCTGGAGCAGCAGCGGCGGGCCGTCGGACAGCACGGCGACCGTGCCCGTCCCGCTCAGCAAGACGTTGAAGAGCCCGCCGGCGAGCGCACCCGACGCTCCCTCCACCTTCTTGATATCCCAGTCGATGCCGGCGTCGAAAGCCAGCAGATTCGAGCCGTTGACGGTGATGCTGTCGTCCTCGAGCGTCACGAGGTGGATCTCCTGCGCCTGCTCGGCCAGGAACACCTCGCCCGTTCCCGAGACCTTCATCAGCGTGACGCCCTCACCGGTGGCCATCTTCTTGAGCAGGCGGCCCATGCCACCCGAGCCGGCGTGCTCGAACTTGACCTCGCCCTGGTAGGCGACCATCGAACCGGCCTTGGCCTGGACCGTCACACCAGCAAGCTCCACCTTCAAGAGCTTGTGGTTCTGAAGCGAGAAGGTCTCGCCGGTCTCGGTCTCCTTGAACTGCTGCAGCTCTTGGCTGAGGGGCATCATTTCTCCTTGGCGCTATTCGTGCGCTCGTTCGGTGATCCTTCCCGAGACAACTTACCGGGGCGGCAACGATAGAGCTCCAACTCGCCGCGAAGCCCCTTCAGCTTGTGGCGACCGGCGAACGACCACGTGAAGCTGTCGGCGGCCGCATCGCGCACCTCGGTGCTTGCCAGCACGCTGGCCGGGAGGGCCACCTCGGTGACGCGGCTGGCCAGGTTGACCGGCGCCCCGTACCAGTCGCCCCAGCGGTTGAGAGCCTCCCCCAAGGCTACGCCGGCCTTGAGCTGGGGCAGGTCCTCTCGATCTGTCTCCTTGACCAGGGTCAGCGCCGCCTCGAGCAACGGCTCGGGCTCCGGAGAGACCAGCATGGCTGCGTCCCCGATCATCTTGATCAGTGACACCGGAGGCCGCGCGACCTCGGAGGCGAGCACCCGAAATCGACTCGCCACCGCTCCCAGGTCCTCCGGCCCCACCTGCTCACCAAGCTTGGTGAAACCGACCAGGTCGGCGAAGCAGACCGCCACCTGCCGCGTGCCGGTAACCCCGGCGGCCAGATCAGCGCCCGCCACGACGTCGCTTCGCACCTGCTCGCGCAGGTGTGTCTCGTACAGGTACTGGAGCGTCTTCACCGTCTGCGGCTGAAGCGTGCGCGCGGCCTCCGCAATGCGGAGGCCAACGTCGTGCTCGGTGTCACCGGGGCGAATGAACGACTCGCCCACCAGCGCCCGCGCGGCCGCGGCCGCCTGCGAGGCCGCCTGCCCGAATGCACGCGCCCCCTCCAGCATCGCATCGCGATCCAGGCCCGCCTCGAGCCCTTCCTTCAGCCTGCGCGCAGCCTGCACGTCGGCGTCGGAGTAGGCCACCTCGTCCTCCGGCGCCACCGGCAGTCCAGCGGCACGGCGCTGGTCGGCGAAAAGCTCCGGCGTGATGTCCGCCCGCTTCACCACCTGCGCCGCCGTGTACTTCTTCTTGTCCGCGAGCACGCGCTCGGCCGGCAGCAGCGCGAGGCGGTCCTCCGCGATCGCCTGCTTCAGCTCCGCCAGTGGCACTCCCTGGCGGTGAAGGTGCTCCAGCAGCTCCAGTCGCGCCGCGCGCTTGCGCCCGCGCAGGCCACGCAGCATGCCCTCGGCGGCGAAGTCTGGGGTTCTCCAGCGCGAGAGCGTTGCCATCTACCTGGACCGCAGCTGCTCGACGGCTCGCTGAAGGGTGATCTGAGTCTCGGCGGCGTGCGAGTCGTCGCCGTACTTCTGACGCGGCCAGAAGAAGCCTCGCAGTCCGTCGCCCTTGGTTCGCGGCACGACGTGCACGTGCAGGTGGGGAACGCTCTGGCTGACGCGGTTGTTGATCGCGACGAAGGACCCCTCGGCGCCGAGGCCCGTCTCCATGGCGCGCGACAGCAGGCGCGCGTTGCCGAACAGCTCCGGCAGAAGCTCGTCGGGAAGGTCGCCGAGCGTCTCGTAATGGTCGCGCGGAACGAGCAGCGAGTGGCCCGGGAACAGCGGCCGGATGTCGAGGAACGCGAGCGAGTTGCGGTCCTCCAGCACGACTCGCGCCTCGTGAGCGCCGTTCACGATTTCGCAGAACCTGCAGCCTTCCGCAATCCTCGCCACGGCCGCGGCCTGTCGCGCCGCCACGTCAGTGGGCGACCGCGCTGCCGATTGCCAGCGGCCGCACCACCGGCGGCGCCTTGGGCATCTCACCACGCTCGAGCCGCTCGACCTCGAGTGGCGAGGCCGCGATCAGGTCCGGCGTCGGGCGGTTGCAGTTGCAGCCATGGCCGAAGCGAAGCCAGATGCCGTGCAGGCGATCCTGCCACCTCGCCACGGCCGGGTCCTGGCTGCGAACGTGTTCCAGAAACAGCAGCCGGCCTCCCGGCCGCAGCACGCGGTCGATCTCTGCCAGGGCGCGTTGGGGATCATTGACCGTGCACAGCACCAGCGTCGCGACCACCGTGTCGACGGAGTCGTCCTCGAGCGGCAGGCTCTCGGCCGGAGCGAGCATGACGCGGCCCTGTCGCCCGGACTCCGCCAGCCTGCGCTCCAGCCTGCGCGCCATCGGCGCCTCCGGCTCGGCGAGCACCAGCTGCTCGACCGTGTCCGGGTAGTGACTGAGGTTGAGGCCCGTCCCGGCACCGATCTCGAGCACCCTTCCGCGGGCGTTGGCCAACAGCTCGTGGCGGCGGTCGCTGAGGCCGGCTCGCTCGGTACCGGCCAGCATGCGGTCATACAAACGGGCGAAGAGGCGTCCGTAGAGGCTCACGGCCCAAGCCTACCGCCGCCGGCATCGGCGATTCGTCCAGCCCAGGCACGGATTCGCCGAGAGGAGCTTGAGGCCGCACCGGGAAACCTGTATGCCGTCGTGCGAGATTCGCACGCGGCACTTCACCGAATCCATTTTCAGGCCAGGAGGTTTGAGTAGATGCACGCTTTTAAACGCCCAATGATCGCCGCAGCCGTGGCGGCCGCGGCCCTCGCCGCCGGGGCGATCCAGATCGGCTCCGCGGCGGCTGCCACCGCCTGCACTCCGCGGAACAACGTCGAGGTGATCCTCGACGACTCGGGCTCGATGGCAGGCTTCGACTTCGACAGGCTGCGCGTGGCTGGAACCAAGCTGTTGCTGGACAAGCCGGCCAACCAGAAGAAGACGTTCGGCGCCGTGCAGTTCGGCACCGACGCGACCACGGTCTTCGCGCCGGGTGTCGTCGGAACGAACGCCACGGCGATGAAGGCGGCGCTGGACGCGCAGATCCAGGCCGATGACGGCTCCACCAACTACAACGCCGCCTTCGACAAGGCAAGGTTGGACAACCCCAACGCCACGGCGCGCATCTTCCTGACCGATGGCGGCCACAACTCGGGCGACTACCTCAACGGCCACCAGGGCGGCCCGCGCACCGACGTGATCGGCTTCGGGTCCAGCACCGCCGGGCCAGACGGCCTGCGCCTTCAGGCGATCGCGAAGGACACCGGCGGCAACTACTACCCGCAGACCGACTCCAGCACCCTGCAGTCGATCATGAACGAGATCGACTCGATCTACAACTGCCAGGCGGCCCCAACCGTGTTCAAGGACACGTTCAACGCGGCCGGCCAGACCAAGAGCCACTCGATCAACATCGGTGGCAGCACGCGCAGCGTCGACATCGTGCTGAGCTGGGTCGGTACGACCAACGTGTTCGAGATCACGAAGCTGCGTCTCGTGCGCGGCAAGCGGACGATCGCCAAGGGCAGCTCGGTCGTCGACAGCAGGCGCAAGCGCGCCAAGGTCCGGAAGCTGAAGGTGACGCGCAAGCAGGGCACGACGTTCCTCACCGTCAAGGTGACGCGCGTCAAGCGCGGCAAGCTCAAGTTCAAGCTGAGAGCCAAGCAGCTCGGCGTGCCCGGCCTGCCCGTGGCGCTCACGACGCAGGCGAGCAAGAGCCGCAGCCGCTAGCTGGCTAAATCTCCCCGCCCAAGGCGAAGGGACGGCAAAGTGCCGTCCCTTCGCCGTTCTGCGCCGCGGTCAGGCCGGGCGGTCGAGCAGGTGCCGCAGCGCCGGCTCCAGCTGCGGATATCGGAACTCGTAGCCGCTTTCCGTCAGCCGTACCGGCAGCACCCGACGTGAGTCCAGCAGCTCGCTGGAGAACTCGCCCACCACGAGCCGCAGGACGGGGGCCGGAACGCGCGCGATCGAGGGCCGGTGGAGCACCCGTCCGAGCGTCTTGGAGAACTCGCCGTTGGTCACCGGGTGGGGGCTGGTGGCGTTGACCGGCCCGGCGAGGTCCTCCGTCGTGAGGGCGTGCAGGATGGCGCCGACGATGTCGTCGATCGCGATCCAGCTCATGTACTGACGGCCGCTGGCGAACGGTCCACCGGCGCCCAGCTTAAAGGGAGTGAGCATGCTGCCGAGCGCTCCGCCGGCGGCACTGAGCACAATCCCGAAGCGAAGGTTGACCACCCGCACTCCGGCCTCGGCGGCGGGTCGCGTCGCCGCCTCCCACTCGCGCACGACATCCGCCAGGAACCCCGCTCCGGCGCCGCTGTCCTCGGCCAGCTGCTCTGCGCCGCGATCGCCGTAGTAGCCGATCGCCGAAGCGCAGACGAACACGCGCGGGCGTGGCTCGATGGCGCTGAGCGTCTCGGCGATCAGCGTCGTGCTGCGGGTGCGGCTTTCCAGGATGCGACGCTTCTTGTCGTCGTTCCAGCGCCCAGCCACCGTCTCCCCCGCCAGATGCACGACGGCGTCCGCCCCCTCGAGCGCCGAGACGTCGAGCCGGCCGGCGCTCGGGTCCCAGCTCGCCTCGCCCTCCTTTGCCGGGCCGTCTGCGCGGACCAGCCGCGTCACGCCGTGGCCGCCCCTCGTCAGCGCCTCCACCAGCGCCGACCCGATCAATCCGCTCGCTCCAGTTACGACCACGTGCATCGGCTCAGTCCCATCTCGTCTCCAGTTTCCCCGTGCAGGACCGAGGGTAGCCCAGCTCAGGATGACCGTGGAAGCGACAGCCGACAGCTCCCCGGTGCCGGGCCTTCCCGCTCCCGAGAACTTCACGCGTGAGGAACCGGCCCGGCCGCGCGACTACGCCGAGCTGAACGCGGCATACGTGGCATTGCTGGCCGCAGTCGTGGCGGCCGACCGGCGCAGGGGCGAGGCGGCCCGTCTGACTGCGGCCGATCTGCTGCCGATCGGAGCTGCCACCTTCGCGCTCTCGAAGATGATCGCGCGCGAGAAGATCGGGAGTTGGGTGCGAGAGCCGTTCGTGGAGGAGACCGCCGGCCGCAGGCGGTTGCGCGGCTCGAGACTGCGCCGCGCCGTCGGCGAGCTGGTCACCTGCACGCGCTGCGTCGGGGCCTGGAGCGCGCTCGGCATCGTCGGCCTGCGAGTGGCATCCCCTGACGCGGGTCGCGTCGTGACGAATGTGCTTGCGACCGCGGCGCTCAACGACTTCATGCAGGCAGGCTTCCGTGCACTCTGCGAGCAGGCAAACGGGGCGGCGTCCGAACAGGGGTAGACTCGTCGCCCTGTGGACCTGCTCCTCTACCTGATCCTGATCGCGATCGGCGGCCTGTTCGTCGGAGCCCTCGCCCGCTTGGCGCTGCCCGGCAAGGATCCGCTCACGATCTGGCAGACGATGGCGGTCGGCGTCGCAGGCTCGTTTGCCGCCGGGCTCGTCTACTGGCTGGTGTTCGGCCGCGGCGGCGGCGGCATCGTGCTGTCGGTGCTGTTCGCGACCGCGATCGTCTACTTCATCAGGCGATCGCGCGGCGGGACGTTCACCAAGCCCGCCCCCACCGACCGCTACCAGTAGATATCTAGAGGCGCGTTCCGGCCCGCTGCTCGAGCACCTCGAGCAGCGCCGCGAAGTCCGCCTCGCCGAGGCCCCGCTCGTCCGCGTCGGCGAGTATCCGCTCGACCGGCTCCAGGAACTCCATCAAGGGCGCATCCCCTGCCTCGCGCCCTTTGCCCACCGCCTGTGCCGCTTCGCCGCGCCCTTCGCTCACCGCCTGTGCCGCTTCGCGGCACAGGCGTATGTCCTTAAGCATGTGCTCGAGCTTGAACAGTGTCGTGTAATCGTGTGAGCGCATCGGCTCCGCTTTCAGGTCCAGCATCGCCGAGCCGCCGGAGCCGCCGCGCAGCACCGTCACCAGCGCATCGAGGTCGAGCCCGGCCTGCTTGCCGACCAGCAGAGCCTCGGCAGCGACGGCGGTATTGATCACGGCCACGGTGTTGTTGATCACCTTCACCATCTGGCCGTGGCCGAGCGGACCGGCGTGCACCACCAGCTCGCCCATCGCCTCGAACAGCGGCCTGGCGCGTTCGAAATCTTCGCGCTCGCCGCCAGCCATGATCGTCAGCGTGCCGTCCTCGGCCTTGGGCGAGGAGCCGGTCACGGGCGCGTCCATGAAGCGCATGCCGCGCTCCGCCAGCGCGGCGCCGATTCGTTGCGCCTCGCCGGGACCGATCGTCGACATGTCGACGCACAGCAGCCCGTCGCGAGCTCCGTCGGCAACGCCGTCGTCCCCCAGCAGCACCGACTCCACCTGGCCGCCGTCGACGACCATCGTGATCACCGCGTCACTCGCTTCCGCCACTGCCGCCGGACTGGCCGCCACCTCGCCGCCGTGCTCGCGCGCCCAGCTCTCCGCCTTCTCGGTCGTGCGGTTCCAGACGCTGACGTCGAAGCCGGCGCGGCGCAGATTCGCGGCCATGCGCGATCCCATGATGCCGAGCCCAATGAAGCCGGTTCTGTAGCCGGCACGATCAGCCATCGGGGAACCCGATCGGGCTCATGCGGGCGCGACTACCCTTTCGATTCGACATGGAGCGCTCCGCCACCACTGGCCCGACCTTAACGACCGCCGACGGCGACGGCAGCACGCTTGCGCCGCCGTCGGGACTCGCCCACGTTGCGACGGCGTCGTTTCTGGCCTCGAGGGCCGCGCCTTCTGCCGGCTTCTGGATCGCGCTCGCCGGCGGCGTCGCGCTCGCGCGGGCGGGAGAGGAGCGCGGAGTGCGGACCGGCTACGGAGCGAGCATCGCTGCCGTTCTCCAGACCGTCGCCGTCATGGGGCCGGCCCGCTTCGGCGTGCCGCTCACGCAGGCCCTTTCGGCGCCACTGCTCGGGCGGCTGGAAGGGCGGCGTGTGTCGCCGTTGCGCCAGATGCTTGCCTGCGCCGCCATCCGGCTCACGCACACCACGATCACGGCGGCATTCTTCGCGCTCGTGCTGGCAGGCGGGCTGGATGCCTACACAGACACCTACGACTCGGT
>JBBQNR010000020.1:0-43158 GCA_038330145.1 Solirubrobacterales bacterium
TGGGGAACGCTTCCTGAAAGACGCTGAGGAAGCCGAGCACCTCGTCGCGCCCACTAACCGAAGCTCCGGGCGCCACTATCTGCGCATCGGCTGCCCACGGCTCGGCGTCCTGGTCGCGAGCGTTGAACGCCTCGATATGGCGCATGATGACGTCTCGAGATCCGGCCAATGCCACTCTCCCTTGATTGATTGCGGCGGCAGTTCTGCAAACGATCATGGCACAGAGGCGGTCCCCTGGGATGACTCATGCAACCAGCCGACTCCCACACGCCAGGGGGGTCCTTTGCGGTCAAGCGGCGGCTCTCCACCCACCAATGCTGGGAGTGTCCGGTGCCGCCACTCGACGGAGCTCATGCCCATCATGTCCCGCTGCGTGTGATCGTGCCAGCGTCCGCCGCGTTCCGTCACTAGCTCCCGGCGCACCTCGGCCCAGGCCGGCTCCGAATCGATCAGCACGCCATCGAGATCGAGGATGACCGCCTCCGTCAAGTCCGCTTGGCCTGCTGCCCATGCTCCGTGTCGCCCCGTCGCTGCGGCGCGCGCCCGGCCGGCTGCGCCGGCGCCGGCAGCCGCGGTGCCGGCGGGATAGCTCGGGTGGCCGGAACGCCCGCCGCAAGCTCGATCCGCTCCCCCCAGTGTGAAACCTCGAAGTCGGAATCGTCCTCGCGCAGCGTGTAGGAGGTGGCGCCGGGAGTGACCTCCACGCGCAGGTGCCGACCGCGCAGGCCGACCCGGAAGCACAGTCGCTCGATGCCCGGCGGTAGTCGTGGTGCGAACGAGACCTGCCCGTCCCAGTCCCGCATCCCACCGAAACCCGCGAGCACGGCCAGCAACGCTCCACCCAGCGATGCGACGTGCACCCCGTCGAGCACGTCGTGGTCGAGGTCGCGGAGATCCATGAGGGCGGCTTCCGCCAGGTAGTCATAGGCCAGGTCGAGGTGGCCGACCTCGGCCGCCACCACGGATTGAATGCATGCGGACAGCGACGAGTCGCGCACCGTCAGCGCCTCGTAGTATTCGAAGTCGCGCCGCTTCTCCTCCGCGGTGA
The DNA here is from genome assembly GCA_038330145.1 of Solirubrobacterales bacterium. GTDB lineage: Bacteria > Actinomycetota > Thermoleophilia > Solirubrobacterales > JBBDJG01 > JBBQNR01. The sequence goes on from JBBQNR010000020.1 coordinate 1,049, forward strand.
AGGCATCGCCACGCAGGAAGAGCGCCAGCACGAGGTCCGCCTGCTTGATCACCTGCCGGCGGTACAGGTTGAGGTACGGATGGGTGAGGAACAGCGGGTAGTCCTCCGCCGGCGTCGCCTCGAAGTCCCAGCGTTCGTGGGCGGTGAAGTCCTGGTCCTGTGGGTGCACGCCGAGCCGCTCGTCGTAGGGTACGTACATCCGCTCGGCCGCATTCCGCCATGCGGCGATCTCGTTTTCGTCCACGTCCAGCCGCTGCGCGCATTCCGGGCGGCGCTCGGCGGTGCCGACAGCCGCGCGCAGGTTCGCCTGTGCCATGAGGTTGGTGTAGACGTTGTTGTCCACCAGTGCCGAGTACTCGTCGGGCCCGGTCACGCCGTCGATATGGAAGCGCCCCTCGGGGCTGATGCTGCCGAGGCTCATCCATAGGCGCGCCGTCTCGACCAGCAGCTCGGCTCCGAAGTCGCGCTCGAAGTCGTCGTCGCCGGTCGCGAGCATGTAGCGTCGCACCGCGTCGGCAATGTCGGCGTTGACGTGGAAGGCGGCCGTGCCGGCCGGCCAGTAGCCCGAGCACTCCTCGCCGTGGATGGTTCGCCACGGGAACGCCGCTCCCCGTAGCCCCAGCTCGTGCGCGCGCTCGCGGGCGAGGTCCAAAATCGAGTGGCGCCAGATCAGGGCGTCGCGAGCAAGCTCGGGCCGCGTGTAGGTGAGCATCGGCAGCACGAAGGTTTCGGTGTCCCAGAAGGCGTGGCCGTCGTAGCCGGGGCCCGTGAGGCCTTTGCCGGCAATCGCACGAGTCTCCGCGCAGGCCGACGCCTGCAGGACATTGAAGAGCGCGAAACGGAGAGCCTGTTGGATCTCCAGGTCGCCCTCGAGCTCCACGTCGGCCACCGCCCAGAAGTCGTCGAGGTAGAGCCGCTGGGACTCCGCGAGTCCGTCGAAGCCCTCGGCGACCGAGTTCTCCAGGCTGGCGTCGACCTGATCGCGCAGCCATTCGATCGACTCCTGCGAGGACCAGTGGTAGGCGAGCAGCTTCACCACGCGCAGCGGCCGGCCGGGATTCAGCTGCGCCGAGATGGTGACACGACCCAGATCGTCCTCGCTTTCGGTCCGCACCTCCGGTTCATGCTCTGTGTCGATCAGATGCTCCATGCCCGCCGCCAGGGAGAGACCGCTAGAGCGTGTGGTGTGCGCGAGCACCACCCGTAGGCCGTCGTGGACCGAGAGCCGGCTGACCAGCACCTTGCCCAGGTCCGCCGCCCCGCGTGGATCGCCGTGCTTCGGATTGTCCCTTTGGTTCGCGACCAGAGTGTCCGCCTCGTTCGCGAGCAGATTCGATTGCAGCGCCACGCGCATCGGGCCATCCAGCGCCTCCACCTCGTAGCAGATCGCAGCCACGCCCCGCGCCCGGAACGACACCAATCGCCGGCTCGTCACGCGCACGGCACGTCCGGCCTGGGATGTCCACCGGACCCTGCGTTCCAGGATGCCGGTGCGCAGGTCGAGCACGCGCTCGTGGCTTTCGAGCGTGCCGCGGTGCACATCGAACGGCTCGTCTTCCACCAGCAGCCTGATCAGCTTGCCGTCCGTCACGTTCACGACGGTCTGGCCGTCTTCGGGAAAGCCGTAGCCGTGCTCTCCGTAGCTCAGAGGGTGGGACTCGTAGAAGCCGCCCAGGTACGTGCCGCTGAGCGCGCGCGGCTCGCCTTCGTCGAGATTGCCGCGCAGCCCGAGGTGCCCGTTTGCGAGCGCGAAGATCGATTCGCTCTGAGCCAGCACGTCGAGGTCGAGCTCCCGCTCTCGCACGGCCCACGGCTCGGCGGGGTATGCGTGGTGAGCGATCACGGCGACGAAATCAGCTCGGCCAGATCCCGCACCACCACATCGGCTCCGTGCTCGCGCAGTGCCTGCGCGTGGCCGGACCGGTCGACCCCGACCACGTGGCCGAAACGTCCGGCCCTGCCGGCCTCGACGCCCGCGAGGGCGTCTTCGAACACCGCGGCATGCTCGTGCTCGACGCCCAGCCGCCGTGCGGCCGCGAGGAAGGCGTCCGGCGCGGGCTTGCCCCTGAGCTGCTCCCGTTCGATGACCGTCCCATCGATGCGCACCTCGAATAGATCCTCGATCCCGGCCGCCTCGAGCACCTCGCGGCAGTGCACGCTGGAGGAGACGACGGCGGTGCGCAGACCGCCTCCGCGCACGGCATGCACGAAGCGCACCGAGCCGGGATATGGCTCGACACCCCGCTCGCGGATCATGCGCAGAAAGACCTCGTCCTTGCGGTTCCCGAGGCCCTGCATCGTTTCGACCCTGGGCGGGTCGCCCGGCGATCCCTCCGGCAGGCCGATGTCCCGCGAGGCGAGAAAGGACCGCACACCGTCGAAGCGAGGCTTGCCGTCCACATAGTCGTCGTAGTCGTGCTCGAGGTCGAAGGGCCGCGGCCGCTCGCCGGCGTGTGAGGCGCGGTCGCTCAGATAGCCGTCGAACATCTCCTTCCAGGCGGCCGCATGCACCTTCGCGGTGTCGGTCAGGACTCCATCCATATCGAACAGGCACGCGCGTATGGGGCCGGGCAGCAGCACGGTGGACATCCTACGCAGCATGGCGTAGTGAATTGAGCGCCGTCCCGGTTGCCGTCGTTGTCCAGCCGTCGTTATCCAGCCGGCGGTATCCGCCCGGCTATAGTCGCGCAGTGGACAGCGAGGAGCTGATCGTCTTGGTCGAGATCCCGACGGGGTCGCGCAACAAGTACGAGTACGACCCGGTCCTCGGCGGCATCGTGCTGGATCGCCGCCTCTTCACCTCGATGAGCTATCCGGCCGACTACGGCTACATCGAGGGAACGCTCGGAGGCGACGGGGACCCCCTCGATGCGCTCGTGCTGGTCGGCGACCCGACGTTCCCGGGTTGCCGCATCCGCGCTCGCCCGGTCGGCGTCTTCTACATGACAGACGAGAAGGGGCCCGACGAGAAGATCATCTGCACCTCCCTCCGCGATCCGGCTTGGCGTCACGTACAGGACATCGACGACCTCCAGCCCGAGTACCGCGACGAGGTCGAGCACTTCTTCAAGGTCTACAAGGACCTCGAGAAGAAGAAGACTGCGACCAAAGGCTTCGGCGACCGCGCGGATGCCCTGGTCGTGATCGAGGCAGCCCGACTTCGAGCAAACGAAGCCGGCAACTAGTTAGAACGCGCGCTTGGCCTGCTGCCGTTCGGGCGCTATCCGGACCACATCCCAGGCCAGCCGGCAACGCTCGAGACCGGTTAAGAGCCAGGCGGCGGGATCGAGCTGCCAGCGTTCGAGTTACTTTTGAAGTACGAGTGGCAGCTTCTAGTCGTCGCTATCCGGACCGACGTCTGAACCGCGCTCGACGTGAGCAGCCCTGACATCGGCCTGGCGGCGCTGCGACTCCTCGTGCTGCGCCTTCCCGGCCGCGGCACTGACGCGGGCTTCACCTCGTTCGAACTCGCGCGCCGACCGCCTCGCACTCCATCCCTTCAGGCTGACGAATGCGACGGCACAAAAGAGAACCGCTACGACAATGATGAGGGCGACATCCATGACCGGTGCCCTCCTTCCTCGAAGGTGGACGAACCTCCAAGATACTGATCCGCGTCGGGCCAGGCTGAAGGTTGCCACCGCGAGCAGCAATGACGCCGAGCGTCCTCGCTTTAGATTGGCTCACCGGGGAACTGCAGATCGAAGCGCTCGACCAGCCCCGGAACGCTCTCTGGGTCCATCTCGAGCCCGTAGCGGGCGCAGAGGTCGGCCATGGTCTGCGGCTCGACCTGGGTGACGCCACCCAGGTCCACCAGCTCGTCGAAGAACCGCTCGAAGCCTGCGGGAGAGATGATCTCCAGGATCCGCGCCGGTTCATCGCCGGCGTTCCAGAAGGTGTGCCACTGGTTGCGAGGCTTGAAGATCAGGTCGCCAGGGCCACCCACGAGCACATCGTCGCCCAGCAGCGCGCCGACGCGCCCCTCGATGACGTAGCTGTACTCGTCCTCGCGCGTGTGGCGGTGCAGCGGTGCAGCCAGCGCGCGCGGGGACATTGGGTGCTCGACCAGCGAGAACCTGTCGGCTGCTTCCTCGCCATCGATCATGAACCTGACCCCGATGCTCCCCAGGAACCCCGCCTTGCCGTCCCGCGGCCCCAGGACCTTCGCTGACGTCGTCTCCATCGCTGCCTCCTTTGAGTGGGCTCTATCGCTTGCACACTGCTGTGTAGCGATTTCTACAGCTGTCGACGTCGCTTGTCAAGTTTCACGGAACACCGCTGTGTCATCATATTGGTAGATGGCGCGAACTTACAGGCAAAAAAGGCGTGCCGAGCGGCAGGAGGAGACGCGCCTGCGGATCATCGAGGCGGCCATTGACCTCCACACCACCGTCGGACCGGCCCGCACGACCGTCAGCGCAATCGCCGACCAGGCCGGAGTCGAGCGCCACACCTACTACCGCCACTTCCCCGAGGAACGTGACCTGCTCGACGGCTGCTCGGGGCTCCACATGGAGCGCAACCCTCTCCCGGATCCGGCCGCCTGGCACGAGATCGCCGATCCGCAGAAGCGCCTTCGGCACGGCCTCCACGAGATCTACTCCTACTACGAACGCAACGAGGCGATGTTGGCAAACGTCGTCAGGGATGCCGAGATCCATCAACCCACGCGCGAGACGTTCGAGCGATATGTCGCCCCTTACCTCGGTGCCATCGCCGGGGCGCTCGCCGAGGGGTTGCCCGGGGCCCGCAGGCGAAGGACCCAGGCGGCGCTCGAGCTCGCGCTCGACTTCAATACCTGGCGCCTACTCGCCCGCCGCGGCGACCTGAGCACCCGGGAGGCGACGGAGCTCATGGCCGCGACGGTGGCCTGCAGCGGGGGCGCCGGCTAAAGGAGGCCTACCCCAAGACCCACGGCCCGACGTGGGTGACCCATCACACTCCGTATCCTCAGGCCGTGGCTGCGATCGAGCTCAAGGCCGTTGTCAAGCGGTTCGGGCCCATCACGGCGGTGGATGGCTTGGATCTGGAGGTTCCGAAGGGGATCTGCCTCGGCCTGCTGGGGCCGAACGGTGCCGGCAAGTCGACGACGATGCGGCTGCTTACGGGGCAGGCGATCGCCGACAGCGGCGAGATACGCGTGCTGGGCCACGAGCTGCCGCAGGAGGCGAAGGCGGCGCGGGCCGAGATGGGCGTCGTGCCGCAGCTCGACAACCTCGACATCGACGTCACGGTGGAGGACAACCTGGCGGTGTTCGCGCGTCTCTACCGCGTCCGCGACGTGCGCGCCGCGGTCGAGCGGGGGCTCGACCTAGCCCGCTTGCAGGCACGCCGTCGCGATGCCGTCGACAAGCTCTCAGGCGGAATGCGCCGTCGCCTTCTTCTCGCACGTGGCCTCGTGCACCGACCGCCGCTGATGCTGATGGACGAGCCCACCGTCGGGCTCGACCCGCAGATCCGGACCGAGCTGTGGTCGCTGATCGATGGGCTTCGCTCCGGCGGAACGACGATCCTGATGTCGACGCACTACATAGAGGAGGCCGAGCGCCTCGCGGACGAGGTGGCCGTGATGGCCCACGGCAAGGTGGTTGCGCGTGGCCGCCCGGCCGACCTGATCAAGCAGTACGCCGGCCGCGAGACGGCCGAGGTCTACGGCCCGCCGGCGCGGCTGGCGGAGGTTCGCAGTGTGGCGGAGGCGCAGGGGCTCACCGTGCGCCCCGCCGGTCCTGCGGTCGCGATCGTCGGCGCCGAGCGCGCGCAGGACGGAGCGGTTCCCCCGGACGCGGTCAGGCGCGCCGCGTCGCTCGAGGACGTTTTCGTGCTGCTGACAGGGGCTGAGGCCGAATGAGACGGTTGGAGCCGGCCGCAATCACTGGCGTCATGAGCCGCGAGGCTGCGAACTTCCGCACGTATTGGAAGGCGACGACCTTCTCCAGCGTGCTGGAGCCGATCGTCTACCTGGTCGCCTTCGGGCTCGGGCTTGGCTCGACGGTTGTCAACCGCGTGGACGGCCTCGAGTACGTAGAGTTCGTCGGGACGGGGATGGTCGCGACGGCCGTGATCTTCTCGAGCGCGCTTCCGGCGATGTTCGGCACCTTCGTCAAGCACCGCTTCCAGCGCACCTACGACGCGATTCTTGCCGCTCCGGTCGACGTCGAGGAGCTGGTCACGGCGGAGATGCTGTGGATCGGGCTTCGCGCCGGTTTCTACGGTTGCTTCCCGCTGGTGGTGGCAATGGGCTTCGGGCTCGACCCGGCGCCCGGCATGCTGCTCGTTCCGCTGTTCGCATTCATCACTGCGCTCGGCTTCGCTGCCTTCGGCATCGCCGTCGCGGCAACCGTCGCCAAGATCGACCAGTTCAGCTACGTCACCACGCTGGTCGTGACCCCCCTGTTCCTGGTGGCCGGAACGTTCTTCCCGATCGACGGCCTGCCACAGGGCTTTCAGGTGGCGGCGCAGCTCAATCCCCTCCACCACTTGGTGGAGCTGGTTCGCCACGCCAGCTTCGGCTTCGAGGCCACCGACCCGATCCGGGTCGCGGCGCTCATCGTCTTCGCCATCGTGCTGTGGCGCGTGGCGGTGCGGCGGATGACGGCGCGCCTGATCGACTGACGTTCAGATTACGGCAGCGGGGGCCTCTCAGCTCCGCTTTGCCCCCTTGGCGGTCGACCTTTTGGCAGTCGACCTCTTCGCCGTTGACTTGTTCGCGGTTGACTTCTTGGCCGTTGACCTCTTGGCAGTCGACCGGCGTGCCGCAGTCTTCCTGCTGCCGGCGGTCTTCCTCTTCGCCGCACCCGCTCTGCCATTGGCTCGCTTGGAGTCGCCGCCGCGGCCGACGATCGTCTCGCCGAGCTGCCCCAGGTCCTTGCGTAGGGAGGTGTTCAGCCGGCGCGTGTCGCGGGTGGCGTCGGTGAGCAGCTTCTGAAGGTCGCCCAACAGGTCACGACCCCCACGGCCGAGCTCCTTGCTCAGATCGGCAAGCGCTTTCTGCGCCACGTCGAGAGACTTGTTCAAGCGCTCGAGCGATGCTTCAGCCTGTTTCCTGGCGGCCGCCGCGGGCCCACTTCCACTCCTGCGCGTCGTCCTCTTTCGTGCAGCCGGCATGTCTTCACCTTTCACTTGTGCAGAGCAGGACCTTGCAGGTGCACACTAGCGTCGATGCACCAACGGCACGAGGAGGGGTCAGACGAGGCTCGAAGACACCACGGTGCTCGGGCACACCAGCCGCCCCGGCGGGCGCAGCTCCTGCTCGTACGAAACGGGGTGGCGCTGCAGCTCTCCACTGGCTCGATCGCGTGGGCGCCCATCCTCGAGAGCGGCGGCGAGTAGGCGTGGGTGGTCACGGACGGCCGCTCGCCCACGTGCGTGACCCTGTGGATGGCTGAGGGTGCGAAGTCGAAGGCACCGCCAGGTTCGAAGACGCGTGTCACGAGTGGCGCGCTCACGGCCAGCCGGTCCTCGCGAACCCGGCCCTCGACAACCGCCACCGCGCCGGCGGTAGGTCGCGGTCGTGGAAGCCCTTGTCGTGGTCGTCCATCCAGCAGATCAGCCAGACCCCGACGCGCGGAGCATCCGCGGTGTGCTGGAGCTCGTGATTCTGGCCGACGTCGCGAGCGGCCGGCTACCTGCCGAGATACGGCAGCTGGCGAATGACCCGGAGGTCTGGGTCACGCACTAGCCCTTGTGCGCTTGGTCACAGGATGGATACAGGAGGTTTAGGCATTGGACCTGGGCGGTACCCGAAAGGCGTGAGACTCGAGCAACACCGTTCTCGCTCGCGACGTCGGACCGTCCGGCGTCAATGCGAGCAAGTCCTCGCCGTTCGCGACGTCCGGGATGTGGAGGCCTACGTGGTGGGGACGCTTGCTGCGACATCGCTGCCGGTCGACGACCGAGAGCTCAACGAGCTCGTTCGCTGCGGGATCGATTCCGTTTACCGGGTAGAGCGCGCGCTGCCGCCCGAGCGGCCCCTGGCACCGGTGCTGGACACCGCCCTGCACGACCATCTGGTCGACAGGTGGCACTCACTTCATGCCGAGCGCGACGTCACCGCGACGGCTGTCGCCTGAGGTCCCCTCCGCGACGAAATCGCGAATCGCCGCCGCGAACTCGGCCGGGCGGTCCTCCGGGATCAGCGTCCGGCTGTCCTCGATCTCGACCAGCCGCCCCTGTGGCAGCAGCTCGGCCAGCCGGTGTCCGTGCTCCGGCGGCATGACGCGATCCTCCGCCGCCCAGACCACGAGCGCCGGGCGATCGAACGAACGCAGCTGCTCGGTGAGCTCCACCATGTCGCGCTTTTTTGCGTGGCCGGCGTAACGGGCGAGGTCGCGCCGCACGCCGCGCTGAGTCTGGCCGGGGCGAAACCAGGCGTCGGTGATCTCTTGCGGAATCGGTCGCTTCGACATCCATCCGAGCGCGATCGGCAGTCGCCTCAGGGCACGGAACCGCATCAGCTGGAAGACGGGATAGAGACCGCCCGGCAGCTTCGCGACCAGGGCGATGTTCTTGCCGGGGAGGCCGGGCGGGTAATTGTCGAACGCCTCGCAGGAGGAGATCACCAGCCGCGCCACGCGCTCAGGTCGCTCGACCACCATCGCGAGCGCCGCGGCGTGGTCGTTCTGGACCAGGGTCACGTCGCGCAGGTCGAGCCGCTCGATCAGCTCCGCGACGATGCGGCCGTGTCCGCGCAACGAGAGGTCCGCGTCCCGGCGCATCGGCTGCCGGTGCGCGCCGAGTGGCAGCGTCGGAACGATGCAGCGATGATCCCTTCGCAGGTCGCTCACGACATGCCGCCACACGCTGCCGTCCATCACCACTCCGTGAAGCAGGACCACGACCGGTCCGCTGCCGCCGGTGTCCTGGTACTCGATCGTGCCTGCCGAAAGCTCTACTTCTGGCATCACATGCCTCCAGACCTGGTCGCGGATTTGACGGCGCCGCCTGGTCGCCGCTTGCCTGCTGTTTTCCGGCGGCCGCGGCGTGACGCGTCCATGGCCGACCGCACGTCGGCGGCCGCGGCAGCGCCGGTCACCTCCAGCGGCTCGGTGCTGCGCATCGCCCGGCTGAGGACGAATGCGCCTTCAAGCGCCGCGATCGCGGAGACCGTCAGTTCGCGGGCCTTTTTTCGCGCAATGCCCGCCTTCACCAGCCGGTCCGTGCCGGTCGCGATCCAGCTCTCGAATACGTCCGCCGTCGCCTGCCGCAGGGTCTCGTTGCTGCTCGCGACCTCGAGCGCGACGGTCTCGATCGGACAGGCGTCGGCGTAATCCGTTACGCGCAGCGTCTCAGCCGCGCCGAGGAAGAAGTCGCGCATGCCGGTGACCGGGTCCGGCGCAGCCTCGAAGATGATCTCGAACAGTTCTCTGTACATCTCCCCCGAGCGTCGAATCACCTGCTCGCCCAGCTCCTGCTTCCCGTCCGGGAAGAAGTGGTAGATCGAGCCGAAGGGGGCGTTCGCCTCGGCCACGATCTGCTTCAGGCCGGTGCCCGTGTAGCCGTAGCGCCTAAACAGCTCTGCCGTCGCGTCGAGGATTCGCTCCTTGGTGCCTGCCATTCGGCGCCTCCTTTTTGGGTGGTCCCCCAGGGACCTCGCCCGGGGACCTCGTGGGCAGGAGCTTACTAGAGCGATCTATCTAGTGCGCCATGCCGCCCGGGTAGCATGGCGAAAGGACGTTCGAGGCAGTAAGCGGCTCCGCAATAGGGCGCCACAGCAGGCCACGCCGCGGCCTGCTCATAGCGTCATGGGCGTCCCGGCGGCTTGCCTACGCCGAGTAGGCCGGCGCCAGCCCCGGCCGCGGCCATTGCGTCGCCGCCAGTCTCCCGGTCCCGGACAGCGTCATGTAGGCGCTGCGCAGGTCCTCGCCTCCGAAGCAGATGTTGGTGGTGAATATGTCGCCGGTCTCGACGAACTCCACCACGGACCCATCCTCGGGTGACAGCGAGGTGATGCCACCCGAGCCGAGCGTGGCCACGCAGACGTTTCCGTCGCCGTCGATGCCCAGCGAGTCGAGGAACTGGAAGCCCGGCAGCCGGTTGAGAAGCGTCCCGCCATGTGGAAGCAGCAGCCCCGGCGCCTCGACCTGACCCGGGCCGCTGACCGGCCACCACCAGACGCAGGCGGTGTAGGTCTCCGCGACGTAGAGACGCGAGCCGTCGGGCGACAGCCCGAGCCCGTTCGGCGCGTCGAGCGGGAACACAACCTCGCTTATCCGCGACCCGTCCGGCAGCGCGTACAGCACCCCGGTGCGGTCGCTGGTTCGCTCCTCCCGCAGGCCGTGATCGGTGAAGTAGAAGCCGCCGTGGGAGTCGAAGACGAGGTCGTTGGGCGCGCGAAGCGGCCTGCCGTCGCACTCGGTGTAAAGCACCTCGACCTTGCCCGAGCCGAGGTCGACGCGCTCGATTCGGCCGCCCTCCCAGCGCTCGTACGAGGCGCGCGGGACCATCAACCCCTCCATCTCCACGTACTCGAAGGCGTGACCGTTGTTGCAGACGTAGAGCTTGCCGTCGGGGCCGATCGCGGCGCCGTTCGGCGCGCCGTTCGGCTCTGTCACGTGCTCGACCGACCCGTCGGCCGAGACACGCGTGATCGTGCCGCGAGCGATCTCCGTCAGCACGATGCTGCCGTCACTCATCGCGACCGGACCCTCCGGGAACTGCAGGCCGGAGGCGATCTCCGTCAACTCCGTCACGTCTGGCATCTCTCTCCTCTCGCGTCTATCTGGCGCGGTTGGCCGCGACCGGCGTCGCGCGCTTTCTCGGCTTGGCCGCGCGGGCCAGCTCCAGCAGCTCAGCGACCGAGACCTCTATGTCGCGCCCGAAGTCGTCCAGATCCGACATCGCGTCGTAGTCGCCGATCAGGCCGATGTCGACGTTGCCGTTGTAGCTCATGATCGCCACCGCGAGCGCCCGCTCCGGCGCCAGGAAGGGCACGGGCGCCAGCTCCTCCATCTCCCGTCCCAGCATGTAGAGGGGGATCTGCGGTCCTGGCACGTTCGTCACCAGCAGGTTGTACGCCCGCGTGGAGAAGTTGAGCCTCGACGCCTGCGCCAGGATCGTCGGCGGCGCGAAACCCTGCAGCCGCGTCAATGTCTCCGCCCCCACCGCCTGCTTGGATTCCTTCAGGCCCTTCATCGCCTCCGACACGATCCGCAGCCGCTCGACCGGGTCCTCGGCGTAGACCGGCAGAGGCCCGAGCATGGCGGTGATCTTGTTGCCGAGCGCGGTGCGGTCGTCATCGCTGCGGATCGAAACCGGGACGATGCCGCGCAGCTCCAGCCCCTCGGTGCGGATGCCACGGCGGCGCAGCCAGCGCCCAAGCGCCCCCGAGACGACGGCCAGGAATACATCGTTCACCGTCCCGCCGAGCCGGTCCTTGATCGTCTTCAGGTCCGCAAGCGGAAACCGCAGCCAGAGCACGCGCCGGTGCGGTCCGATCGGCTGGTTGAGCGGCGTCGTCGCCGGCGGCGGGTTGACCAGCTTCCAGGCAATGCCTCCCAGTCCCTCCGCTGTCTGCACCAGCTCGGCGGCCGTCTCACGCGGCCGGCGGGCGGCGCCCAGAGCGCGGCGGGCGAGCTTCGTCGGCGCAGCGGCGAGCCCCTTCACGCCCTCGGCGACCAGTGTCGCATCGCTCGGCTCGACGCGGGCCGTCCAGCTCTGGCCCTCGATCGGTGTCGGCGTCGGCGCGGTGTCGAACAGGACGGTCGTGAGATCGACGCCGGAGACGCCGTCCACCAGCGAATGGTGCGTCTTGTTGATGAGGGCGAATCGGTTGCCCTCGAGACCCTGCACCAGCCACAGCTCCCAGAGGGGCTTCGACCGGTCCAGGCGCTGCGAGAAGATCCGGCCCGCCAGATTGCGCAGCTGCTCGACGCTGCCCGGGCTGGGGAGGGCGGTGTGACGGGCGTGGTAGTCGATGTTGAAGCGCGGGTCGTCGATCCACATCGGGCGCCCCATCTCGAGGCGCGGGTAGGCCAGCTTCTGCCGGTAGCGCGGCACGAGGTGCAGCCGCGACTCGATGTGGGTGCGGAAGTCGTCGTACGCCGGTGGCGGTCCCTCGAACAGCATCACCGCTCCGATGTGCATGTGGGATCCCCGCTTCTCCTGGTCCAGAAAGGACACATCGACGGGGCTGAGGCGTTCCATGTGGCTTTGGGGCACCGTGTCTCCCAGCTTCTCGATCGCTCGACCGGACTAGCCTACGGCCTCGGGCGATGGCGCGCCAGAGCAACCTCCCGGGCGGGTGTTTTGGCCCGCCCCACTCGCCCGCGGCCTAACTCATCCTTTTGTGCCTGGGACCGCGCGCTTCCCGTGGGGCCTTACCCCGCGTGGCAAGCGGCGCGGTCCCTAAGCTGGCGCGATGGCGCTGGTGATCGCGGTGACGCTGTCGGCGGCGGGAACGGGCGTTGCCGTCGCGCGCAGGTGGGACGGCGCCACGCGGCTCGCCGAGTTGGGGCTGTCGGCCACGCTCTGGGCGATCCTGCCGACGGTCACGTTCTTCAACGTCGCCCGCTTCCACTACACCGGCGAGGTCGGGGCGGGCATCGCGTTCGCCTACCTGGGCCTTGCCACGGCGCTCGGGCTGGCGTACCTGCTCGCGCGCCGGCTCGACCTGCAGGGCCCTGCGCGGGGAGCTTTTCTATGCGCCTGCTTCGTCACCAACACGGGCTTCCTGGGACTGCCGTTCACCGCTGCGCTGCTCGGCTTCGACGACCTGCCGGAGGCGATCACCTACGACGTGCTGGTGTCAGCCCCCTCGCTGTTGCTGGTGGCGTTCTCTATCGGCGCCTTCTACCGCCACCAGCGCCACGCCGAGGTGGCAGGGCTGCGCACCTTCCTGACCCGGAACCCGGCTCTGTACGCCGCCGTCGCCGGCCTGCTCGCACCCGATGCTCTTGCGCCGGACTGGGCGCTCGACGCCTCACGCGCCCTGGTCGTGCTGATGGCGCCGCTCGGGTTCTTCGCCCTCGGTGTGTTCGCATCGGGAGCGTCCTCGAGAGACTTTCGCTTCCCACCGCCGCTGACACTGCCCGTGGCACTGGCCTCCGCCATCAAACTGGCCGTGCCGGTCGCGGTGCTGGAGGCATGCGCCTGGCTGATTCACGGCGTCCCGGACGCATACCTCGTGCAGGCCGCGATGCCGACCGGCCTCAACTCGCTGCTGCTGGTGTCGGCCTACAGCCTCGATCGGGAGCTGATCTCGGGGGCGATCGTCTATACGACGGCGGTCGTGCTGGCCTGGGGCGCCGTCGCGGCCGCTCTGTTCTGAAGCGGCCGGGTCCGTAGCTGCGGCGCCTCGCGTTCTACCGGTGGTTGGAGACTAGCTCTCGAGGCGCGAGTCCTCGAGGTCGAGGTCCTGCTGCACCCGGCGCATCACCTGGTCGTTGATGGCACCTCGGTTTCGCAGCTCGACCAGCGCCCGGCGCTCGGCGTCCAGCAGCTCGCGCCGCAGTCGCCGGAAATCGGCGGAGCGCTCCTCGTAGTCGCCGTCGTCGCCGTCGTCGCCGTCGTCGATACGTGCCGCGAAACGACGCCGCCGCCAGTCGTAGAGACCGCGCATGCGCTCCGCCGTGTCCTCGCGCACCCAGTCCTCGTCGTACAGCTCGTCCATGCGGTTGAGCGCCGCTTCCGCGGCCGCTATGCGCGCCCTCGCCTCCTCTCGCTCGTCCGCTCCGTCGTCCTCGATGTCGAATGCCCTGATCAGCCGCGGCATCGTCAGACCCTGGAGCACGAGCGTGGCCAGGATCACGCAGAAGGTGAGAAAGATGATCAGCTCCCGGCCGGGAAACGGCGCTCCGGCATCGGTCTGGAGCGGGATCGCCAGCGCCGCCGCAAGCGATACCGCGCCGCGCATGCCGCTCCACGCGACGAGCAGCGGAAGCTGCCAGCTGGGATCCGGGTCCCTCTCGCGCCGGCGGCGAAAGAGGTATTCCGGCAGGTAGACGAACGGGAACACGTACAGCAGCCTGACCACGATCACCGCCCCACTGACCAGTGCCGCGTAGCCGATCAGCGTCGTGGTCGAGTAGCCCGAGAGCGAGTTCAGCACGTCCTCGAACTGGGACCCGAGCAGCACGAACAGCAGCACGTTGAGGACGAAGACCAAGATCTCCCAAACCGCGTACGTCTGCATCCGGGTCTGCGGCGACGTGACGAGCCGTGGCGCGTTCCAGCCGAGATAGATGCCGACGGTGACCGCGGCCAGCACGCCGGACAGGTCGAGGGCGACCGCTGGAAGGTAGGCGAAGTACGCCGTCATCAGCGAGATCGTGATCTCGGTCGGCGCATCGTCGAGTCGGCTGCGAAGCTGGGTCACGACCCAGCCGACGACCAGGCCGACCGCGATGCCCCCGACCGCCGACACGACGAAGTCGAGGCCCGCCTCGGCGAGCGAGAAGCTGCCGCTGACCACCGCTACCACGGCTGTGCGGTAGATGATCAGGGCGACGGCGTCGTTGACGAGCGCCTCTCCCTCGACCACCGTCAGCACGTTGCGGGGCAGGCCCAACCTGCGTGCGATCGTGGTGACCGCGAGCGGGTCGGTCGGCGAGACGACGGCCCCGAGCACGAAGGCGGTGGCCCACGACAGGTCGTCGATCAGGGCATGGGCAACCACGGCCACCACGACCGTCGTCACCAGCACGAGGCCGACCGCCAGCATCGAGATCGGGCGCGTGCTGGCACGCAGATCCCGCAGCGAGGAGAAGAAGGCGGCCGAGTACAGCAGCGGCGGCAGTGCGATCAGGAACACCAGCTCCGGGTCCAGCACCACGTTGGGGACGCCCGGTATGAAGCCGATCGCAAGGCCGCCGAGCAGGAGCCAGATCGGGTACGGCACGTGCGTGAACGAGGACGAGACAACGAGCACGGCAAGCGCCACCAGCACGCTCAGGACCACCCATTCGCTACCGGTCGTGAGCCCGGCGAAGGTCGGCCCGAGCGAATCCATCGTTGCAGTCTGGCAGGCCATGCCCACGGGCTCAGCGCGCGGCGGCCCGGGAGTAAGCTGGCCGCCGAGTCCACGACAGGAGGAGGTTGGGATGGGTGAGCGCTGGTTCTCGGAGGAGGAGCTCGAGCAGCTGTCACGGCCGACGATGGACCGTGCCATCGAGGCGATCGAGAGCGGCGACCTCGAACGCGCGAAGCAGCTCTGCGAGGAGATGAAGCACGAGTGGCGCGTGCTGCACGACGTCATGGTCGCCGGCATGGGTGGGCTGATCAGCTTCGTGCAGGAACGCATGGGCGACGACGGCGTCGCGGACGCTTGGAGCTGGAGCCTGGAGCGCGGTTGGAAGCCGCAGGTCGAGGAGATCGACCGCCGTGACCGCAGGCAGATCGTCGATGCGCTGGCCGCCAACTGGCGCGCACACTCGTGCAGTGGCATCGGTCCTCACCCCGGCGCCTTCACGATCAGCGAGGACGATGAGAAGTTCACCTTCGCGATGAACCCCTGCGGATCGGGGCAACGGCTGTGGCGGATGGGCGCCTACGAGGGAGAGAACGCGCTCGGGGTCACGCGCAACGGCCACGACTGGAGCTACGGGCGCGAGGCCTTTCCCCTCTACTGCACGCACTGCAGCTTCATGAACGAGCTGCTGCCCATGAGGTGGATCGGCTACCCGCTCTACCCGAGCGACCCGCCCGACGACTTCGACTCCGATCCATGCACGTGGTACTGGTACAAGGATCCCGCCGACATTCCCGACCGGCACCGGGAGCGCTACGGCGAGAACGAGGCCCAGTAGCCCTTCTCAAAACGTTTCATCGGGAACCTGGCGAGCGTTCCGAGACGGCCCACTAGTGCCCCGTCTTGTAATCCAGGCCCGCTTTTGGCCGCGAAAACCGAGCCTGCCGAGGACGCAGGGAGCCCCTGTGCTGGTGGCACAGGGGCGACTGAGGACGCTGGCAGGCGAAGGTTTGCAGCCAGCCAAAGCGGGTGTGGATTGCTGGATGGGGCACTAGGCGATTGGCGCCACGGCCCTGGTACGTGCGGGGCGGGCATGCCTCGTCATCCGTGCGCGCCGGAGTCGCTGCCGAGCGAGATCGTGTTCAGGGCCATGCCCCCATCGATCCCGATCTGCTCGCCGGTGACATAACCGGCCTGCTCGGAGGCGAGGAAGACCACCAACGCCGCGACCTCGGCCGGAGTGGCCATGCGGCCGGCCGGCAGGGACGCGGTGACGCGCTCCAGCACCTGCGGCGGCATCGCCAGCACGCTCTCGGTCGCCACCAATCCGGGCAGGACTGCGTTGGCGGTGATGCCGTTCGCCACGTTCTCGGCGGCGATCGTCTTCATCATTCCGAGCAGGCCGGCCTTCGATGCCGCGTAGGCGACCTGTCCCGGAAGGCCCGACACCGCGGCTCCGCTGGAGACGACCACGATGCGCCCGTAGCGGCGCTCGCGCATGCCGCCCAAGCATGCCTGCACGACACGGAAGGCTCCGGTCAGGTTCACGTCGATGTCTCGCTGCCACTGCTCGGCGCTCATGCGATGGGCGGGCGCGATCGTGTTGGTCACCGCGGCATTCGAGACACAGACGTCGATCTCGCCCCACTCGGGCAGCTCGTCCCTGGCGACGTCGACCTGCAGGTCGCAACCCGGTTCCCGGTCCAGCGTCACGACGTCGAAGCCGCCCTCGGCCAGCGCCACTGCGACGGCGGCGCCGATCCCACGCGCCGCGCCCGTCACGAGCGCCCTGCGCGCCGGCGTCACAGCGGCGTCGAGTGCTCGCCCGCCCGACCGGCGTCGTTCTTCTCGTAGAACCGCTTCAGCAGCCCGAGCGTCTCGTCGGGGTCCATGGCGGTGTAGGCGCTGAGGGCCTCGACCCTGAGCTGGTCGTCGAGCGGCCGGCCGATCACGTCCAGGATCGTCTCCTTGGCCGACCTGACGGCGACCTGGCTGTTGCGGAGGATCTGCTGCGCAATTAGCTCGGCCTCGCCCATCAGCTGCTCGTGCTGCACGACCTTCGAGACCATGTTGCATTGAAGAGCGCGCTGCGCGTCGATCGGCTCCGCGGTCAGCAGCATCTCGAGCGCCACGCCCGCGCCGCAGATGTTCACCAGGCGCACGATGCCCCCGTCGCCGTGGTGGTAGCCACGCCGAGCTTCGAAGGAGCCGAACATCGCCCGGTCGGAGGCGACGCGGATGTCGCAGGCGAGCGCCGTCTCGAGCCCGCCCGCGAGTGCCCAGCCGTTTACTGCTGCGATCACCGGCTTGTAGATGCGATGCAGGCCGCGCGTCAGCCCGCCCAGCCCGGTGGCGACGTTGTCGCGGACCCTGCGCGGCGTGGCCTTCGTCCAGGGCGGAATGTAGGTCTTGAGGTCCGCGCCGGCGCAGAAGGCGTCGCCCGCGCCGGTGAGGATCGCGACGTCGAGCGAGTCGTCGTCGCGAAAGTCCTCCCACGTCTGCCAGAGCAGTTCGTGGGTCTCGGGGTCGATCGCGTTCTTCGCCTCCGGCCGATTGAGAGTGATGTACGCGATCCGGTCGCGCTTCTGGTAGAGGACCTTCGGCACGATGCGGTCCTAGCCGGCCGCGACAGGCTCCGCCGGCTGGTAGCGGTTCAGCTCGCGGCGGGCGATCGAGAGCTTGTGGACCTCGTCGGGACCGTCCGCGATTCGCAGCGTCCGCGCCGCCGCATACATCGACGCCAGCGGAAAGTCGTCGCTGACGCCACCGCCACCGTGAACCTGGATCGCGCGGTCGATCACGCGCACCGCGACGTCGGGCGCGGCGACCTTGATCGCGGAGATCTCGATGCGCGCGCCCTTGTTGCCCACGGTGTCCATCAGCCAGGCCGTCTTCAGCACCAGCAGGCGCACCTGCTCGATCTCGATCCTCGACTCGGCGATCCAGTTGCGAACGACTCCCTGGCGGGCGAGCGGCCGGCCGAAGGGAGAGCGCGAGTGCGCACGCTCGCACATGAGGTCGAAGGCGCGCTCCGCCATGCCGATCGCACGCATGCAGTGATGGATGCGGCCCGGGCCCAACCTCGCCTGTGCGATCGCGAAGCCGGCGCCCTCCTCGCCGATGATGTTCTCGGCCGGCACGCGCACGTCCTCGAAGGTGACCTCGCAGTGGCCGCCGTGGCCCTGGTCGTACCCGAACACCGGCAGCGTGCGCACGATGTTGACCCCGGGCGCGTCGAGCGGAATCAGGATCATGCCGTGCTGGCGGTGCGGCTCCGCCTCCGGATCCGTCACCCCCATCAGGATCGCGATCTTGCAGCGATCGGACGCCGCTCCGCTCGTCCACCACTTGCGACCGTTGATCACGTAGGAGTCGCCGTCGCGCTCGATTCGCGCCTGCATGTTGGTCGCGTCCGAGCTGGCGACGTCGGGTTCGGTCATAGCGAAGCAGGACCGGATCTCGCCGGCGAGCAGAGGCTCCAGCCACTCCTCCTGCTGCTCGCGCGTGCCGAACTCGGTCAGCACCTCCATGTTTCCGGTGTCGGGCGCGGCGCAGTTGAGCGCCTCGGGGGCGATGTGGCTGCGCCCCGTGATCTCGGCAAGTGGCGCGTACTCGAGGTTCGTCAGCCCGGCGCCGAAGCGCTTGTCCGGAAGGAATAGGTTCCAGAGGCCCCGGTTCTGAGCCTCCTTCTTCAGCTCCTCCATCACAGGTGGGTGGAAGTAGGGATTACCCGACTCACGCACCTGCTGGCTCCAGACTGGCTCGGCGGGATACACGTGGGCATCCATGAAGTCGAGCAGGCTCTCGCGCAGCTCCTGGGTCTTTGGGCTCAGCTCGAATTCCACCTCAAACCTCCTCGGTTCCCTGCGTCCGGAGGCAGGCTATCGCACGTCATATGCGGTCCGGGCGTAGTTGTGCGCGACCTTCCTGCAACGAATGTTTGCCTCTTTGTCTATTGAATTGGCAGAATGGAGGCTATGCGCGTCTCGGCAAAAGCGGATTACGCGGTCAGGGCGGCCGTGGAGCTGGCCGCCGCCGGCGACGGCCCGGTCAAGGGAGAGCGGCTTTCCCACGCCCAGGACATACCGCTCAAGTTTCTCGAGAACATCCTCGGGGAGCTCAAGCACGCAGGACTCGTGCGCAGCCAGCGCGGCACCGAGGGCGGCTACTGGCTGGCGCGGCCGGCCGACGAGATCACGATCGCCGACCTGATCCGCGCGGTCGAGGGTCCGCTGGCAAGCGTGCGGGGCGAGCCGCCGGAGATGGTGAAGTACTCCGGCAAGTCGAAGCAGCTCGGGAAGCTATGGGTGGCGGTTCGCGCAAATTTGCGCGAGGTGCTGGAGTCGGTCACGGTGGCCGACATCGCCAGCGGCGAGCTCCCAGACCTGATCGAGGACATCACCAGCGACCCCGAGGCCTGGACGACGCACTAGCGCCCCCGGGTCTGGACGACGCACTAGTCGTCGGGCGGTGCGTCCCCCCCGCTGCCAACTACTTCGGGGGACGGCTGGCTGAACACCGTCGACGTGCTCGGTCGCACGTAGACGATCTCGTTCGCCTTCAGCTCCAGGTTGTCGGCCGTCTCTCGCGTCACCTGGGCCCAGGCCTGGTCGCCGTTCGGCAAGGTGAACTCGATCCGGACCTCGAACCCGAGGTGGACGATCCTGTCGATCATCGCCTCCTCGGTGGTGCCGTTCGGCTCCAGCATCAGTTCGAAGTCGTGCGGGCGGATGAACTCGTCGCCAAGCCTGTTCATCGGATCGATGAAGCTCATCACGAACTCGTTCGCCGGCTGTTCGTAGAGATCGCGCGGCGGTCCGACCTGCTCGATCCTGCCGTCGTTCATGACCACGATCTGCTCGGCGATCTCCATCGCCTCCTCCTGGTCGTGCGTCACGAAGATCGTCGTCACGTGCACCTCGTCGTGCAGACGGCGCAGCCACTGGCGCAGGTCCTTGCGCACGGTCGCATCGAGGGCGCCGAAGGGCTCGTCGAGCAGCAACACCTTTGGCTGCACCGCTAGCGCGCGGGCAAGAGCCATGCGCTGGCGCTGGCCGCCCGAGAGCTGCGCGGGGTAGCGCTTGGCAAAGCCCTCCAGGTGCACCAGCTTCAACAACTCCTCCACTCTGTCCTCGATCTCAGCCTTCGGGCGCTTGTGGATCTTGAGCCCGAAGGCGATGTTGTTCCAGACCGTCATGTGCTTGAAGGCGGCATAGTGCTGAAAGACGAAGCCGACGCCGCGCTTCTGCGGCGGCATCGAGGTCACCTCTGCGCCAGAGATGATCACCTTGCCGGCGTCCGGCTGCTCGAGGCCGGCGATCATCCGCAGCAACGTCGACTTGCCGCTGCCGCTCGGGCCGAGCAGCGCCGTCAGGCAGCCGTCCGGTACCTCGAGCGAGATGTCGTCGACAGCGACGAAGTCGCCGAAGTGCTTACGTACGCCCTCGACCACGATCGCCATTACGCCTCCTCCTTTCGCGGGCTGATCAGGTTCATGCCCAACAACGTGACAAGCGCCATCAGCGCGAGCACCACCGATGCCGCGTAGGCGCCGGTCAGGTCGAATTGGTGGAAGCGCTGTTCCACGAACAGGGTCATGGTCTCCGTCTGTCCCTGAACCTTCCCCGAAACGATGCTGACCGCGCCAAACTCGCCCAGCGCCCGGGCGGTGGCGAGCACGATGCCGTAGCTCAGGCCCCAGCGGATCGACGGCAGCGTCACTCGCAGGAAGGTCTGGTGCCAGGACGCGCCGAGCGTCGAGGCGGCCTGTTCCTGCTCGGTGCCGATCTCCTGCAGGACCGGCACCACCTCGCGCACCACGAACGGCAGCGACACGAAGATCGTCGCCAGGATCATGCCCGGGATCGAGAAGATGATTTGGATTCCCTGGTCGGTCAGCCAGCCTCCGAACCAGCCATCCTGACCGTAGACCAGGATCAGGGCGAGGCCGATCACGACCGGGGAGACGGCAAAGGGAAAGTCGATGACGGCGTTCATCAGCGCCTTGCCCCGGAAGCGGTGGCGGACGAGGGTGATGGCACAGACGACCCCGAACAACGTGTTGATCGGGACCGCGACCACGACCATCAGGATCGTGAGCCAGAAGGCGTGCTGTGCCTCCGGGGTCGTGACCGCCTCCCAGGCGGGACCGAACCCGTGCTCGAAGGTGCGGTAGAAGACCAGCCCGACAGGTGCAGCCAGCAGCAGGAAGAGATAGCCGAGGCCGATCGTGCGCAGGGCGAGCCTACTCTTCATGCTTGGCCCCCCAGCGCGACAGCAGTGAGATGCCGAGCAGCACCACGAACGAGATCAGCAGCAGCACGACCGAGACGGCGGCCGCGGTGGTGGTGCGGTCGCTTTCGATCTGGCTGAAGATGAAGACCGAGGCCACCTCGGTCTTGAACGGCAGGTTGCCGGTGATCAGCACCAGCGAACCGAACTCCCCCACCGAGCGCGCGAACCCCAGCGCCACGCCGGACAGGATCGCCGGCGTCAGGTTGGGCAGGATGATGCGGCGAAAGGTCGTGAAGTTGCTCGCCCCCAGCGATGCGGCGGCCTCCTCCATGTCGCGATCAAGCTCCATCAGCACCGGCTGAACCGCCCGCACCACGAACGGCAGCGTCACGAACAGCAGCGCCAGCAGAATGGCGGTCTGCGTGTAGGCGACGTCGACGCCGACCGGGCCGCGTGGCCCGTAGAGAGCAAGCAGCGTCAGCCCGGCCACGATCGTGGGGAGCGCGAACGGCAGGTCGATGATCGAGTTGACGATCCGCTGGCCGCGGAACGAGTCGCGCACCAACACCCAGGCGATGATCGTTCCCGTGACCGCGTTGATTGCGACCACGATCAGCGATGCGATCAGCGTCAGCTTCAACGCCGCAACCGCCTGCTCGCCGGTGACGGCGGTCCAGAAGGCATCCATGCCGTCCTCGGTCGAGCGTGCGGCGACGGCGGCCAGCGGGATTAGCACGATCAGGCTCAGATAGCCGGTGGCCACCCCGCGCGCGAGTGCCGCTCCCGAGGGGCGCGGCACTCGTAGCCCCCGTCCGGCCGGAGCCGGTGATGCTGTCGCCCCGCCGGCGGTCACTTCGAGGTCGAGACCCCCAGGTTCTTCTCGATCTTCGCCACGATTCCCTTGTCGGGGTCGAAGAACCTGTCGTTGACGTTCGACCAGTCGCCGAACTTCGTGATCTCGAACAGCGCCGGCGGTGTCGGGTACTTCGACTTGTCCACCAGGCTCGGGATCACGGAGCGGTAGCCCTTCTCGGCGAAGATCTTCTGCGCGTACTGGGTGCGCGTGAAGTCGACGAAGTCCTTCGCCTTCGGGTCGGCTCCGATCGTCGCCGCGATCGGGTTCTGGATCAGGATCGTCTGGCCGGGAACGACGTAGTCGAGCGCCTGGTCCTTCTGCTGAGCGGTGATCGCCTCATTCTCGTAGGCGAGCAGCACGTCGCCCTTGCCGCCGACGAACGTCTGCAGCGCCTCGCGTGCGCTCTTGTCCTGCACCGGAACGTTGTGGAAGAGCGCGCTCAGGTAGTCCTGCGCCTGCTGCTCAGACTTGCCCAGCTCGAGCTGGGCGCCATAGGCGGCCATGATGTTCCACTTGGCGCCGCCGGAGGTGAACGGGTTCGGCTCGATCACCTCGACTCCGTCCTTGGTGAGGTCGTCCCAGGTCTTGATGCTCTTCGGGTTGCCCTTGCGGACGGCGAATACGACGACCGAGTTGGTGACGAAGCCGTCGTACTTGTCCTTGTTCCAGCCGGCAGCCACCTTCTTCGCCTTTACGAGCTTGTCGACGTCAGGCTGAAGGGAAAGCGCAACGACGTCAGCCGCAAGACCGGCCTCGACGGCTCGCTCCTGGTCGCCGGAGGCGCCGTACGACTGCTTGAACCTGACTCCCTTGCCTTGCGACGTGTCGTCGAAGGCAGGGATGATCTTCTCGTAGGCCTCCTGAGGCGTCGAGTAGGCGACCAGGCTGAGATTGGCCCCGCTGGAGTTGTCGTCCCCACCACAGGCAGCAGCGCCAAGGGCGAGCAGGAGGACGAATACGGCGCCCAGCGCGGGCCAGATGGAGCTTGAGCGTCTCACAATAAAAAGACTGCCTTCCCTATGACTATAGTGGGAAAGGAAGCTTTTATAGCACAACTCCCTTAATTCCGGTCGGAAATCAGGAGTTTGGCGCCTCGGGGACGCCCGAACCGGCTTTTTTGGAGGGGTTCTACGTAGTGAGCGCCGGCTCGGATGCGGCGGGCGAGGCTTCGCCAGGCTCGGCTCCGGAGCGGTCGTGGAGCCAGCGGACCATCTCGTCGGGCTGAAGCGCCTTGCTGAAGAGGAAGCCCTGCGCCAGGTCGCAGCCGAGCCCGGCCAGCTCCCTACGGACCTGCTCGGTTTCCACGCCCTCCGCGACCACCCGCAGGCCCATGCTGTGCCCCATCTCGAGCACCGACCGCACGATGGCGGCATCCTGGGGGTCGGTCGTCATGTTGGTCACGAACGACATGTCGATCTTCAGCTCGTCGACGGCCAGCGTCTTGAGGTAGGAGAGCGACGAGTAGCCGGTGCCGAAATCGTCGAGCGCGATCTCGACGCCGAGGTCGCTCAGCTCCTGGATCGCCTTCATCGCGCGCGCCGGGTCGCTCATCAGCACGTTCTCGGTCATCTCGAGTCGCAGGTATTCCGCCGGCACGCGATGGCGCTGGAGCAGCTGGTTGACGACGTCCGGCAGCATCTCATCAAGCAGATTGGTGGCCGAGATATTCACCGAGACCATGAGATGGACCCCCTCCTCGAGCCATGATCGGCTCTGCGCGATGGCGGAATCCAGAACAGTCAACGTAAGCGGGTGCATGACCGCCGTCTGCTCGGCGACCGGGATGAACTCGGCGGGCGAAATGAGGCCTCGCTCGGGATCGTTCCAGCGCACCAGGGCCTCGACCGAGACGACGCGCCCGGTCGAGATCTCGACCTGTGGCTGGTAGTGGAGGACCAGCTCGCCTGCCTCGATCGCGCCCCGCAGCCTGCTTACCATCGACAGGCGCTCCCGGCTGTGCTGGTCGCGCTCCGGCGCATAGAAGCGATAGGCGCGGTGCTCCCCCTTGGCCTCGTACATGGCGACGTCGGCCCTCTGCAGGAGCCCCTCGACGCTTGTTGCGTGGTCGGGGTAGAGAGCTATGCCGGTGCTCGCATCGACGTGCATGGTGACGCCCCCGATGTCGAACGGCAGCTCCAGCTCCTGCTCTATGCGCTGGGCGACCCTGGCCGCGACACTGCCGTCGGGCAGCAGCACGCCGAACTCGTCGCCGCCGAGCCTCGCCAGCGTCTCTTCGCCTCGGATCGTCCGCTGAAGCCGTGGGCCCAGCTGTTGCAGCAGGGTGTCGCCGGCGTAATGGCCAAGTGTGTCGTTCAGCTCCTTGAAGTGATCCAGATCGATCATCAGGACGGCCAGCTGTTGCGAGCTTTTCGCGGCCTTGTCGATCGCCTCGGTGAGCTTGCGGTAGAAGAGGCGGCGGTTGGAGAGGCCCGTCAGCTCGTCGGTCTCGGCCTGGCGTCGCGTCTCCGGTAGCTCGCGCAATTCGTTGAACGTGATGGCTACACGAAGCAGGGCGATCACCGTGGCCAGACCCGCGAGTGCGAGCGAGATGTCGGGCACGTGTTGGAAGTTGCCGAGGATCAGCAGGCCGATGGCCGCGAGCGTGAACATGAATGGCACGACCAGCACTGCACGTCCCTCGATCCGTATTGCTCGTTCGCGGATCGGCGGCTGCCAGGCCGAGAAGCCCACGGCGACCAGGCCCAGCAGCCAGGCACCGTCCAGCATGCCACCGACCGCGTAGGTTCCAGCCGCCTCGCTGTAGAGGAAGTAGCTGTCCGCGAAAGCGAACACCACGATGCCGGCGGCAAGCACCATCCAGGCGCGTGGCGGCCGCCAGCCATGAATGGCGAAGACTCCCACGATGAAGACCAGCAGCAGCAGGTCGCCGATCGGATACGAGACGTTGGTCGCGACCTGGGCCAGGGAACCGCCGACGTCCCCCAGGATGGTGTCGATCACGAAGGCGGCCGCGATGCTCGAGACCGCCAGCACCCCGATCAAGCCGTCGAGCCACATGCTGCGGTGGAAGTGCCGCGCGGTCGAGCGCACCAGCAGCGCAAGCGCCGTGTACACGAACGGATAGAAGAGGATGTAGAGCGCATCGGCCGGCGACGGGTACGGCACCTGCTCGGCGTCGGTCAGCCACACGGTCCAGTAGATGTCGCCGAGCGCCCACGCAAGCACGCCGAGCCCGATCAGGAGCCAGGCGGTCCGAAGCACCGGCACGAAAAGGGCGCGCGCGATGCAGCTAGCCGCCGCACCGACAAGGAGCGCGTTGTAAAGCCAATCGTTCAGGGGAGCGTCGAAGGCTCCGACGTTCCACTCCAGCACCGTCGCCAGCGTGTAGGTGAGCGTGCCCAGCAGCAGCGCGAGCATCCCCGCGCGCACCCCGCGACGCTGACTGCTGCCGAGCTGGTCGGCGAACGGCAGCAGTTTGCTCAGCGAGTAGGCAAGCGCCCTCATTCCGTCGTCCGGCTCGCGGAGGAGTCCTCCTGCAAGGCGGCGGCGACGTGCTCGACCAGGTCCCGAGGGCTGAAGGGCTTGTGCATGTAGTGGTTGGCCCCGGCGTCGTAGCCCCGCTGGATGTGCATGTCCTCCACGCTTGCGCTGAGCAGGATCACCGGGATATCGCGTACCGCCTCGCTGCGCCGGATCAGCTTCGTCACCTCGTAACCGTCGAGCTTCGGCATGCGAACGTCGAGGATGGCGAGGTCCGGCTGGTGCTCCCTGGCCAGTCTCACGGCTGCCTCTCCGTCAGGGGCGGCCAGGACCTTGTAGCTCTCGCGTTCGAGCCGGAACCCGACCAGCGCGAGGATGTCCTCGTCGTCGTCCGCCACCAGTACAACGTGGCGCTTGTCAACCGTCATGTCGTTCCCTCCCGTAATGACCGCACTTGGACCTCGTCCGTGTCGCCGACCGGCAGCTCGACTCGGAACGAGGTGCCGCTCGCGAGGTCGCTCGCGACTTCGATCTGCCCGCCGTGCGCGTCGACGATCGCCTTCACGATCGTGAGACCGAGGCCGATGCCCGGCACCATCTGGCGGTCGGCCCGCTCGGCGCGGAAGAAACGGTCGAAGAGCCGCTCGATGTCCTGCTGCTCGATGTGAGACCCGCTGTTGGTGACGACGACGACCGCGTGCGTGCGCTCGTCGGAGAGGTCGACCGTCACGCGCTCGCCCTCGTCGCTGTGCTTGATGGCGTTCGACACCAGCTTGTCGAGCAGCTGCGCTATGCGCGCGGGGTCGCCCTGGATCACGGGGCGGGAGTTGAAGGCCAGGAACAGTCCGATGCTGTGATCCGCCGCAAGCGGCGCCGCTGCGTCGACCGTGGCGCCGGCCATCGTCGCCAGCTCCAGGGGTTCCGAGTTGATCGTGAACCTTTCGGCGTTGACCTTGGAGACGAACAGCAGGTCGCTGACCAGGGCCAGCAGCCGCTCACTGTTGCGCTTCATCACGTGCAGGAACCTCTGGCGCTCTTTCGCTTCGAGGGCGTGTCCGTCGTCCGCGAGCATTAGCTCGAGGTATCCGATGATCGAGGTCAGCGGTGTGCGCAGCTCGTGCGACACCAGCTCGAAGAACTCCTCCTTGAGACGGTCGGTGTCGCGGCCTACGGCCGCCAGCAGCTTCTCGTCGCCCGAGCGCGGGCGCGGAATCACCGTGGGGCCTCCCCTGCGGGGGTGATGAGTGTCAGCCTCCATGCCTCATTACTCATCGGCACCGACACCCTCGCTGCGTAGACGACGACGCTGCCGGACGCGCAGAATCCGGATGGAAGCGCGTATGAATGCGACCGAGGCGGTCGGATCGGAGTCGATACCGGGCACCGGCCGCGTCCGTGCCGCCGCTCACATGCGAATCGCCGTGCCTGTGGCAGGATGGTCCGCGTGGATCGCACCAGCTTCCGTCGCCTTCGCCGGCAGCCCGGATATCCGCTCTTCTACGCGACGGCGACCATCACGCGCTTCGCCGACGACATGTTCTCGGTCGGGACGGTGCTGCTCGTGCTCGACCGCACGGGCAGCGCCCCGCTCGCCGGAGGCGTGGTCGCCGCTGTCACCCTTCCGAGCCTCCTGACCGGTCCCCTGCTGGGCGCGTGGCTCGACCGCGCCAACAGCCGGCGGCGGGTGATGATGCTGGACCAAGCGCTTGCCGCCTCGACCATAGTCGCGCTGGTCCTGCTCGCCGGGCATGCGCCCAACTGGACGCTGCCGATCGTGGCGCTGGGCGCGGGCATCACCTGGCCGCTCTCGTTCGGCGGCTTCACCAGCCTGATACCGACCATCGTTCCGGAGGATCTGCTGCAACCGGCGAACGCGTTCGAGGCCACCAGCTTCAACCTCGCCATCATCTGCGGCCCGGCGCTTGCCGGCACGATCTCCGCGATCGCAGGCCCGGCCACGTCGCTGCTCGTCGAGGCCGCGCTGACCGCGGGGGTGATCGCCATGATCGCGCGCATTCCCTCGCTGGACACGCCAACCGGGCAGCCGTCCGACCGGCCCCTGCGCGAGATAGCCGGCACGGGATTGCGCCACGTGCTGCGTGTGCCGCCGCTGCGGGCGGCCACAGCGGCCGGAGCGATCAGCCTCGGAGGATTGGGCCTGCTCACCGTCGCCTTTCCCTTCTTTGCCGTCGACGCACTCGGCGAGGGCCGCAGCGCGGCGGGATACCTGTGGGCGGCGTTCGCCGCGGGCTCGACGATCGGCGCCATCACGATGGTTCGCCTTCAGAATCGATGGCGAGCGGACGCGATCGTCATCGGAGGCATCGCGGGGCTCGGCGCGCTGATGCTGACCTGGCCGCTCGCCTCCGCGCTGCCCGTCGCCCTGGTGCTGATCATGCTGGCCGGAATGGCCGACGGGCCAGGGTTTGCGGCAACCTTCGCGGTTCGCCAGCGCTGGACGCCTCGTGACCTCCACGGGCAGGTGTTCACGACGGCGGCGAGCCTGAAGGTCGGCTCGTATGCGATCGGAGCCGCCTTCGCCGGCCCGGCCGTCGTCGGCCTGGGAGCGCGGGGCACGCTGGTGCTCGCGGCCTGCGTGCAGTTCGTGGCCGTCGCGGCCGGGGTGCTGCTCAGCCGCGAGCGTGCGCCCGAGGCGGTTACCCCGCCGGAGCTAGATCTTCAGCAGGACGATGATGTTGACGACGAACACGAGCGCGAACGCGATCGTCCAGCGGTTCAGGTTTCGCTCGACAAGTGAGCCGCCGCCGAAGGGCCCGCCGCCTGCGCCGCCGATTCCGAATGCGCCGGACAGCCCCGCGTCCTTGCCCGAATGCAGCAGCACCAGGAAGATGAGCCCGACGGCCAGGAAGACCTGAACTACCTCGAGTACCGATTTCATCGCGATCAGTTTAGCGACGCGTGTTCGGGGGCTCGCCCAGTGCGTCGATCTCCTTCAGGATCTCGATCGCCTCGGCCCGCAAAGAGCGGTCGAGCGCCCGGTAGTCGCCTTCGGCCATCTTGCCGCTGCGGAAGTCCAGCTCGGCGTCGCGGATCTCACGGTACTTGGCCTCCTTGCGGGCCTCGAGCGCGGCACGCGGATCGTCGCCCTCCGGCGACCACTCGCCGGAGTCGCCGCGCAGCACCGGCAGCAGCACCACGACGGCAACGCAGCAGACCAGCGCAACGATCAGGAGCAAGACGAGCGGGTCCAACTGAGCCTCCCCGGATGCGCCGATCGAGCCGGCGTGGTCAGGCGCGCGACAGCTCGCGGCCCAGCTTGGCGGCGTAGAGGCTCGTCACACGCCTGCGCGCGGCAAGCGCGGACGGCCAGAGCGCGATCAGCGCGCCACCGAGCACGATCAGACCGCCGATCCAGATCCAGGTCACCATCGGATTGACGATCACGCGGAAGGTCGCCGGTGGCGCCCGTCTGACGTAGCGCTCCGACAGGGCCGCGATCACCAGCGCCTGAACGTCGCCGGGTGCGTCGGCGAAGCGACGGTTGGCCTCCCGCAGCGGCGCGTTCAGCAGACGCAGGTCCGGTTGCACGGCGGTCCAGATGTCGCGCGTGGCGCCGGGCGCGAGGCCGACTTCGCTGGTCGACTCACCCCTGAAGAAGCGACCGAACGTGCCCATCGAGGCATCCTGTGACGCGAAATAGCTGCGCGACGGTCGCAGCAGGGTGACGCGCTTGCCGTCCTTGCGAACGTCCAGCACGGCGCCGAACTCGAGCTTCTCGTTCGAGAGCCCGGAGGTTGGGCGCACGTAACGGACATCGTAGCCGCCGACCTGCGCGGTCTGCCCGGGCCGCAGCCGGACGTCGCGCTCCGTCTTGAAGGCCGACGAGGCGGCGACGCCCACAAGCAGCACGACGACGCCGAGGTGCACCGCGTAGCCGCCGTAGCGGCGGCGGTTGCGCCGCACGATCGAGATCAGCGCCGCGGGATAGGAGTCCGAGCTCATGGTCCGCCGCGCCTTCACGCCGCGCCAGTACTCCGACAGCACCGCCGTGACCGTGAAGGCGGCGAACGTGAACAGAATCAACGAGGTCACGCTCTGGGCGGCATCGGTGAACAGCGCCAGCGCCACGCACGCCGTGGCGGCCACGGCTGCCGGCAGGCCCAGCGCGCGCCGCAGGTACGAGACGGTCACCCGCCGCCACGCCAGCAGCGGGCCGAGCCCCGCCAGCAGCACCAGCGACAGCGCCAGCGGGACCGTGTAACGATCGAACCAGGGTGGCCCGAGACTCGACCGCTCGCCTGTGACGGCCTCCGAGATGAGCGGGAAGAAGGTGCCCCAAAAGATCACGAAGCAGAGGCCTACCAGAGCCAGGTTGTTGAGCAGGAAGATGGACTCCCGCGACAACAGCGAGTCCAGCCTGTGCGGCGATCGGAGGTCGTCGAGGCGGGACACGATCAGCACAATCGAGCCGACCAACACGAGCGCGATCAGCGCAAGGAACCAGCCGCCCACGGTCGAGGCCCCGAAGGCATGGATGGAATCGAGGATCCCCGAGCGAACGAGGAAGGTGCCGAGCAGCGCAAGCGTGAAGGTCGTGACGATCAACGACGCGTTCCAGACCTTCAGCATGTCGCGCTTCTCCTGCACCATCACCGAGTGCAGGAACGCGGTCCCGACCAGCCACGGCATCAGGGATGCGTTCTCGACCGGGTCCCATCCCCAATAGCCGCCCCAGCCCAACTCCGAGTACGACCAGCGTGCGCCGAGCAGGATTCCGACCGAGAGAAACGCCCAGGCGATCAAGGCAAAGCGGCGCGTGGCGCGGATCCACTCGGCGTCGAGGCGGCGTGTGATGAGCGCTCCGATCGCAAAGGCGAAGGGAATCGAGAAGCCGACGTAGCCCGAATAAAGCATCGGCGGGTGGAACATCATGCTCGGGTGGCGCAGCAGCGGGTTGAGGCCCGCGCCCTCGGCCGGCGGGTTGGCGATCGCGGTGAACGGGCTTACCTTGAACACCAGCAGTGCGCAGAAGAAGGTCGCGATGCCGCCCAGCACCGCCGTCGCGTACGGCGTTATCTCACGAAGCGAGCCGCGCGTTGCCAGCAGCACGAGGCTCGAGAACAGGGCAAGCACCCATACCCACAACAGCAGCGAGCCGGACTGGCTCGACCACATCGCCGTCAGCTTGTAGAAGATCGGCGTGGTCGTCGAGGAGTTATCGGCCACAAGTCCGAACGAGAAATCGTTTCGCAGGAAGGCCGACTCCAGCAACACGCCGGCAAGCGTCAGCAGAGCGGCCACCGAATAGATCGCGCGCCGCGACGAGGTGACCCATTCGCGCCCTCCGCCCCGGGCCCCGTAGAGGGCGGCGAACACCGCGTAGGCCGAGACGACCAGCGCGATGATCAGCAGCGCGCGTCCTAGATCAGTCATTCCCGAGACGGGCTCGAGTACCTAGCTCGAGTTCTTCTTCGTGAACTTCGACGGGCACTTGGTGACCAGGGTGTCCTTCTGGGCCACGAACGTGCCGTCGTGGAGCCTGCCCTTCACGATCACCTCTCGCCCCTCTCGGAACGGGTCGGGCACCGTGCCCCGGTACTGGACGGGCACGGAGGCGGTCCCGCCGCGGTCGCGGACGCGGAAGTGCAGCACCTCGCCGCCGCGCTGCACCGAGCCGTCGGCCACCTTGCCCGTCAGCTCGTAGGACTTTCCCGCCGCGGCCCCCGCCAGCAGCTCGGAAGGCTGGCGCGCCTCGGTCGCGGCATCGAACGACGTGTAGACCAGCGCCCCGGCCAGCAGCACGGCGACGCCGAGGGCCACCGCGAGGCGGATGGTGCGCTTGCGGCTGGGATCCACACTGGGATTATGCCCCGTCCGGGCGGCTCGACCCCCCCACGCCGTCGCTCAGCAACGACACAACCTCGGCGTCCGAGACCTGCGGAAAGTCGTCGTAATAGAGGCTGACCGCGAAGAAACGGGCTCCCTCGGCCGTTCCCAGCGTGATCAGCTCGTCGCAGTAGCCGGCGACCACCTTCGCCCCCTCCCCCGAGGCCACCGGCGCCGCGCCGATCAACCGGCCCGGGCGCCAGGCGCGAACGATCGCGAGTGCCGCGGCGAAGGTGTAGCCCGTGGCGATGCCGTCGTCGACGACGATCGCCGTCGCTCCGCCGACCTCGACCCGCGGCCGGCCGCCACGAAAATGCTCCACCCTCTGAGCGACCTCGGCGCGCTTGTCCTCGATCGCATTTCTGACGGCCTCGTAGCCGGGCTCGCCCTGCTCGATCCGCGACAGCGACTCCGGCACCAGCACACCACCCTCTCCAACCGCTCCGAAGCCGGCCTCCTCGTGTCCCGGATACCCCAGCTTTCTGACGACCAGCACGTCGAACGGCGTGCGCAGCCGCGTCGCGATCTCGTGGCCCACGACGGCGCCTCCACGGGGTATGCCGAGCACGACCGGGCGCTCGAGCCCAGGCTGCCCGAGCCGCTCAGCCAGCCCCCGCCCCGCCTCGCGGCGGTCGCGGAAGCGCGGCATTTGGTCCATCAGGCCGAGCTGGGAGCGCCGCTCTTGGCGGCAGCCTTCTTGCGTCGCTTCGGCGCCCGCTCGCGCGCCGCATCGCGAAGCTCGCGCAGCGAGGCCTCGATGCCCTCGGTGAGGGCGTCGATGTCCTCCATCGTGTCGAAGTCCCCCAGCAGGCCGAAGCTCATGTTGCCGTTGTAGGAGAAGATCGCGATCGAGACCGCGTGCTTGTCCGGCAGGAAGGCGACCGGCACGACGGTCTCCAGCTCCCGCCCCAGCAAATAGAGCGGGAACTGCGGGCCCGGGACGTTGGTGACGATCAGGTTGAACAGGCGCGTCGAGAAGTTGAGCCGCGATGCCTGAGCCAGCACCGTTGGGGGAGCGAAGTCGTTGAAGGCGACGATCGCCTCGGCGCCCATCACCTGCTTTGACTGCTTCAGCTTCGACATCTCCTCCTGCACTATCCGCAGCCGCTCGACCGGGCCGGCCGCATAGACAGGCAGCGGGGCGCGGAATACGGCGAGCCGGTTGCCGAGCTTGCCGCGGTCGTCATCAGTGCGCAGGCTGATAGGCACCAGGGCGCGCAGCTCCACTCCCTGGACCTTGAGACCCCGGCTCTCCATCCAGCGCCGCAGGGCGCCCGCCGTGACGGCAAGCACAACGTCGTTGACCGTGGCGCCGAAGGCGTCCTTGATGAGCCTGAAGTCGCGCAGGTTCGAGTGCACCCAGCGGTAGCGCCGATGCGGCCCGATCGGCAGGTTGAGAGGTACCTTGGGCGCGGGGTTGAGCAGCTCCCAAGCCACCTCTCCGATGCCCTCGGCTGCTTCCGTTGCCTTGGTCAGGCTCTCGCGCGGATGCTGTGCGACGCGCAGCACGCGGCGGCCGACTCGTAACGGCAGCTTGGCAATGCCCTCGACCGCGCGTGCGACGAGCTGCACGTCGCTCGGCTCCGGCTTCGGGTCCCACGGGCGCACCGCCGGTGGGGTCAGGCCGGGCGGGACGGGGTTGGCGTCGAACAGGACCGTGGCGAGGTCGACGCCCGAGACGCCGTCGACGAGCGCGTGATGGGTCTTGCTGATGATCGCGAAGCGGTTATCCTCCAGGCCCTGCACGAGCCACATCTCCCATAGCGGCTTGGCGCGGTCCAGCCGCTGCGAGAAGATGCGCCCGACGAGCTGTTGGAGCTCGTCGTCGCCCGGCGCCGGCAGCGAGGAGTGCCGGATGTGGTACTCGAGGTTCAGCCGCGGGTCATCGATCCAGAGCGCACGCCCTGCCTGAAGCGGCGGGAAGGCCAGCTTCTGGCGGAAACGGGGCACCAGATGCAGCCGCGCCTCGACGTGCTCGAGGAACTCGGTGTAGTCCGGCGGCGGCCCCTCGAAGATCAGGACCGCGCCGATGTGCATGTGCGCGGTTTCGCTCTCCTGTTCCAGGAACGCGGCGTCTGTAGAGCTGAGGCGGTCCATGTGCGAAAGCGCCATCGGTGCACCTCCTGTCGAAGCGCGATTGGGAGTCGGGGAGCTGCCCGCCCGGGCAGGTCCTGAGGCCGTCGCGCAAGCTTACCGACGGTAGCCGGTTAGTCCAGGGCGTCGGCCGACGAGATCAGCGATTCGATCCGCTCGAGGCT
Source organism: Solirubrobacterales bacterium (assembly GCA_038330145.1). GTDB lineage: Bacteria > Actinomycetota > Thermoleophilia > Solirubrobacterales > JBBDJG01 > JBBQNR01. The sequence continues at coordinate 34,587 of JBBQNR010000020.1, forward strand.
GGACTCGACCCGGCCGACCATGCCGTCGAGGGCTTCGCGCGCGCCGTCGACGCTCTTGCGGGCGCCGGTCAGCGAGGAGCGGACGCTCTGGGCCTGCTTGAGCGCCGAGAGGGCTTCCTCGGCGGCGTCACGCACCCCGGGCGCGTCGATCGCAAGCGAGCGCTCGAGCGCCATCAGGGTGCGGCAGCGGGCATAGCGATAGGCCAGCTCGAGGGCGCGGCCGTCGAAGGTCTCCTTGTCGAGGGTGACGATCATCTTGTTGCCCTCGTACTCGTGCAGCGGCTCGCGCCCGGACGGAACCTTCTCGTCGGTGGCCACGACCAGGATCGCGAACGCGGCGTCGCGCTCCACGATCGAGGCGTTGAGGATCTCCCAGGCCTTGTTCTTGGACAGCTTCTCGTCCTTGGCGTCGATCGCGATCCGGCCACGCGAGGTGCCACCGGCCGCGTCGATCTCGATCAGGATGTCGCCGCGCTTGCCGCCGCTGGCGGAGCGTTCGTCGCCGACGTGGTGCGCGACATCGCCGCGTGCGTGGGCGAGCTGTTCGACCAGCTCGAAGGCCTGCTGCTCGAAGGCGCGGCCCTTGCCGGTGCCGCGCTCGCGCTCGTCGGCCAGCTCCGCCTCGGCCTCGCGGGCGTCGCGCAGGCGCTTGACCTCACCCTCGAGCTGCACCAGCTTCTCGATCAGCTTCTCGTTCGACTCGCCGGAGCGCTTGACCTCGCGAACCACCGCCGCCTTGAAGTCGGCCAGCGGGTTGTGCCCGTCCTGCGCCGAGAACTGGCGCAGCAGGTCTTCACGTGACTGCGTCAGGAGCTTCGCCACAAGTTCCTTGAGCTGGTGCTGGACAGCGGTGTTGCGGTCACCGCCGAAGTGCTCGGCCACCAGCTCGGCGAGCTCGTCGGAATGAGCATCGAGCGCCTTCGTCATCGCGCCGCCGTCCTCCCCCAGGAAGCGCTCGAACTGCTCCTCGAAGCTGTCTGCGATCTTGCGCGCACGCTCGGCGAAGGCGTGCTCAGCCTCCACGGACGCGCGCTCCAGCTGGCGGCGAACCGCATCCACCTCCGCGCCGGTCGCCTCCCGGTCGAGCACGCGGGCGCCGATCTCGAGCGCGTCCCGGACCGTCTCCTCGGCGCCGATCTGGCGCTCCAACCGGCGCTCGATCAGCTCCACGAGCGTTCGGTCCTCCACCAGCAGGCCGTCTATATAGACGCCGTCCTGGCGCAGCTCGACGCGCTGCTGGTGAAGCTGGAGTGTCTGAGCGGCTTCCATGACGAGAGGGTCGAACCAATCAAGTTACGTCTGACATCCGACGGAACGGCCGCGGCGCAAAAGCTGTTGCAGGCCGGAAGTGGATTGAGGAATGGCAAACCGGGTATGCCCGGTGAGCCATGTTGATCGCAGCCGTCATCGCCTTCTGTGTCCTCGTCTTCGTGGTCGCTCTCGTGTGGCCGCGCCTTTCACACAGCGTGGAGCGCGGCGGCACCAAGCCGCTGGCAATGGGTGGCAGGGCTGCCGGCAAGGCGCCGGGGCCGCTCGGCCGCTGGCTGAGGAAGCCGTTCAGCAAGTCCCAGCAGGCGATCCACAAGAGCGGCTCGGCCGGGCGCGAGACGCACCGGAAGCTACCGCTCTAGTCGCAGGCACTCCAGCCCCCGAAGCCACTGCGCCAGCTCGGGCAGGTGGCGCGGGTCGATGCCGTGTCCGATCGGCGACTCGCTGTAGGTGACGTCGAGGCCCGACTGCTCCAGCAGCTCCCGCGCGGCGCGACCGAACTCGACGCCGATCACGGGGTCGAGAGTTCCATGCGTGATCGCGACCGGCAGCCCCCTGTGCGACTCCAGGTCAGCCTGCCGGCCCTCGACCGTGGGGATGAAGCCGCTCATAGCCAGGATGCCGGCGGGAACCGGCAGTCCGGCCGCCAGCCCGAGCGCGTAGGACATCACTGCGCCCTGCGAGAACCCGCCCAGCACCGTGCGCTCGGGTGGCACGCCGGTGGAGGCGGCCACCGCATCCAGCCAGGTCGCCACCCGCTCAAATCCGGAGAGGAAGGTGTCGGGGTCAGGAAAGCCGACCTCGCGCACGGCGTACCAGTGGTAGCCGGGCGCGCCGGGCAGCTGGAACGGAGCCCTCGGAGCCAGCCCGACCAGGCGCCGCTGCGGGTCCAGCTCGTCCAGCAGCGGCGCCAGATCGCGCTCGTCGACTCCACGGCCGTGGAATAGGACAAGCGCGCCGTCCGGCTCCGCGGCGGCGGGCCGCACCACGTGATGCAGCAGGTTCATGTCGTCGCTCACTGCGATCGCCTTCCCCTGGACATCGATCTGAAACCGGTGAGATCCGGCCCGTCATCTGGGTGCACGTTGCGAGTGCTACCAGAACGGCGGGGGTCGGAGACCGCTCGCAAGTACCATCGAGCGGTGACGGCGGTCACGGCACACGCTCCCAGCGGATCGCAGAAGCGTTTGGTGATGCTGGCGGCCATCCTTGGCTCCGGGGTGGCATGGCTCGACGCCACGGTCGTCAACGTCGCCCTGCCTGCGATCGCGGACGACCTCGGCGGCGGCCTCCAGACCCAGCAATGGATCTCGAACGCCTACCTGCTCACGCTCGGTTCGCTGATCCTGATCGGAGGATCGCTCGGCGACCTGTACGGCGAGCGCCGCATCTTCGCGATCGGGGTCAGCGGATTCGGGGCGGTCTCGCTGTTGTGCGCGCTGGCACCCTCGGCCGAGGTGCTGATTGCCGGCCGCGCACTGCAGGGGGTGTTCGGAGCGCTGCTGACTCCGAGCGCGCTGGCGGTGATCGTGATGACCTTCCATGGCGAGGAGCGCGGTGCGGCTATCGGATCCTGGACCGCCTGGGGCGGGATCGCGGGGATCATCGGGCCGCTGATCGGGGGCCAGCTGATCGAGATCGCAAGCTGGCGCTGGATTTTTGCGATCAACGTGCCGCTGGTGGCGGTCACGCTGGCGATCATCTTCGCGGCGGTGCCGTCGCTGCCGGGGAGGCCCGACACTAGGGTCGACTTCGTGGGTGCGCTGCTGTGCGCGCTCGGCCTGGCCGGGCCGGTCTACGCCCTCATCCGTCAGCCCGCCATCGGATGGGGCGATCCTGAGGTGGCCGTCGCCGGAATCGGCGGAGTGCTCGTCTTCACCGGCTTCCTGCTCTACGAGAGCAGGGCGAGCCACCCGATGCTGGATCTGAGTCTGTTCCGGCGCCGCAACTTCGCAATCGGGAACTTGGAGACCTTCTGCATGTATGCGGGCCTGGCGATCCTCTTCTTCTTCCTCGTCATCTTCCTGCAGCAGGTCGGGGGTTACAGCCCGATCGGCGCCGGGATCGCGACGTTGCCCACGACGGTCGTCATGTTCTTGCTCTCTCGCCGCATGGGGCGACTCGCCGATCGCCACGGCCCGCGCCTGTTCATGGGCGCCGGCCCGTTGATAACCGCGGCCGGCATGCTGCTGCTGTTGCGCGTGGACGCGAACGTCGACTACGTCACGGAGCTGCTGCCGGCCCTGCTCGTGTTCTCGTTGGGCCTGTCGATGACCGTCGCGCCGCTGACCGCCACGGTGCTTGCGGACGCCGATGAGCACAACGCCGGTCTCGCCTCCGGGATCAACAACGCGGTCGCCCGCGTCGCAGGGCTGATCGGTGTCGCCGCGCTCGGCGCCGTGGTGGCAGCGCAGTTCTCGAGCTCAGTGGCTTCGGAGCTGGCCGGAGTGCGGCTCAGCCCAAGGGCCCAGGCGGCGGTGGAGGCGGCCAAGAAGAGGACGTTGGATCGCGTCGAGCCGGCGGGCGTGCCGGCGCGCGAGCGGCGGCTGGTCGCGCAGGCGACCGAGGACGCTTCCGTGTCAGCCTTCCGGCTCGGCATGGGCATATCCGCCGTGCTCGTTGGCCTCGGCGGAGTGGTCGGCACCATCGGCATCACCAACCGCCGCCGGGAGGTGGCCGCCGAGGGGTGCTCGGGCGGCCAGCTCGCGGGGGCTCCGGTCGACGCCGCGCGCGAGCGCTCGGGGCGCGGACCGGAATCCGGCCGGGCACCGGTTCCGGCGAGCGGCTACGGCTGATCGATGCCACCGAGCCGACTGCGTCAGCTCATACAGAGAGCGAGGCGGGCGTCTGGAGTAGGGCTCGGCCACGGCGAGGCCGTGCTGCTCCAGGCGCCGCGGCCGCTGGCTGAGGGTGTTGGGCGCGATCCCCGGCATGCGCTCAAGCCGATCGTTGAAGCGCAGCGGCTCGTCCATCAGAGCCGCCACCAGCAGCAGGGTCCAGCGGTCGCCGACGCTGGCCAGGGCCTCGGCCAGGGGGGAGCTGTCGGCCTGCGGTCGGGCCTCCGCCACCGGATTGACGCCAGGCGCGCCGCGTCGCACCCGGCGCGGCAGCTATCCAGCCGGAGCCGGAAGCGGAATCGTGCTGACTCCGGACGGCTTCCTGCTGCCGCCGCGCATGCAACAGAAGCTCGGCATCGAACGTGGCGTCGAGGTGGTCGACATCGTGCCCGGCAGTCCCGCTGAGCGCGCCGGACTGCGGCCCGAGGACCTGATCGTGCGCCTCGACGGCGACCCGGTCGGGGGGCCGAACGATCTCCAGCGCACGATGGTGGCCGCCCTCATCGGCCGCCAGGTCGTGGTCGTGCGAGGCGGCGAGGTGGTCGAGCTTTCGCTTGTGCCGGTCGAGTTGAGCTAAGAGCCTTTACTTGTGATTTTGTTAGCGGCTCTGAGCAGCGAAGCCGGTCAGTCGACCGGCACGGACGCGTCGACGCGACGGAACATGCCGTCGATGTACTGCAGCTCGACCGCGCGCTTCAGACGCGGCGCATCGAGGATGTCGCATAGCCGGAAGCCGTGTTCGTCCATGAGCGCGATGAACTCCGCGAACGAGTAGTTCTCGTCGAAGCGCTTTGGCCGCATCGAGATCTCGGCGATCACGAACTCGGTCTCGGCCAGGAGCTCGGTTGCGCCCGCGATCACGCGGTGCTCGTAGCCCTCGGTGTCGATCTTGAGGCCGAAGGGTGGTTTCCAGTCAAGCCTGTGTCGCAGCTCGTCGAGCGTGGTGATCGGGATCTCGCGTGCCTCGACCCTCGAGTCGCCGCTGGACGAGCGCTCGAGGATCGAGCTCAGCATCAGGCCCTCGCGCTCGACGTGGATCGTCGTGCTTCCCTGCTCCGACCCCACCGCGGTCATGACGTGCTCGCCGCGGTAGGCGGCGACCACTCGCCGCAGGTCGTGCTCGAACTCCTTCAGCGGCTCGATCAGCACCTGGTAGGCCTCGGGGAAGGCCTGGTACAGGGTGGGCGTTCCGGCGCCGGCGCCGACGTCGATCACCGTCGCGGGCGCAAGGCCGGGCTTGCGGATGCGCTCCGGCTGCCAGCCGTCCAGTGACTCCACGTGCATCTCCCAATCCGCCGCCAGTGACAGAACGCTGGCGATCGCCTGTCCGCTGACTTCCCCGGTGTCGAACCCGTCGTCGAGCGAAACCAGCTCGATGCCCGCGTCCTGAAACCGCTTCAGCATCTGAAAGCTGCTTCTGGACGAGGGACGCAGCCGGTCGAGCCTGGTGATGATCACGCGGTCGACGCCGTCCAGCTGCTGGAGCATCGAGGCCAGGCCAGGGCGGTCGGCGGGGCGCTCTGTGCGGCTGGTCGCGTCGTCGAAAACATCCACCAGCTCCCAACCCCGCTCAGCGGCGTGGGCCTCGATGCGACGCCGCTGGTCGAGCAGGACCTTGTCCTCGTCGGCCTGCTCGCCCAGGGCTGCGCGCACGTATCCAAGCGCCTTCATGGCCGCCAGGGTACTCGGCGGCTGCGCCGGGCGCCGCTGTTTCTCCTGGCATGATTGGCTGCGATTGCCATGCAGGATCCAGGCTCACAGATGGAGCGGATCGGCGCGCGCCCTCCCGGCGTGATCGAGGACATCTCTCCTCGTGACCGCTTCTTCGGCGCCGACAACCCCGACCAGTACTTCGACAGCGCGAGCTACGCGCTTGGCCGCATCCGGCTCGCGTTGCTGTCCGGCGGCCGCTCGGAGGTGGGCAGCGTGCTGGACTTCGCCAGTGGGTACGGCCGCGTGCTGAGAATGATGAAGGCTGCCTTTCCCGGCGCCCGACTGACCGCCTGCGACATCGATCGCGACGCGGTCGACTTCTGCGCCGACACGTTCGGCGCCACGCCGGTCTACTCGAGCGCGGATCCGAGCGAGATCGAGATCGAGGATCGGTTCGACCTGATCTGGTCCGGCTCGTTCTTCACCCACATCGACGAGGCCGGATGGACCCGGTTCCTTCCCTTCCTCGCCTCTCTGCTCGCACCCGGAGGGGTGTTGGTATTCACGACCGCGGGCCGCAACGTCGCAACCAGGATGCAGCGCGGCGAGCACGCCGGCCTGAGCGAGGACGCGGTGCGCGAGTTGATCGAAAGCTATGACAGCACGGGGTTCGGGTTCGGCGCCTACCCGGGCCGGGAGCGCGATGGCTACGGGCTTGCTCGCGTCACCCCCGCGTGGGTCTGTTCTCGCTTGGAGGCGGTGCCCGGCCTGCTGCTGCTCGGATACAGCGAGTCGCGCGGCGGCTCGCTCGAGCGCCAGGATTTCGTGAGCTGCATCTTCCCCTTGCCGCACGGGAACACCGCGGCGGGCGCCGAGCCGATCGAACTCGCGACGTAGGGCGAAGCTCCTAGGCGCCTGCCTCGGCCGGCCGGTCGGTGCCCTCGCGCCCCAGCGCCACGTGCGCGCGGCTGTCTCTGCCGCGAATCAGAACCGACGCGAACACGATGCCGAGCAGGGCGAAGCCGGCGCCCGCCAGGAAGGCGGACTGGAACCCTTCGTTGAGGGCATTCGTCATCGCCGCGGGATTCCCGCCTGCGTTGTGCATCAGGCCGTCGGTGCGTGAGTTCGCGATCGTCGCCAGGATCGCCAGACCGAGCGCGCCTCCCACCTGCTGCGAGGTGTTGATGAGGCCGCTCGCCAGCCCCGACTCGTGTTCCGGCACTCCGGCCACCGCCGCGATCGTGACCGGCACGAAGGAGAACCCGAGGCCGACCGCCGCCAGCAGCGATGCCGGGAGCACGTCGCCGACGTAGCTGCCGCCGACGGAGACCTGAGAGAACCAGATCAGCCCGGCCGCGATGAACCCCAGCCCCGCGATCAGCACCGGCTTGAAGCCGAGACGGGTGACCAGCTGAGACGCCACACCGGCCGAGATGATGATCGTGATCGCAAGCGGCAGGTAGGAGAAGCCGGCCTTGATCGGGCTGTAGTCGAGCACCTGCTGCATGTAGAGGGAGATGAAGAAGAACATCGAGAACAGCGAAGCGCCGACCAGCAATCCGACGACGTTGGCGCCGGTGAGCGTGCGCAGGCGAAAGATCTGGAACGGCACCAGCGGCGAGGCCGACCGCGACTCGATCGCGACGAAGATCGCCAATAGCGCAGCGGACGCTGCCAGCAGCACGATCGTCTGTGTGGATCCCCAGCCTGCGTCGGTGGCGTCGACGAGCGTGTAGACGAGCAGGGACAGGCCCGCCGTCACGCTGACCGCCCCCGCGACGTCGAACGAGCGCGTCGCCGACTCGGAGCGGCTCTCCAGGATCAGCGCCGGCGCCAGCGCTGCGGCCAGCAGCCCGATCGGGACGTTCACCCACAGCACCCATTCCCAGCCAAGCGTGTCGGTCAGCACACCGCCCAGCAGCACGCCCGCCGCACCGCCGCTGCCGGCCACCGCGCCCCATACGCCCAGCGCCTTGTTGCGCTCGGCGCCGTCACGAAAGGTGTGAAGAAGCGGCAGCACCCACGCCTGCACAAGAATCGCCTTCGGTATGCAAGCCCGCCAGCAGCCACCTTTCGCGCTACACCCAATAGATGTCGACTTCCAAAATCGTCGTGAATTCAATTCGATGGCTCCTCGCTTGTGCAGTTGCGCAGGCCTTGCTGATCGCGCCAGCGGTTGCTGCCAAGCCTGTTGCTGTGGCTCAACCCTATTCGCTGGAGAACACGGAGGTGGTCGCAACACCTGGATCGCGCACCAAGCGGGCCTATGAAATCTACGTCAGCTTGCCCGCGGACTATGCAAATTCGACCCAGCGCTATCCGGTTGTCTACGTCACCGATGCTCCCTACGCGTTTCCTTTGATCCGCGCCATCGCTGGAAGAGTCGATCGCCACGGCGTGGGTCTCGAGCCCTTCATTCTTGTGGGTCTCATTTACGCCATTGGCGAGAGCGCCGTCGTCAGCCGCAATCGCGACTACACGCCCACAGCTCGGGCTGGTGACCGAAGCGCATCCGAAACAGCTTACGGTCAAAGCGCCGAGTATTTGAGTTTTATTCAGGATGATGTTCTTCCGCTGGTCGATCGCCGCTACCGAACCGACACCCAACGCCGGGTATTTGTTGGCCACTCGTATGGCAGTCTGCTCGGGCTTCAAGCATTGCTGAAAGAGCGCAAAGTCTTCAGCCACTACATTCTCGGCAGTCCTTCGCTTTGGTTCGACAACGGTCAGGCATTCACTGCACTCAAACGCTATTCCGAGACTCACAGCGACCTGGTCGGCAAGGTCCGCATTTACACAGGTGGGCTGGAGCA
>JBBQNR010000021.1:0-41359 GCA_038330145.1 Solirubrobacterales bacterium
GGACGTGCATCACGTTGTGGCCGATCTCCATGTTCTCGAGGATCTTGGCCAGCGACAGCGTGGTGGTGCCGGCGATCCACGCCGGTCGGTTACGCGAGGCGAGCAGAATCACCCGGGCGAGCACCACCAGCCGGCGGTGCATTTCGATCATGCTCGTGATGTAGGTGCGGTCGCGGTCGCCCAGCTCCGCTTTGACCTCGTCATGAATGGTGTCGAATTCCCGGCCGATCTGCTCGATCTGCTCGGGGGTCAGGCGGGTGAGTGGGCTCTCGATCAGCGTTGTCATGGTGTTCCTTCCATGCGGATGGTTGATTCCGAATCCGTGCAAGGAGTTTGGAATCAATCGTCTGCGGGTCAGAGTTCGATTTCGACCGCGCCCTCGGGCGCGTTGATGCAGGTGCGGACCATCTCGCCGTCCTGGCCGTGGACCTGGCCGGTGCGTAGGTCGCGGATCTTGCCCGAGCGCAGGCGCCCGACGCAGGTGTGGCAGATGCCCATGCGACAGCCGAACGGAAGCGGCGCGCCGGCGTCCTCTCCGGCCACGAGCATCGGCTTCGAGCCGTCGGACTCGGCGTTCACGCCACTGGTGCAGAAATGGATCGACCCGCCGTCCCCCTGCTGCCCCTGTTCTTCACCCAGATAGGGCTGGAAATGCTCGACGTGGAGGCGGTCCGAGTCTCCGACCTGCTCTTTCCAGTGGGCGGTGATCGCGGCCAGCATGTCGGCCGGTCCGGAAAGGAAGGTCTCGCGCTCGCGCCAGTCCGGACAGAGCCGATCGAGGTCGGCCGGCGTCATGCGCCCGTTCTCGCCGGTGAGTTGCTCGTGCAGCCGGAAGCCGGGATTGCGGCGGTCGATGTCGCGCAGCTGGGCACCGAAGATCACTTGCTCGGCGGTGCGCGCCGAGTGCAGATGCACGGCGTCGCTGAATGCACCGTCACGGTCGATGCTGCGCAGCATGCTCATGATCGGCGTGATGCCGCTGCCGGCGCTGATGAAGAGCAGCTTGGCCGGTAGTGGGTCGGGGAGCGTGAAGGCGCCCTCCACCCCGCCGAGCCGGACGACGACGCCCCGCCTCGCGGTGCGCACCAGATACGGCGACACTTTCCCCGACTCGACCAGCTTCGGCGTGATGCTTATGCAGCCGTCCGGGCGGCCCGGGTCGGAGGTGATCGAATAGGCCCGCCAGTGGTGGATGCCGTTGACGGGCATGCCGACGCGCAGGTACTGGCCGGGCCTGTGCCCCGACCACTCCCAGCCGGGCTTGATGACCACGGTGACCGCGTCGGGCGTCTCGCGCTCGATGCTCTCGATCCGACCTCGAAGCTCCTGCGTCGACCAGAGCGGATTGATCAGCTCCAGGTAGTCGTCCGGGAGCAGCGGCGTGAATAGCGCCCGCAGCGATCCCATCAGCTTCAGCCGCCAGGTGGGGACGTTGGGTCTGGCTCCTCGTTCAGCCATTCGGCGATCGCTCCCCGACTCTCACTGGATATGGACGCCGGAGATCGCCCGCGCGATCACGAGCCGCTGGATCTCCGACGTGCCCTCGAAGATCGTGTAGATCTTGGCGTCGCGGTGCATGCGCTCGACCGGGTACTCGCGTGTGTATCCGTTGCCACCGAGAATCTGGATCGCGCGCTCGGTCACCCAGACCGCGACCTCGCCGGCCTTGAGCTTCGACATCGAGCCCTCGGCGGCGGTGAACGGCTTGCCGGTGCGTCCCATCCAGGCGGCGCGCCAGATCAAGAGGCGGGCGGCATCGATCTCCATCTTCATGTCCGCCAGCGCGAACGCTATCGCCTGGTTCTCGATGATCGGGCGCCCGAACTGCACGCGCTGCTTGGCGTAGTCGAGCGCGTACTCGTAGGCGGCCCGGGCAATGCCGAGCGCCTGGGCGCCGACGGTCGGCCGGCTCAACTCGAACGTCTGCATCGCCGCCTGCTTCTTGGCTCTCGTCCCCTCGCGGGTACGCGCGAGGCGCTCGTCGAGCTTTTCCTTTCCGCCCAGCAGGCACGAGCCCGGGACGCGGCAGTCGTCTAGGAACACATCCGCCGTGTGCGAGGCCCGAATGCCGTGCTTCTTGAGCTTGGTTCCCATCTCGAGACCCTTGGTGTTCGGCGGGACGACGAACGCCGCCTGGCCGCGCGCGCCGAGATCGGGATCGACCGAGGCGACGATCACGTGCACGTTCGCGATGCCGCCGTTGGTGGCCCAGGCCTTTTGACCGTTGAGCACCCACTCGTCCGTGGCCTCGTCATAGCGGGCACGCGTGCGAAGCGAGGAGACATCGGAGCCGGCATCGGGCTCGGACACGCAGAAGGCGGCGACTTTGGGATCGTCCACGGTCCCATAACACTGCGGCACCCACTCGACGAGCTGGTCGGGCGTGCCGGCCGAGTAGATACCGGCCACGGCGAGCGTCGTGCCCATGATCGACATGCCGATGCCGGCGTCGCCCCAGAACAGCTCCTCGTTGACGATCGGCAGCGTGAGACCGGAGGGGTCGGCCCAGAACTGGGCGATGGCCTCAAAGCCGTAGAGGCCGATCTTGGCCGCTTCCTGGATCACCGGCCAGGGCGTCTCCTCGCGCTCGTCCCACTCGGCGGCCGCGGGCGCGATGACCTGCTCGGCAAACCCGTGCACCCAGTCGCGAACGTCGCGCTGGTCCTCCGAAAGCTCCAACGAGAACGGCGTCGACTCGGGTTGAACGGTGTCGGCGGCGGCCGCTGCGGCCTCCGCTATGGCGCTGGTGGTGGCTTCCATTTCAGACCTTTCTTCGCGTACTGTTTGAATCTATTGATCAAATCGGTACGGTTCTCATCAGGGATGCGAGAACTGGCAACCGTGAATTTGTGACCAGACCACAAAAAACCGGAGCCCTTCCCGACAAGCCGTGGGCGGGCCTGCCCCCTGAGGTCGCAGATGCGCTGCGCCCGGGCATACCGCGGCTCAGCGATGAGATCATCGCCGCGATCCGCGACGGCGTCCCGACCTACGCCCGGCCGCTGGAGGGAGCGTTCGGAGCCGGTGTCCGCGTCGGCGTCGAGCAGGCTCTGATCCAGTTCGTCGACCTGGTCGAGAAGCCCGATCGGGATCGCACCGCGGGGCGCGAGGTCTATGTGCGAATCGGCCGCGGCGAGGCGCGCGCGGGACGAACGATGGAGGCCCTGCTCGCTGCCTACCGCATCGGCGCCCGCGTGGCCTGGCGACGAGTGGCGGAGGCCGCCCGCGCCGCTCACCTCGGCGAGGAGATCCTGGCCCGCCTCGCCGAGTCGATCTTCGCTTACATCGACGAGCTTTCTGCGGCTTCGGCAGCCGGTCATGCGCAGGAGCAGGCGGCGGCGGCCGGCGAGTCGCAGCGGCGCCGGCGCCAACTCGCAACGCTCATGATCCAGTCTCCTCCCCCGGAGCAGGCCGACGTCGAGGATGCGGCCCGGGAAGCCGGCTGGCCGCTGCCCGGCTCAATTGCCGCGCTCGTCTGGGGTCACTCGGAAAGGCGCATCGCCGTGCGTCTGCCGGCCGAGACGATCGTCGCCCCGCTCGACGACACCAGCTGCGCGCTCGTCCCGGACCCGGAGGCACCCGGGCGACGGCGCGAGATTGAAGCGGCGCTCGGGGAGCATCAGGCCGTCATCGGTCCGACGGTGCCGTGGCAGCAGGCGGCTGCCAGCGCCCGGCGCGCCTTCGCGGCACACCGGCTGCTGGAGGAGGGTGTGATGGCCGCGAACGGGCTCGTCGTCGCCAACGAGCAGCTCGCGGCGCTAATACTGCACGCCGATCGAGGCTTGCTCCATGACCTGGAGCAGCAGCGCCTCGCCCCGCTGGCCGGCGAGACGGAAAACTCACGCGAGCGTTTGAGCGAGACCCTGCTCGCCTGGCTCGACCACCAGGGCAAGGTGCCGGAGATCGCCGCGGCGCTGCACGTTCATCCCCAAACCGTGCGATACCGCCTCGGTCGCCTGCGCGAGTGCTTCGGCAGCGCGCTCGACGATCCCGAGCAACGGTTCGAGCTCGAGCTGGTGTTGCGCGCGCGCAGCCGGGTCTGATTACCCGGGCTGCTCATATCCCAGCATCACCGGAGCGCACGTCGCCTGCTTCGACGACCACGCTCGCGTTGGAGGATGTGAAGATTGCGACCCCGAACGATTTATTCTGTCCCCGTGGGCCTTCACCACCTGGCGCTGGAGGTCTCGCCCGACCGCGTCGACGACTGCGTCGGCTTCTGGGCGCTGCTCGGCTTCCAGCGGGCGGCCGTGCCCGAGAGCCTGGTGGGCAGAGTGCTCTGGTTGAACAAGGCGGGATCGAGCGTGCACCTGATGGTGACCGACGAGCCGGTGGTGCCGGCGCTCGGGCATGCCGCGGTCGTGATCGACTCCTATGAGCAGACATTGGACCGGCTGCGGGACGCTGGGTTCGAACCCGAGCCGCGCGCCGAGCACTGGGGAGCGGCACGCGCGTACGTCCGTGACCCCGCCGGTCACGTGGTCGAGGTCATGGCCGCGCCGCCCCCGGTCTGATTCAGGTCGGTTCGGCGAAGAATCCGGCCAGCAGTTCCCCGATTGCCTCCGGCGACTCCTCCTGGAGGAAGTGCCCGCAATCTGGCATGCTGGTCACGGCCGCTCCGCCGACGTCCGCTTCGACCCTTGCCATCGTGTCGGCGACGTCGGGCAGGATGCGGTCCGTCTCGCCGTAGATGATGCGCACCGGGACGTCGATCGAAGGCAGTCTCCGCGCAATCTCGGCGAAGCCCTCGATCTGGAGACCGATGCCGGCGTCCGCCAGGGCGCGGCGCTCGTCGTCGCTTTGAAACGGTTGCTGGACAGCGGCGATCAGCTCGGGTGAGAGCTTTGAATCGTCCGCGACTCCGAGGCGCATCGCGGCCTCGAGGCCAGCCGGACTGGTCAGCTGCTCCCTCATGTCCGGCGTGCTGCACGCCGTCACGAACTGCTGCACCGCCTCGGAGAACTCCGGGTAGAGCAGCGTGTTCAGCAGTGCCAGCTTGGTCACGCGATGCGGCCGTCCCAGCGCCCAGTGGACTCCGACCGGCCCGCCGAGGTCGTGCACGGCGATCGCCACTTCCGCGATGCCGAGCCGGTCGAGGAAGCCGTCGAGCGCGTGCTCGAAGAAGTCGAATTCGTAGCGTCCCCCCACGGGCTTGTCGGAAGCGCCGAAGCCGGGCAGGTCGACGGCCACCACGCGGTTGCTGCGCGCGATCGGGGGCATCACCCGGCGCCACAGAAGCGACGAGGTCGGCCAGCCGTGTAGGAGCAGCACGGCGGGCCCCTCCCCCAGCTCCCGGTACGCCAGCGTCAGGCCGTCGTCGAGCCGCACCGACTGAAGCGGCGGTGCCTCGAGCTCCGGCCCCTCCCTCAGACTTTGGTCCTGCGTCGTCACCCCGATGCCGACCATAAACCGAACTCACGCGTCATTCAAGTGGAGAACGCTTTGCATAGGTATTCAGCTTGATTTTGCCGCTCTGCCTATGAAATGCTGTGGCAGCGATGGCAGGAGACTTGACCCTGGGCGAGGCGGCGAAAGCGATCGGCGTCAGCCAGGACACGCTTCGCCGCTGGGACCGGCTCGGCAAGCTCCGCACCACCCGTGATCAGCGTAACCGCCGCCTGGTCCCGATCGCCGAGGTGGAGCGACTGGCGCGGCGACCTCAGCGCCACCGGGCCGGGAACGTGCTGTCCGCCCGCAACCGCTTTCCCGGCGTGGTGAGATCGGTGGAGGTGGAGGGCGTGATGGCGCTGGTGGAGATCGAGGCGGGCCCGCACCTGATCACCGCCGCGGTAACCCGCGACTCCGTCGAGGAGCTCGGGCTCGCGCCCGGGATGCCCGCGACCGCGGCGGTCAAGGCGACTTCGGTGATGGTGGAGCGCGGCAAGTCGTGAAGACTGGCCGGGGTCCAATCACCGTGGCAGCGACCGCACTGTTGTTCGTCTGCGGCTGTGGCGGCAAGGGCGGCGGAGACAAGCCTCGCCTGGTGGTCTCGGCCGCCTCCTCGCTGACCGAGGCCCTCAGCTCGTGCAGCGACGGCTTACCGGATGCGAAGGTGCGGCTCTCGTTCGCCGGTTCCGACGAGTTGGCGGCGCAGATCCGCCGCGGCGTGCGGCCGGACGCCTTCGCCGCCGCCAACACGAAGCTGCCGGACGAGCTGTACCGGGACGGGTTGCTGGAGAAGCCGCTCGCCTTCGCCACCAACGAGCTGGTGCTCGCGGTCCCGACCGGTTCTGGCGAGGTGCACTCGCTCGGGGATCTACGCAAGGCGGGTGTCAAGATCGCGGTCGGCTCCGACTCCGTCCCGGTGGGCTCGTACACGCAAGACGTACTCTCGCGCCTGCCCACGGCCGAGCGCGAGCAGATATCGCGCAACGTGCGCTCGCGCGAGCCAGACGTGAAGGGTGTCGTCGGCAAGTTGACGCAGCGCGCCGTCGACGCCGGCTTCGTCTATGCATCGGACGTCGAGGCGACGAAGGGCAGGCTGCAGGCGATCAGGCTCGCGCGAAGCCTGCAACCGGTGGTCGTCTACGGAGCAGCTGTCGTGCAAGGCGCCCGGCAACCGAAGGCCGCCCGCAAGTACGTGCGGGGGTTGCGGTCCGGCAACTGTGCCGCTGCTCTGCGTGACGCCGGCTTCGGACCGCCGCAGGCACAATGAGCCCCCGGCCGTGGTTCGCGGCCGTGCTGGTGGTCGCGTTCGCCGTCGCGCTGACCTTCCTGACGCTGCCGGTGGTCGCGATCTTCGTCGACAGCTCACCCGGGAAGCTGATCGAGAGCCTCGGTGATCCGGTCGCCCGCGACGCGCTCTGGCTGAGCCTCAAGACAACCACGATCGCGCTGCTTCTGATCCTGGCGATCGGGACTCCGGCCGCCTACTTCCTTGCAACCCGCCGCTTCCCCGGCCGCGCGCTGGCGATCACGCTGGTCGAGCTGCCGCTTGTGCTTCCGCCCGCGGTGGCGGGCATCGCACTGCTGGCGGCGGTCGGCCCGACGGGCATTCTCGGTGGAGCGATCAGCGACGCCGGCATCGAGCTTGTTCTCGAGACTGCCGGCGTCGTCGTCGCGCTCACCTTCGTCGCCTCGCCCTTCTACGTCAGACAGGCACAGGCGGCCTTCAGCTCGGTCGACCGCACATTGATGGAAGCGGCGCGCACGCTGGGCGCATCGGAAGCGCGCACGTTCGCGCGCATCGTCATCCCCGCTGCGATGCCATCGCTCGCCGCCGGCACGGCGCTGGCGCTCGGCCGAGCGCTGGGCGAGTTCGGCGCGACGCTGATGTTCGCCGGCTCGTTCAGAGGCATCACGCAGACGGTGCCACTTGCGATCTACGACCGCTTCTCGACCGACTTCCCGGCTGCGCTGGCGCTGTCCTCGGTGCTGGTCGCGGTTTCCGCGGCGATCCTGCTCTCGGTCAAGCTCGTGAGCAGGGTGGAGGTGCTGGGAGGCCGTGCTCCGAGTTGATGCGCGCTCGCTGCTGGGCGAGATGGAGCTGGATGTACAGCTGAACGTGCAACCCGGGCACTGCCTTGCGCTTGCGGGCCCGTCGGGCGCGGGCAAGACGAGCGTGCTGCGGATCGCCGCCGGGCTACTGCGCCCGGACAGCGGCCGCGTGGTGTGCGGAGAGGACGTGTGGCTCGACACCGACCGGGGCATCGACGTGGTGCCCGAGTCGCGGCGCTGCGGATACCTGTTTCAGGAGTACGCGCTCTTTCCGCATCTGAAGGTGATCGACAACGTCGCCTTTCCGCTGCGCGGCATGCGAAGGGCCGAGCGCAGAAGCCGCGCCCTCGCACTGCTGGAGCGCTTCGACGTGGGGAGCCTGGCAAGCGCGTACCCGCTCACGCTCTCCGGCGGTGAGCGCCAGCGCGTGGCGCTCGCGCGTGCGCTGGCGCGCAACCCGCGGGCCCTATTGCTGGACGAACCGCTGTCCGCGCTCGACGCGCGCACCCGGGCGGCCGCCGCGCGCGGGCTGGCCGAAGTGCTGCACGAGGTGGAGGTTCCCACGCTGCTGGTCACGCACGACTTCTCGGAGGCCGCCCAGCTCGGCGACTCGGTCGGAGTGATCGATCGCGGTCGGGTGATTCAGGAGGGGACGGCAAGCGAGCTTGCGGCGCGGCCGGGTTCGGCGTTCGTGGCCGACTTCACCGGCGCGGTCGTCCTGACCGGAGTCGCCCGCCCCGGCGAGAGCGGCCTGACAACGGTCGACCTCGATGGAGGCGGCACGGTCGTCAGCACAGACCACGCCGCCGGGCCCGTCGCCGCCAGCGTCTACCCGTGGGAGATCGAGATCGAGGCCGCCGGCGCGCGGCATGGCGGCTCGGCCAGGAATCACCTCGCGGCCGAGGTGACCTCGACCACGACTCTGGGCAACCGGGTGCGCGTCGCCCTGGCGGCCGGTCAGCAGCTCGCGGCCGAGATCACCCAACCCTCGGCCGAGCGCCTCGCTCTACGCCCTGGCGTCCGGGTCACCGCGAGCTGGAAGGCGGCCGCGACCCGCCTTGTCCCGCTTTGATCGAGGACTACCATCATCACTGAAGCAGCCGAAGGTCCGTCCCGTAACCCGAGTAAGTGGAGGCATCCCATGGCAGACGTGAAGCCGATTCCCGACGGATACCCGCAGGTCATCCCCTATCTCACCATCGACGGCGCCGCGGAAGCGATCGAGTTCTACGGCAAGGTCCTCGGCACCCGCGAGCGGATGCGCATGCCGTCTCCCGGCGGAAGGGTCGGGCACGCCGAGCTGGAGCTCGGCGACTCCGTGATCATGCTGTCCGACGAGCATCCCGAGATGGGCGTACGCGGGCCAAAGGCGCTCGGCGGCTCGCCGGTGACGATCGCCGTCTACGTCGAGGACGTCGACGCGGTCTTCAAGCGTGCGATCGACAATGGCGCCAGCTCCACCCGCGATGTGGAGGACCAGTTCTACGGCGACCGGTCAGGCCAGTTCGAGGATCCGTTCGGCCACAAGTGGAACGTCGCCACGCACGTCGAGGATGTTCCGCCGGACGAGATGGCAAAGCGCATGGAGAAGGCGATGGCCGGCTGAAGGAGCCGGTTCAGCGACCGGGAAATGGCTCCGCGCCGGTCACTTCGTGAATCGCCACCTCGGGGGGCGACGGGATCAGCTCGAGCAGGCGACGGGCGAACTCCTGTAGGTGCGGCTCGGCGAAGTGGCGGTCGAGCGCTCCGCGGTCGGCCCACTCCTCGACGGCGACGAAGCTGAGCGGGTCCTCGACGGCCGCGAAGAAACCGTATCGGAGGCAGCCGTCCTCACGGCGTGAGTCATCCTGCATCTTCTGGAGCAGCGCGGCCAGCTCGTCGCGCTGCTCCTCGGCACAGCGGACGCGACCAATGACGAGCAGCATGCTCAGCCTTCCCTTCGGCTCGACGGCGGGCGCCGACCCTACCGTGCAACCGTCGCCCGCACCAGCCGGTCAACTCCTGTGACCGGGACGAAGTGGATGCTCGCGGGCGCGGTCGCGCTGCTGGTCGTTTACGCAGGCTTCGTCGTCTGGCTGCTGATCGCGGGCCGGCGCAGCGCGGCGCGGGCGCTCGCCGGACTGATCCCGGACTGCCTGGTCCTCGTGCGTCGCCTGCTGGGGGACGGCAGTCTCCCCCGCCGCCACAAGGCGATGCTGGTGGCCGTTCTCGCCTACCTCGCGATGCCGATCGACCTGGTGCCGGACTTCATCCCGGTTGCCGGCCAGCTCGACGATGCGGTGCTCGTCGCCATCGCGCTGCGCTCACTGTTGCGGGCCGGCGGCGAACAGCTCGTGCGCGAGAAGTGGCCAGGGCCGGAGTCTTCACTTCAGGTGCTGCTGCGCTTCGTGCGTTGAGCCGGTTTCCGGCCGCCGCCGATGGGATGCTCGGCGCTGGAGGATCCGCTGCCGACCTTCGACCGACTCCCCCACGTGCTGCTTCGCCTCGAGGGGCTGGCGGTCTTCGCCGCCGCCCTCGCGCTGTATTTCGATGCCGACTACGGCGTGCTGGCGCTGATCCTGTTGATCCTTGCGCCCGACGTCTCGTTCGCCGCCTACGGTGCCGGGCCGCGAATCGGGGCGCTGGCATACAACGCCGTGCACACGCTCACGTTCCCGATCGCCCTTGGTGTGACGGGCGTGCTCGCCGACTCGGGCGTTCCGGTCCAGGTCGCCCTGATCTGGCTCGCGCACATCGGCATGGACCGCCTGCTCGGCTATGGCCTCAAGTACCCGAGCGCCTTCAAGGACACCCACCTCCAGCGCGTCTAGCCAACCCAAGGGAGGTCTCGGGCAGCGCTCGCGCAGGTGTCAGGCGGCGGAGACGGCCCCGGCGGAGCGCTCGAGGTGCTCGACGATCTCCTCGGCGGTCTGCTGCTCGGCGTCGGTCATCAGGATGTGGCCGCAGGCCGGAATCAATGTCAGGCGCGCGCCGGGGATCCCGGCGGCGAGCTCGCGGCCGCGCTGGGGCGGCACCAGCACGTCCTCGAGGCCGTGCACCACCAGCGTCGGGATGCCCTCCAGCTCGCGCAGGCGCTCACGGGTGTCGTGACCTGCGATCGCCCCCATCTGCGCGTAGCTGGTGATCGGTGAGGTCGCGTCCTCCAGCCGCAGCTCCAGATCCTCCTTGACGCGATCCGGGGTGCTCCTGATCGTCGCCCTGGCGTATAGGACGGGAGCCACGACCGGAAACGTGCGCCGCACCCCCAGCAACGGGCGCAACGCGACGGTGGCCAGCAGCCGCCACGGAGGCGCACCGCTTCGGCCGCCCGCGGTCGTGCAGGCGAGAACCAGCGAGCGCACGCGCTCGCGATGGTCGAGCGCGAGGTGCTGGGCGATCATGCCTCCCATCGAGGCGCCGATCACGTGCGCCGACTCGACTCCGGCGTCGTCGAGCACGGCGATCGCGTCGTGGACGAGGTCGTCCATGCTCAGCCTGGAGCGAACTGCAGACGACCCGCCGGTGCCACGGTTGTCGAACAGGATCACGCGATGGCGCTGGGCCACCCACGGCAGCAGCCGGTACCACATGCTCGAGCTCGCGCTCAAGCCCATGATCAGCAGCAGCGGCTCACCGGCAGCGCCTTCGTCCAAGGGCCCAAGCTCGCGCCAGGCGATCGATCCGTCGGCGGTTCGCGCGAGCCGGATTTCGCCGGCTTGTGGCGCTTCGACTGCTCCGGCCTTGCCATTGTTTATCGCCATCGGGCCTCCCGAGCCGTTGATATGACGGGCGCCAAAGGATACGGTCGCGACCCGTGAGCGCCACCGCCGCCCCCCTCGAGGGTAAGACACTGTTCATCTCCGGCGCCAGTCGCGGCATCGGCCTGGCCATCGCTCTGAAGGCGGCGCGAGATGGCGCAAACGTGGCGCTGATCGCGAAAACCGCTGAGCCGCACCCCAAGCTGGAGGGCACCGTCTACACCGCCGCGGCGGCGATCGAGGACGCAGGCGGCCAGGCATTGCCGATCGTCGGCGACATCCGCGACGACGCACAGGTCCTCGCCGCGGTCGAGCAGGCCGTCGAGCGCTTCGGTGGCATCGACATCTGTGTCAACAACGCCAGCGCGATCAACCTCTCGGGTACCGAGGATCTGGCGATGAAGCGCTACGACCTGATGCAGGACATCAACACGCGTGGCACGTTTCTCGTCAGCAAGGCCTGCGTGCCCCACCTCCAGCAGGCGGAGAACCCTCACGTGCTGACCATGTCGCCGCCGCTCAGCCTGGACCCGAAGTGGTTCAAGACTCACGTCGCCTACACGATCGCCAAGTACGGGATGAGCATGTGCACGCTCGGCATGGCGGAGGAATTCAGAGACCGCGGCGTCGCCTTCAACTCGCTCTGGCCGCGCACGCTGATCGCGACGGCGGCCGTGCAGAACCTGCTCGGCGGCGAGGAGGCGATGGCCAGTTCGCGCAGCCCTGAGCTGATGGCCGACGCGGCCTACGCTGTGGTGACCCGGCCCAGTCGCGAGACGACGGGCAACTTCTTCCTGGCCGAGGACGTCCTGGCCCAGGAGGGCGTCGACGACTTCAGCAACTATTCGTATGGCGGCCCCGAGGCACAGCTCGTGGCCGACCTGTTCGTGGACGACTGAGACGTGACTGGCCTGCGGCAGAGGCCCGTGCGGCACGGCTAGACCGGTCCCTATGGGGAGCCGCCGGCCGAGCCGCCGCAGCCGCTTCCGCTCCCCCGGCGGTCGCGTGACCGTGCGCTGGCGCTGGGAGATCGGACTGCCTCTGATCGTGGTCGGCAGCCTGATGTCGGCCACCGTCTTCGACGTCTCAGGTGGCGAGCCGATCTTCTGGATCGGAGTGCTGCTCGCCGGCATCGGCTTCGCGGTCTTCTTGTCGGGCTGGGTAAGCCGCTGAGGCAGCGCAGCTCTGAGAAGATTGCCCGCGATGGAGCAACGTCAACTCGGAACCCAAGGCCTGACGGTCTCCGCGATCGGGCTCGGGTGCATGGGAATGTCGGAGTTCTACGGCGAGCGCGACGACGAACAGTCGACCGCGACCATTCACCGCGCGCTGGAGCTCGGCGTCACGCTGCTCGATACGGCCGACGTCTACGGTCCGCACACCAACGAGCAGCTGGTCGGGCGCGCAATCGCCGACCGCCGCGACGACGTGGTGCTGGCGACCAAGTTCGGCATCGTGCGCGACCCCAACGATCCGACCGCGCGCGGCGTCAATGGCCGGCCCGAGTACGTCAAGCGATCTTGCGACGACTCACTGCGGCGGCTGAACGTCGACCACATCGACCTCTACTACCAGCACCGTGTCGATCCCGCGACCCCGATCGAGGAGACGGTCGGCGCCATGTCCGAGCTGGTGGAGGAGGGCAAGGTGCGCTTCATAGGGCTCAGCGAAGCGGGCGCCGACACGATCCGCCGAGCGCACGCGACGCACCCGCTGAGCGCGGTCCAGAGCGAGTACTCGCTCTGGTCGCGAGACATCGAGGAGGAGGTGATCCCCACGCTGCGAGAGCTGAAGATCGGCCTGGTCGCCTACTCGCCGCTGGGCCGCGGCTTTCTATCCGGAGCGATCCGGTCGATCGACGATCTCGCCGAGGACGACTACCGCCGGTTCTCACCTCGCTTTCAGGCCTCGAACTTCGGCAAGAACCTGGAGCTGGTGGCGCGGATCGAGCTGCTGGCCGACGAGAAGGGCGTGACGCCGTCGCAGCTGGCGCTGGCGTGGGTGATGAGCCGGGGAGACGACGTGGTGCCGATCCCCGGCACCAAGCGCCGGCCCTACCTCGAGCAGAACGTTGGCGCCCTCGAGGTGCGGCTCTCAGACGATGAGCAGCGGGAGATCGCCTCGGCGCTGCCGGAGCCGGCGGGGCAGCGCTACGCCGAGGAGATGATGCGCTCGGTCGGGCGCTAGCGCTCGGCCACGATCAGGGGCAGTCCCTGTCGCGGCGAGATCGTGGGAGCGTGGCGGATCTCCAGCTCGTAGCCGGGCTCGAGCTGCAGGCTGTAGCGCTCCAGGATCGAGCGAGCGATGACGGCGATCTCCGCCTGACCGAACCGCATGCCGATGCAGGTCCGTGAGCCTCCGCCGAAGGGCACGTAGGCGCCCGGCGGCAGCTTCGCCCTCTTCTCCTCGCTGAAGCGCTGAGGGATGAAGCGCTCCGGTTCGGGAAACACGTGCGGCAGGTGGTGGCTTGCCCACGAGCAGTAGTGCACGTGTGCGTGAGCCGGAACGGTGCAGCCGCCGAACTCGAACGCCTCCACCGACCGGCGCGGCCCGATGTATGCCGGTGGATACTTGCGCAGCGTCTCGTCGACGATCATCTCGACGCTCACCCCCGGATCCTCCAGCACCTGCGGATTGCGGGCCAGCTCGTAGAAGAGGAACGCCACGGTCGAGGTGGTCGTGTCGTGACCGGCGAACAGCAGCGTCATTACCTCGTCGCGGATCTGCTCCCGTTCCAGTGCGCGGCCGTCCTCGAGACGCGCGTCGAGCAGCATTGAGAGGATGTCCTCCCCGCGCTCTCCGCTCGCCCGCCGACGCTCGATCTCTCCATATATGAGCCGGTCCAGCCGCCGCCGAGCCCGCTTCATGCGCGCGAAGGGGGTGAACGGCCCGCGCAGGATCTGCAGCAGATAGACCTGCCCATAGAAGGACAGCGCCGACTCGAACTCGTCGGCGGCGTTGGCGCCTCCGGCGCGCGCCGTGTCCGGATCGACGCCGAACAGCGCCCGCAACGCCACACGCAGCGCCACCCGTCTCGTCCAGTGGTAGAGGTCCACGACGTCGCCGGGACGCAACTGATCGAGCGCCAGGTCGACCTCTTCCTGCATCACCGCGCTCGCGGCCTCGATGCGCTCGCGATGAAAGGCCGGCAGCATCAGCCTGCGATGGGTGCGGTGAAAGGTGCCGTCGATGGTCAGCAGCCCGTCGCCCATGAGCGGGATCAGGTCGCGGAGATGGCCGCTGCGCCAGAGGAAGTTCTTGGCGTGGGAGACGAGCATGTAGTGATTGGCTTCGGGGCCAAGCATGAAGACGGCGTTGTGGTGGAAGATCTTGATCGTGAAGACCGGGCCGTAACGCTCGTAGCCCTCGAGCAACATCGAGAGCGGGTCGCGGTCGAAGCGAGCGGTGCGCCTGAGGCTGTAGCTCAAATCGCCGGGCGGGAACGGGACCTTGGCGGCACGATCCGCTCGCATGTCGTGCCATAGCAGCGAGAGCGGGTTACTGGTGGCGGCGGTCGGTCGCTCGGGCACGAAACGAGCATAACCGGCGCTGTCGCTGACGCCCGCAGGCCGAAGTGTCGCGCCGGAACCCGCCGAGAGCGGCTACGCTGGGACTGTCTTTTGGTTCAACCCGGGGGCTTCACGGAATGGAGGCCCGCCCATGGGGAGGTTCTTGGCATGAGGTTCTTTGCACGCCGGAGGCGAGTCGTGCTGTGGATGACGCTGGCCGCGGCGCTCGCCGTCGGATCTGTCGGCACAGCGTTCGCAACCCACGCGCGCCCAGGTGGCGGCACCCCCTGGCGCTCGCCGCTTGTGGTCGCCTACCAGGCCTGTGGAGTGCTCTCCAACGCAACCCACATCGGACCCTACGGCTCGCCTTCGTGCAGCCCGCCCGTGCAGGAGTCGCCGTTGATGACCACCTCGAGCACCGGCGCCGGCTCGGGCTCCGTGCGCCTCGACATCGTCTGCACCGACGGCGGAACGCCCCCGTGCAACCAGGCCGATGCGATCGACTCCGAGGACGCGACGCTCCAGATCTCCAATACCGACGTCAGCTGCCCTGGCTCGGGTACGCCGGGCTGCACCGCGGCGGGAGCCGATTACGGCGGCAAGTACGCGGTCGACTTCCACGTCCGCCTCACCGATCACGCCAACCCGGCGCTGTGCGCCAGCGGCACGGGCGCGCCGCCCTGCACCACGGCGACCGTGCAGGACTTCGCGATCACGTTCGTTTCGCAATGCGCGACCAACGCTCCTGGGCCTCCGGGCTCCAACTGCAGCACCAACACATCGCTCGACACCTGGATGCCGGGCACCGTGAGGGAGTTGCAGCGCGGGTCGTTCGAGCTACTGTCGTTCCAGATCCTCGACCCCGGCCCCGACGGCACGTACGAGTCGACGGTCCCGACCGAGATCAACTGCCCGCCCACCTGCGGGACGGGCGACGAGAAGCCGTACCAGCGCGCCGGCTGGTTCGCTCCATAGGCCCGAAGCGGTCTTGTCCAGGACAAAGGTCCAACCCGTGACTCTGATCAGACGTGGTGCGCTCGTGATGGCGCTCTTCCTGCTGCTGTTTCCCGGCACGTCCCAGGCAGGCACGGTCACCGACCCGGGCTTCTCGGACACCGCCGTCGCCACCGGCCTCGCCCAGCCCACCGCGCTGGCCTTCCTGCCGGATGGCCGCATGCTGGTCACCCAGAAGGGCGGTGCGCTGGTGCTGGTCGACGGCCAGAGCAAGCAGACGCTGATCACGCTCACCGTCTGCAGCAGCTCGGAGATGGGCCTGCTCGGCGTGGCCGTCGACCCGAGCTTCACCAGCAACGGCTTCATATACCTGTACCGGACCAAGCCCGGCGCCGGTGGCTGCGGAACTTCGACCGGGCGTTTCAATCAGGTCGTGCGCGTGACGCTGACCGGCAGCACTGTCGACCCCCTCTCGCTGGTGGAGCTGTTGAGCGGCATTCGCACCATCAATGGCAACCATGACGGCGGAACGCTTCGCATCGGCCCCGACGGCAAGCTCTGGGTCAGCGTCGGTGACACGGGCGTGGGAGACGTCAACGGTGCGCCCGGGACCTCGACAAATCCGTACTCACAGGATCTCGGAGCCCTGGAGGGCAAGATCCTTCGCCTCGAGCTGGACGGCACGCCCGCAGCCGGCAACCCGTTTCTCACCACCCCCGGCGCCCGCGGTGAGGTATATGCGCGCGGGTTCCGCAACCCGTTCCGGATGGGCTTTGATCCTCAGACCGGCAAGTTGTGGATAGGAGACGTGGGCCAGAACAACTTCGAGGAGCTGAACATCCTGCAGTCCGGCGCCAACTACGCGTGGCCGCGATGCGAGGGCACCCAGCCGGCCGGCTGCATGCAGCCTGGCGACGTGGCGCCGATCTACACCTACGCGATCGGAACGCTGGGGCGCTCCGTCATCGGCGGCGACTTCGGGCGCGCGGGCTTCGGCCCCTACCAGGGCCAGTACTTCTTCGGCGACAACTCCGCCAGTGTCATCTACCGGGCGACTGTGAACGCCGCCCGCGACGACGTCACTTCGGTCCAAAGCTTTGTCACGAGCGCCGGCGGGCCGGCGGACGTGGTGTTCGGGCCCGGCCCCGCTCTCTACTACACGGCGCTCAACACGGGCGAGGTGCGGCAGGTCGCGGTCAGGTATCCGCGCCCGAGCGGCGCAACGCCGCTGGTCGTGCCGCTGGCGCCCGCCTTCCTTCCCTGCAATGCGCCCAACTCGAGTCACGTCGGGCCGCTCAACAACCCGTCGTGCAGCCCACCGGTCCAGGAGTCGGCGACTCTGACGACGGGCACCGCCGGGCGCGGAGCCGGGAACAGCCGCCTCTCGGTGCTGCCCGGCGATCCGGCCACGGGCGCGGACGAGGCGGACGTGCAGCTCTCGCTGAGCGCAACCGACGTGCGCTGCCGCGTTGCGAACGCGGCCTGCCCCGGCGGCGCCGGGTCCGACTATTCGGGGCGCGTGGCGGGGGCCTATGGCATACGCCTCACCGACAGCTTCAACGGCCGGCTTCAGAGCCTCCCGGGGACGATGCAGAACACGTCCTGGTACCTGCCCGCTCAATGCACGGCCAACGCCGACCCCGTGCGGGGCTCGAGCTGCGCAGCGTCGACCACGCTCGACACGCTGGTGCCGGGGATCGTTCGCGAGGGCGGCCGCACGGTCGCTTCGCTCTCCAGCATCACCGTCAACGACGCCGGGCCGAACGGCACCGGCTACGGCGCCGGCTGCCCGCTCTCCTGTGGCGATGGCGACGAGAGCGTGTTTATGCGCTCGTCCCTATTCACCCCCTAGCGGGGGCGCTGGCCTTCTAGGGACACACTATGGGTGCGATCTCGCCGGGAGGCAGGCAGCGATCGAGGCGGGCAGGCACCTTGCCGCGTCGCACCCGCAGGCGGGTGTACTTGCCGACGGACCCAGGACCGGTGACGAAGACTCGGATCGTTGAGCCCTCCCGCAACAACCGCTTCGCGAAGCGGCGAATGCGAACCGGCCGCGGGACCTGCGGCTTCCTTGCCGACGCGCGCACCTGCTGCGTGCGGCGGCGAAAGGGACAGCCCTTCCCGTGGCAGCCGACCATGACGGTGGACCCGAGCGGCGCGTTTACCGACAGCATCCGCAGCAGCACGCCACGTTTCCTGACGAGGCCGCTGATGCGAACGACCGGGAACGGGCTCAAGAGGGGAAGCAGGCGCGGGCCGCTCGATGTCTGCAGGGTCACCGTGGTCGCGGTCACCTTGACGCCCATGCTCACGACCGACGCAGCGGTGAAGTCGTCCATCACCCGAAGTCGCACGATGAATTCGCCGATCGACGGGAAGGTCCAGGTCGCGAGGGCATTGCTGCCGTCGTTGAACTTCCCGTCACCGTCGAAGTCCCATGCCTGGGAGGCGATGAAGCCGTCGGGGTCGGTCGCGGTCGAGAAGAAGGTGACCCCGGCGCCGGCCGTGGGCTCGGCGGGAAGCATGGAGATCGACGGGATCGGCGCCCGGTTGCCGGTCAAGACGGATTCGGTCGCGATCGACTCGCCGTTGGCCGTGTCACGCACGCGCAGGCTGACGTTGCGCGAACCGGGACGGTTGTAGGCGCGGATCGCGGTCGGGCCCGTGGCGTCTCCGAACGTGCCGTCGCCGTTCAGGTCCCAGCTCTGTGACGCAATCTCGCCCCCACCTGAGCTCGAGGTGGACGAGAACGTGATCGGTTCGAGCGTCAGCGGCGAGCTGGGACTGTAGTTGAAGCTGGCCGTCGGTTCTGCCGCCGCCGCGGCCGGAAGCAGCGCCAGCGCCACGATGCAGAGGGCAAGGGGCCGGCACACGCGCACGGCGGCCGCGACGCCAAGGTCCCTCGATGCAACACGGCTCGGCACCCGCTGGAAGATAGCGACGGCGGTGGAGGGCTCCGGCGAGCCGCGACCGCAATCGCGCAATTTGCGGACAAACGGGCTGAGGGCTTCACAAGGAGTGGCGCGCGGCCGGGGGCTATCGGTGCAGAATCCGCTCGCGGCCGGCGTAGACGTTGAAGCCGTCCTCCCGCAGGAAGCCGACCAGCGTCATGTTCGAGTCGCGTGCCAGCCGCACGGCCAGGCTCGAGGGCGCCGAGACCGCGGCCACGATCGGCACCCCGGCGAGCAGCGCCTTCTGCACGATCTCGAACGAGGCGCGGCCCGACACCAGCAGGACATGCTCGGAGAGCGGCAGCAGCCGGTTCATCGCGCTGCGGCCGACGACCTTGTCGACGGCATTGTGCCGGCCGACGTCCTCGCGCGCCACGAGCAGCTCGCCTGCCGAGTCGAAAAGCGCGGCGGCGTGAAGTCCGCCGGTACGCTCGAACACTCGCTGGGACGAGCGCAACGCCTGCGGCAGCGTGAACAGCGTCTCGGAGCCGATCGAGGGCCCCCGCCCGACCGGCTCTGACGCCTGAAGCACGGAGTCGATGCTCGCCTTGCCGCAGATTCCGCATGAGGAGGTGGTGTAGAAGCTTCGCTGCCAGCCCTCGGCCGCCTTGCGGCCCGGCCGCAGCCGCACGTCGGCGATGCCGCCGTCGTCCTCGCCCGCACGGCACTCATTGACGCCCGCGACGTCGTCCGGCACGACGATCGACTCGCCAAGCAGGAAGCCGAGCGCGAGCTCAGCGTCCTGCCCCGGCACGGGGGTCCGCATCGTGACCGCCACCGCGCGGCCGTCGAGCTGGACCTCGAGCGGCTCCTCCGCCGCGACGAAATCCGATGCGCCGCCTGCCTCTCCCCCACGCACCCGCAGCACCGGCACGGACTCGAGTGGGCGTCCGCCGGAACGCTGCGGCTCGAGCTCGCTTCCGGATGATTTCGCGCGTGCGTCAGCGGGCATGGGTGCCGTCATCCCCGCGGATCGCCTCGGTTCATACATGCCAGAGGGTACGACAGCCGGACCCGAGGTCGATCGACGAGGTAGCCAGCCAGCTCGGTACCGAGGGTGAGCGGGTGCGCGAACTCGAGTCCGATGCGCTCTCACGGCTGGCACGCATGCGCGAGCTGGAGAGCCTCGAGACCGCCGCGTGACCCGGCGCGCCAGCGTTGGTGGGCGGACGACCGCTAGCGGTCGTCCGTGCCGGCCGTGGCGGTGGAGCGCTCGCTGTATAGGCGCGCGTTGTCGACCGCCGTCGAAACGCGGCGCGCCAGCTCCTCGATCAGCCAGATCTGTTGCTGGTCGAACGTCCGCTCGCGCGAGAAGGACGCCACGGCGATGGTGCCGAGGATGCGGCCGTGCGCAACCAGAGGCGCCACCACGGCGGCGGTTGCGGGCCAGTCGCGCAGGGCCGTGAGGTATTCGTTGTCGCCCTCCGCTATGTCGCGAAGAAGATCGTCACTGAATTCGTCCACCACCTGAAGGGTGCCGCTTCTTGCCGCGCGGGCTATCGGGTGTTGTCCCTCGGGATTGAAGGCGTGCTGCTGAAGTCGCTTCAGCACCGGTTCGAAGGCCGGGGCCACGGACGCTGCTCCCATGCGATGCAGGCCTCCGGCCTCGTCGCGCAGGTCTACCATGCAGCCGTCGCCGACAAACGGGACGGCCAGCTCCGCGACCTGCTGGAGCGTGACCTCGAGGTCGTTCGAGGTTTCGAGCGCAACGCCGGCGTCCGCCAGGAACCTGAGGATCGACTCGGTGCGCTTCTGGCCACGGATGTCGCGCGCTATGCCCGCGATACCGTCGAAACTGCCTCCTGCGTCGCTGATCGGCGACAGGGTCAGGGAGACGTCGACGCGGCTGCCGTCCTTGTGCAGTCGCTGTGTCTCGTGCGACTCGACCCGCTCGCCTCGCCGTACGGCCTGCTCGAGAGCGGCGATCTCGTCCACGCGCTCAGGAGGGACGATCAGGGACATGGGCCGGCCGATGGCTTCCTGCGCCGTGTGGCCATACATCCTCTGCGCACCCCTGTTCCAGATCACTATCGTGCCGTCGGGGTCGGCCACCACGATGGCGTCGTGCGTCGACTCGACGATGGCAGCGAGTCTGGTCGCCCGCTGGTCGGCTCGCTTGCGCTCGCTGATGTCGCGCACCGCGGCGCTGATCGCCGGCGGGTCCGAGTCGCCGATGCGTGTCAGCACCAACTCAACCGGGAATTCGCTTCCGTCGGCGCGCATGGCGGTCAGCTCGACGGGCCCGCGCCCGACCAGCAGGCCCTCGCCGGTGGCCACGTAGCGTGCGACGCCGCGATGGTGGCGTTCGCGCAGTCTCGGCGGGATGACGAGCTCGGCCAGCCGCGCCCCGATCGCGTCGGCACGGTCGTATCCGAACATGCGCTCGGCGGTGCGGTTGAACTCGATCACGCGCCCCTCGTGGTCCATACCTATCACCGCGTCGAACGCCGACTCGAGGATCGCCGCCCTGAGCTCCTCGCTGCGGCGAAGCGCCTGCTCGGCCTGCTGACGCTCGATGTAGGCGCCGATCTCCGGCGCCACGCATGCAAGCGTGTCGATCACCTCGGGCTGCGGATCGAGAACTTCCCGATGGAAGATCTCCAGCACCCCCACGACACTCGCTCTCCCAGGGAGCGGGACGCCGCAGCCGGCGTGCAGCCCCGCCTTCGCGGCGGCCGCCGAGCGTGGAAAGTTCGGATCGTCGGTGAGGTCGGGTATCCACTGGGGCTGGCCGCTGTCCCAGACCCGCCCCGGCAGGCCGACACCCCGCCCGAATCGGATCTGGGTGGTCTGACGCCCGAACTCTCCACCCTCGATCGTGGGCGCATGCCAGGTGGCGGCGGCGTGGAGCATCTGGGCGCCCTCTCCCACCAGCAGCAGGGATGCGGCGTGCCACCCGATCTCCACCCCGACAGACGCGACGATCCGTGGAGCAGCCAGCTCGAGAGGCTCGGCATCGGCCAGGATGCCGAGCACGGCACGGTCGATCGCAGGCCTCGAGGCCGCGGCCGGCTCGTTCGCAGGAGTGATCGTCAAGTATCCAGGCTGTCGCCGGCCCGATTGCCGTCCGTGGACGGAGCCAGTAGGAACACTTCATACGCGATTTCGTTCTCCACGTCCACCGCGCTGACGAAGGAGCGGACGGATCGCCCGGTCAGCTCCTCTACCGTTTTCCTGAAGCGATCCGCCGTTGCAACCTGGAAGGTCATGCGTACGTCCCGCACACTGTCCGCCCTGCCCTGGTCGGCCAGCGTCCGTTCGACGGTCGTGAAGGTGTCCTCCAGCACGGTGACGATCAGATCACCCAACGTGAAGGTCCTGCACTTCGTGGGCCCCTTGCCGTAATGCTCGCTGTAGAGCTGCACGATCGCGTTCGATATTGCAGCCCGAAGCTTTCCCGTCGGAGGATCGGGAGCCGTGTTACCGAATTCGCTTCTTGCCTCAGATGGCATGTGTTGCTCCTCGGCCCGGTTTCACGCAGGCCTGTGAAAACCGCCGGCCGCAGGTAGGTCGTCTTTCCGATGGTGCCCCGGCAAGCGACGGGCGAGGTCTGGTTGCCCACTCTCTGGGTGCCAGGCCAGTGCCAGGCCACAAGACTAGCTCCTCCGGGTCGGAGGATGCCCGTTTGGATCGCGGCCCTACCGACGCCGCCGAGAGCCGCTTCGGCCGGGGAGTGAGTTTTTTTGAAACGCCCATGTGCGTTGGGCCTTGCTCGAAGAGCGGCGCAATGTCGAGGGCCTCTCCCGGATGGCCGGCATCTTCTTCCTCCTCTGGACGACTGTTTCTGCCTACCGCCGTTATTCCCGATGCCGTAAACGGAAACCGCCAACGCGGAAAAGCCCAGTCGTTCACGGCGCCGTTTCGCAAGCTCCTCCCGGGGTATGGGGAAGCGAGGCTGTGAACTCGCGCTTCGCGTCGATGGCGCTCGCGCTCGGCAGCTTGGGTTGGCGTCGGCTCCATGCGGCGCGACATCGATTACAAAGGAGGTCCGAGATGGCCGAACTGAGAGCCCGTGAGGCAAAGCTCGTGCAGTACCTCAACGAGGCGTTTGGCAAGGAGAAGCAGCTCGAGACGGCGTTGGAGGCGCACATAGGCATGGCGACTCGTCCCACATACAAGAAGCGGCTGCAGGAGCACCTGCGCGAGACGAAGGGCCATGCACGCGACGTCGAGCGCCGCATCAAGCAGCTCGGCGGCACGCCCGAGCCGGTCGCCGTCCCGGGCCCGGATATCGTGTCCGAGGCAGCCGGCAAGGCCGAGGAGATCGTGATGAAGGGAGTCGCCCTGGCTCAGGGATCGCTGCATGCGGTGCGCGGGACCGGCGAGAGCGAGCGACAGCTCAAGAACGCCAAGACCGAGTACTCCTCGGAGGCCGAGGAGATCGCTCAGTACACCTCGATCGAGACCGTGGCGAACGCAGTCGGTGACAGAGACACGGCTCGCCTGGCACGTGGCATCCGCCGCCAGGAGGAGCGGATGGCCTCATTCCTCGAGCGGGTGATCCCGATGCTCGCCAAGGAGGTCGTTCAGGAAGAGATCCCGGCTTCCGAGCGCAACGGCGGCCGCAGGCGCTCCACGGCGTCGCGAAACGGATCCGCACGCAGCGGCGGCTCCCGCCGCACCGCCGCGTCGAGCCGCTCGCGCTCGGGCAGCTCACCGCGCAGCAAGAGCTCCTCGAAAAGCGGCTCCTCGCCGGCTCGCGGCGCCACGTCCGCACGCGCGCGCACAAGCTCGAAGGCGAGTTCGGCGTCCCGCGGCTCCCGCTCGAAGGCGAGCTCGGCGTCCCGCGGCTCCCGCTCCAAGGCCGCTCGCAGCGGCTCCAGGTCGAAGTAGCCGATGGCGGTGGCGCCCACCACGCAGCTCGGAGCGCTCGACCACGTCGCGCTTTGGGTGCGCGACAGGGACACCCTTGCGGAGTTCCTGTGCGCGCACCTCGGCATGCACGAGATCGAGCGCACCGAGGCCTTTACGCTGGTGGGCGCCGACGCCCGTCGGGGCAAGCTGACCCTGTTCGCGGCGGAGGGCGAGCGCGAGCCGGAACCGCTCCAACGGGTGGTGCTGCGCGTCGGCGACCTGGAACAGGCGCTCGGCGAGCTGCCGGTCGAGATCCAGATCGAGCGCAGCGGGGACTCGCTGGCTCTGTTCGAGGGACCGGAGCGGCTGGGCCTGGGGCTGGTCGAGTCGGGCAACGGGCCGGTCGACTACGACATCGACCACGTCGTGTTGCAGGTGCCGGACCCCGACCTGACGCGCGTCGGCCTGACCCTGCTGGGATTTTCGCTCGACGGCGACGAACTGAGGGCGGGCGACAAGCGCATCGAGCTGGTTCCCGGCCCGGCCGGCGAATCGGCGTCTCCGCTTCTGAACCACATCGCGGTGCTTGTTGACTCCGGCAGGTACTGGCTCAACTGGGCGCGCGACACCGGCCTCGAGGTCGAGGACGTGCGCGATGCCCCCAACACCTTCGCGGTCTTCGTGCGCGGGCCGAACGGGATCCGGATCGAGTACGTAGAGCACAAGGCGAGTTTCTCGCTGGTATAGAGGGCACGCACGCCGGCTTCTCGCTTGGATCCTGAACGAGCGTCGACGAGACTCGAATGCATACGGAGAGGGCGGACGTCGTGATCGCGGGTGCCGGCATGGCCGGGCTGGTGGCGGCCGCCGAGGCGCGTTCTCACGGCGCGTCCGTGCGGCTGCTCGAGAAGACGGACCGCGCCGGTGGCTCGATGCGGCTTTCGAGCGGCGTGATCTGGCGGCATCGCCGCCTCGAGGACTTTCGCCGCGAATGCCCGGACGGTGACGCGGCGCTTCAACGGCTCGTGTTCGAGCGGCTCGACGACGACCTCAGGTGGCTGGAGTCGCTCGGCTCCCCCGCGCTCGAGCGCACGACCGGTAACCCGTTGACGACCGGGGTCCGCTTCGACCCCGCCGGCATGACGAGCGCGCTGGCTCGCGCAGCCGGCCGGATCGAGCTGGGCGTCCCGCTGCGCGAGCTGCCTCGCGGCGACACGCCGGTCATCCTCGCCGGCGGCGGCTTCGCAGCCTCGCGATCGCTGGTCGCCAGTCACATCACCGCCGAGGCGGAGAGTCTGATGTTGCGGGCCGCGCCTCACTGCGACGGCGACGGCCTGCGTCTGGGCCTCGCCGCCGGCGTTGAGCTGAGCACAGGCCTGGAGCAGTTCTACGGTCGCAACATGCCCGCGCCGCCGGCGCGCATCGGCGAGCGCGACTTCGTCTCGCTGGCGCAGCTCTACGCGCAGCACGCCACCGTCACGAACCTGCGCGGGGAGCGATTCAGCACCCGCACCTGGTCCGAGATCGACGTCGTGCAGTGGACCGCCCGACAGCCGAACGCGCGAGCCCTCTACAGCGTCGATGCCGATGCCATGAAGCAGACCGTCCGTGGCCGCACGGTGGCCGAGATGGTGGAGGCCGCACGGCGCGCGGGCGCTCCGGTCACCAGCCGCGACGGATCCCATACGGTGGAGGTAGTGGCCGGCATCACCACCACCCTCGGTGGCCTTCGCGTTGACGAGAGCGGGCAGGCGGCGGAGCGGCTGTTCGCATGCGGAGCGGACGTGGGCGGCATCGCGACGGGCGGCTATGCGAGCGGCCTGGCAGCGGCCCTGGTGCTCGGCAGGGTCGCGGCCCGGTCCGCGCTGGGGCGCTGACGTGGAGCACCGCTTCGGCAGCAGCGACCCCTTCACCGTTGGGGCGGAGGAGGAGCTGTTCCTGGTCGACCCCGATTCGTACGAGCTCACGAACAGCTCGGAGCAGGTGCTGGCAGCCATCGACGCCGGTCAGCCGGCCGCCGGCCACGAGGCCTACGCCTCGGAGTTGGAGCTGCGCTCCCCGCCGCTGCGCTCGGCCACGGAGGCGGCCGCGGCGCTGCGTGGGCTGCGAGGCAAAGCAACGCAGGCAGGCGCCACCCTGCTGGGAGCCGGCATCCACCCCACCGCGCGGTTCGGGGACGTGCGGCTGGTCGATTCCGAGCGCTACCGGCGCGTGGCGGAGCAGATGCGGGGACTGTTCCGGCGCACGCCCGAGTGCGCACTGCACGTCCACGTCGGCGTGCCGGACCCGGACACAGCGGTGCGGGCGTTCAACGGCCTGCGCGCGCACCTGCCGCTGTTTCAGGGCCTGAGCGCCAACTCGCCCTGCTGGTTCGGCGTCGACTCCGGCCTGGCGAGCGCGCGCTTCTCGCTCGTGCGCTCCTTTCCGGGTCGCGGCGTGCCTCCCTCCTTCTCCAGCTTCGACGAGTACGCCGGGCTGGTGCAGTCGGTGACGGAGGCGGGCGGGCTGGACGACTACACCTTCGTCTGGTGGGACCTGCGCCTGCAACCGCGGCTGGGCACGATCGAGCTGAGAGAGATGGACGCGCAGAGCTCGCTCGAGCGCGTGGCCGGGCTGACAGCGCTGGCGCAGGGCCTCGCGCGGCACGAGGCGGAGCGGGCGCCGGCGGCGGCGCCGCCGCCGTCACAGGTGATCGCGGAGTCGAGCTTCCGCGCCAGCCGCGACGGCATCGAGGCGACCATCCTTCACGAGGGGTCGATGCGCCCGCTGCGCGACGTCGCGCGCAGCGCGCTCGATCTGGCGCGGCCGCACGCGCGCGAGCTCGGCTCCGAGCACGCGCTCGCTGGCATAGAGCGGATCCTGGCCGAAGGCGATGGAGCCGCTCGCCAACGGGCCGCACACAGGCGCGGTGGGATGCGGGCGGTGCTCGAGCTACTCGTCAGCGAGACCGCAGGCGGGTGACGAGCATCGGTTCCTAGCCGAAGCGCCGCTGCAGCTCCGAGAGCGCGTGGCGGAAGCGGCGCCGAAACCACGCGCGGCCGCCGAGCTCCAGCAGCAGGCGCTCACGGAGGGCGGCGCAATCGACCGTCGCCGCCAGCTCGACGTGTGTGCTGGCGCCCGCGGGCGCCAGCGACCAGCTGACCGTCCCCCGTGCGCCGGAGCCCACCTCGGCCGAGCCGACCATCAGTCGCGGCGGATCGGCCTCCATCAGGCGGGTGTGAGCGGTGCGCCTGATCCCGAACGGGCCGCTCAATCGCACCAGTGACCAGCTGTCGTCGGAGTCGAGCCGCTGGACCGAGCCGGCCATCAGCTCCCAATGGTTGTCCAGCACACTCAGATACCCGAACACCGTCTCCGGCGGCGCCGGCACCACGGCGCTGACAACGATTCGCCGGCAGCCGCGGTCCGACCGCGCCCGTCCGCGCGACCCGATCATGGACGGAAATCTAACGTCCGGCTAGATGCGGGCTTGGGTCCGCGTGGTGGAGCCGAATTGCGTCGATCTTGTCGAGCGCTGCAAGGAAATGGTCGAGCAGATCGGGGTCGAAGTGGCGGCCGCGCTGCTCGGTCATCATCTGGACCGCCTGCTCGAACGTGTACGCCGGGCGGTAGACGCGATCGGTCGTGAGCGCGTCGAAGACGTCGGCGATGGCGGCGATGCGCCCCTCGACCGGTATCTGCTCGCCCTTCAACCCCTGTGGGTAGCCGCTTCCGTCGTACCTCTCGTGATGCGTGAAGGCGATCGACGCCGCCAGGTCCAGCAGGTCGCTGCCGGAGCCGCTCAGGATCTCGTGGCCGACCACGGTGTGGCGCTCCATCTCCCGCCGCTCCTTGTCGCTGAGCTTCCCCGGTTTGAGCAGGATGCGATCCGGTACGGCGACCTTGCCGACGTCGTGCATGGGACTCGCAGTCCCAACGAGCTCACCATCGAGCCCCTCCAGCTCGGCCAGCAGCTCGCAGTAGCGACTCACGCGCTCGGTGTGATGGCCGGTCTCCTCGTCCCTGAACTCGACCGCCTGTGACAGCCGGCGGATGGTTTCCTCCCTGCTCAGCTTGAGGTCGCCCGCGGACCGTTCCAGCGCCGCCGTGCGCTCGCGCACGATCTGCTCCAGCATCTCCCTGTGCGCGCGGTTCTCGATCTCCAGCTTGCGCCGGCGCAGCGCATTGGCGACAGCGATCGTGATCTCGCTCGGGCTGAAGGGTTTGATGATGTAGCCGTAGGCGCCGTAGTCGAGCGCCAGCGCCGCCAGCGCCGGGTCGTCGATGCCGGTGACCATCACGACGGCCAGGTCCGGGTGCTCGGCGAGCACGTGCTTCACCAGATTCATTCCCGAGTCGCCCGGCATCTTGACGTCCGACAGGATGAGCGCGAAGTCGTGCTCATTCAGCGCGCGGTATGCCTGCTCGGAGTCCGCTGCCTCTGCCCACTCGTATCCGGCTCCCACGAGAATGCGACCCAGCAGCCGTCTCGTCGCCGGCTCGTCGTCGACCACGAGCACGCGCTCGGGAGTGGGCGCCGGCCGTTGCTCAGTCTGCGACATTTGCGGTCGCCTCCCCCGTCCCGTGGCTGTGGTCTCCGGGCTCTGCGTCGAGCGCCATCTTGACCTTGCGCAGCATCTCCGCGGCGCTGAACGGCTTCTTCAGCACGGGCCCTGCAGCCTTCACGTTTCCGGTGCGGCTCACCAGCTCGTCGGAGTAGCCGGTCATGTAGAGGTGATGGGTGTCCGGGTACGAGCCCCTGACCTCGGCCGCAAGCTGCATGCCCGACATCTCCGGCATCACCAGGTCCGTCAGCAGCAGGTCGAAGGGACCATCCGCCCCGGCGCCCATCAGCGTCAGCGCCTCGGGGCCGCCGCTCGCCTCCACCACGGTGTAGCCGGCTCCGGACAGCACGCGCTTCGCCACCGTACGCAGAGAGTCCTCGTCCTCCACGAGCAGGATCCGCTCGCCGTCGCCCATCAGGCGCTCCTCCGGCGGCTCGGGCACCGGCGCCTCAGCCTCGGCGTCGGTCGCCGGCAGGTAGATCTTCAGCGTCGTGCCGGTTCCGACCTCGCTGTGGAGGTCGATGAAGCCGCCGGCCTGCTTGACGGTTCCGTAGACGGTCGCCAGGCCGAGGCCGGTTCCCTTGCCCTGTGCCTTGGTCGTGTAGAAGGGCTCGAACGCGCGCGCGACCACCTTGGGCGCCATCCCGGAGCCGGTGTCGGAGACCGTGAGGCACGCATAGCGGCCGGGCGGGATCTCGAAACCGCTGTTCACGACCCGCATGTCGAGCTCGACATTGTCGGTGCGCAGCTCCAGCTCGCCCCCGTCTGCCATCGCGTCACGCGCATTCAAGGTCAGGTTGATCAGCACCTGCTCGAACTGCGCCGACCAGGTCTTGACCCGCCACAGGTCCGGCGACAGCGACATGCGGAAGTTGATTTGCTCTCCAACCGCCTGCCGCAGCAGGCTCTCGGTGTCGGTCACCAGCTGGTTCATGTCCACAACCTCGGGCGCCACCAGCTCGCGGCGGCTGAAGGTGAGCAGCTGGCGCGTCAGCTCGGCGGCCCGCTTCGCGGCCTTCTCGACCTCCTTGAGGTCTTCTCGCGCCTGCTCGTGGTCGTCCAGCCCGTGGATGGCAAAGCTCGCATAGTTGATGATGATCGAGAGCAGGTTGTTGAAGTCGTGGGCGATTCCGCCGGCAAGCTGACCGACGCTCTCGAGCCGCTGTGCCTCGTTGAGCCGTACCTCGAGCTGGTTCGCGCGCTTCCGTCCGATCGCCGCCGCCAGCACGTTGGCGATCGAGAGCATGAAATGCGCCTCGTCGACCGTGAAGCGGCGCGAGTGCGTGCTGTGCGCGGCGATCACTCCGAAGGCCCCATGCGACCCGTCTATCACTACGCTGATGCCGCTCACTGCGCCGTTGTCGTGCAGCAGCGTCGCCCCGTGGAAGCGGCTCTCCGACCCCAGATCCTCGACGATCACCGGATTCTTGGTCGTGAGCGTGTAACCCGCCTGGGTGTCGGTGCCGGCAGACACGGTGCTGACGCCGACGAGCCCCGAGGGAAGGCCGACAGCCGCGCGCAGCACCAGCTCGGTCCCGTTCGGTGACAGCTCCAGCACCTTGGCGAACTCGACCCCAAGGACTCTTGCGACCGCTCCGGTGGCCTGCTCCATCAACTGCTCGATGTCCGCCTCGGCGAGAGCCTCGCGTCCCAGCGTCGCCACGGCGCCCTGCTGCTCGGCTCGCAGCTCCAACTCGCGCTCTGATCGCTTGCGCTCGCTGATGTCACGCATAAAGCCGGTGAAGGTGGGTGGGTCGTCGCTGACGCGTGCGATTCCGATCTCGACCGGGAATAGGGTGCCGTCGGCGCGCATCCCCTCCAACTCAACGCGCTGGTCGAGCCGCGTCGCTTCTCCGGATTCGATTGTGCGGGCAAGGCCCTCGCGATGCCGGGTCCGCAGGTGTGGTGGGATGATCAGCTGCGCCAGCTCGGCGCCCAACGCCTGCTCCCGCGTGTAGCCGAAGGTCGCCTCTGCGGCTGGATTGAACTCCGTGACGCGGCCCTCGCTGTCGATGACGACGACACCGTCGAGCGCTGACTCGACAACCGCGCTGCTGAGTGCATGGCTGCGGCGAATCTCGTCCTCGGCACCACGGCGGTCGGTCACGTCGAGCGCGGTTCCGAACATGCCCACCGGCACGTCACCCTCAAGCACCATCTCGCCCCGGGTCTCGATTATCCGCACCTCACCGCCGGGCCGCACGATGCGGGTCTCGTACTCGAACGGCCCACGCTGGGTCACCAGATATTCCAGCTCGGACACGATCCGGACCCTGTCCTCGGGATGCACGAGCTGGAGATACGCCTCGAAGGTGCCGCCGAAGCCCTTGTCCTCGAGGCCGAAGATGCGAAAGGTCTCCTCCGACCACTGAACCGAGTTGTCGGTCAGGCTCAATTCCCAGCTCCCGAGATGGGCCAGCCGCTGGGTCTCGGCGAGCAGGCGGCCGCCCTCCATCAGCCTGCGCGCGACCGCCTTCCGGTCGCTGATGTCGGTCACCATCGCGAGCGCCCCCTGATAGCTGCCGTCCTCGCCCCTGATGACGGTCATCGAGTTCAGGGTCCAGATCTTCGACCCATCCCTGCGCAAGTAGACGCGCTCCACTTGGCCGCCGGAGTCGCGACTCCGCTCTTCAAGCGCCACACTTGTCTCCTCCGCCGCATCCGATGGCTCGAACTCCCGCGGCAGTCTGCCGAGCAGCTCTTCGATCTCGTAACCGAGCATCTCCGCCATGCGCCGGTTCACGAACGTCGTTCTGTGATCTGCGTCCAGCATCCAGACGCCTTCGCTCGTGGTCTCGACGATCTCGCGGTAGCGCTGCTCGCTGCTTCGCAGCTCGTCCTCGGCCAGCTTGCGGCGTGAGATGTCATAGACGTGGCCGAGCGCGTACCTGCGCTTGCCGGTGGCGTCGTGCGTCATCGAGGCGCTGATCAGGGCCCAGACCGTCCTTCCGTCCTTGCGTCGGTAGCGCTTCTCGAGCTCCACCACATCGACGCTGCCCTTTGCCATCTCGAGCATGGACGTACGGGTGTGCTCGGTGTCCTCGTCCACGGTCAGGTCGACGGCGGTCATCTGCTTAACCTCCTCCAGCGTGTAGCCCACCAACTCGCAGAAGGCCGAGTTGGCGTCGACGTAGCGTCCGAGGTCCTCAGGCTCCAGGCTCACCGTCACCTTCGCCACCGGCGCGTCGTCGAACGCCGCGCGGAATCGGTCACGCCCGACCACCAGCTGCCCCTCCTTGCTGGCGTTCTCGCGCAGGCTCAGGAAGAGCCGCGCTATCACGAGCACTATCACGGTGGCCCCGATGATCGCGACGAGTGGTGTGTGGAGCACCGTGTCGGGACTCCACTTGCCCAGCAGGGCACGATCCACGACGTAGAATCCGAGCCCCAGCAAGAGCGCCGCGCAGAGATAGCGACCGAAGCGGTCGCGGCTGCCGCGTCTGGATGCGCCTTCCACACTCTTGTTTTCGACGCGCGAACGCGTGCGTCGTATCCCCCGAACGGAGGATGGCCCCCCGTTTGGCGCGCCCCAGAGGGCTTCCAACCGGTCCCATACCTGAATCAGACGCTTCGTGCCCGCCTTGCAATGGGCACCCAGCTCGGGTCTAGATGACGCAGCTACCGGCTGTTGTTACTCCGGTTCCTTCTCGTGCTCGCCGCGCAGCACGCACCAGATCGTCATCAGGACGATCTTGAGGTCGAGCCCAGCAGACCAGTTCTCGACGTAGTGGTTGTCCCACTCGACGCGATCGGCGAGTGACGTCTCACCGCGCAGCCCGTTGACCTGCGCCCAGCCCGTGATCCCGGACTTGACCCGATGGCGATCGCCGTAACGGTAGACAGCTCCCTCGAAGTGCTGCACGTAGTTGGCACGCTCGGGCCTGGGGCCCACGAGCGACATCTCGCCCTTGAGAACGTTGACGATCTGGGGCAGCTCGTCGAGAGAAAAAAAGCGCAGGATGCGACCGAGCCGCGTGCGCCGATCGTCGGCGGCCGCGGCAAGCGCCTCCTCGACTGCACCCACCTGCAGCTGTGGCAGCGGAGTCATGCCGTGGGAGCGGATCTGCTCCAGTGCCCAGCCGGCGTCCGCCTCGCCCTCCAGCACCGGGTCCCCCTTCATCGTCCTGAACTTGAGCATCTCGAAGCGGCGCCCGTCGCGCCCGACCCTCGTCTGCCGGTAGAGCACCGGGGATCCCATCGTCAGCTTGACCGACAGCGCCACCACCACGAGGAGGGGAAGCGTCACCAGCAGGACGGTCGTCGCCACGATCCGGTCGATCGCGTACTTGACCGCGAACTGCCAGCTCTTCGGGTCGGTGGGGTCGACCGATACCAGCGGCACGCCGCCCAGATGCTCAACGGTCGTGCGCCGGCCGCCGATCTCGAAAAGCCTCGGCACCATCGACACCGACACCCCCAGCTCTCTGCAGCGCCGCGCCAGAGTGAGGAGGACGTGATGAGGAGCGGTCGAGAAGGTCACGATCACGTGCTGGACGCGATGCTCGGCGATGATGCGATCGAGGTCCCAGCTCGCGCCCAGCACCGGCAGGCCCGCCGCCGCCGGCCCGACGTCGAGCGGATCCTTGTCGAGGAAGCCGACCGGCCGCAGGCCAAGCTCGGGGCGCTCCAGCAGTCGCCGCGCCACCACGTTGCCCATCCTTCCGGCGCCGACGATCAGAGTGTCCCGCACTCCCTCTCCCTTGCTGCGGGCTCTCAGGTGCGCCACGTGCAGAACGCCGCGTCCGGCGGCCAGCCAGGCGGTGGCGAAGAGCCAGTAGTGGACGGTCCAGCTCGCGTACGGCTCGTCGCCCAGCAGCACGTGCGCGGAGATCAGGACCATCGCGGCCGCCGCAGCGGCCACCGCCAGCGGCGGCAGGCTGTCGAGCATCTGCAACTGCAGTCGTGGCCGGTAGAGCCCTCGCACGCCGAGGATGCCAACGACGAGGGCCGAAAACGCAAGCGCGTGCCAGGTGGCAGTCGACGGTGCGTGCGCCGCGCGCACGATGAGCTCGAAGGTGAGCGCCGCGAGCGCAAGCGCTACAACGTCCACGACCACCTCGGCCGCCATCCAGGAGGCGAGGCGCTCATGGCTGGTTCGCCGTCCTTGCTGCGGCCAAGACGGCGCCTGCCCGAGAGCAAGCGGTCGCTGGGGGGTCTCCACCCTCATCACTCACACGCTCTATCGGCGCGGGAGGCCCGAATAGTGAGCGAGCCGGCGGCTCAAAACGTTTGCCAGGGGACGGCAAGCGCGCCCGGGGCTGCCAGGCGAGGACGCAGCATGGCAGTTACGGAGCTAGCCGGGCGTGATCGTGAGGTTGTACTGGCCGCTGACGTCGAGCTCGAGCACGATGCCCTCGGTGGTGTGCTGGACCGGCACCTGCCGCTCGGAGCAGCACGGCGTCAGCGTCTCGACGCTGGCCGTGGTGCCCGGCCCGAACTGGCCGCGCAACGTCAGCGTCAGCGCGCCTCCACCGGCGCTCAGCCTGCCGGTGATCTGCTGAACGGTGTCGATACCGGCCCCCGGCATGTCGAGCGTGACCGCCCTCAGGTTGCTCAGCGTGACGTCGAAATAGTTAGTCGCCGTGGCCGTGCCCGCGTCGCTGCGGTCGGTGCCCTGAACGTCCGCCCGCGCGGGCGGCCCCGTGTAGGTGCGCTGCACAGGGGTGATGTCCGGGTAGCGGGACTTGCCGAACCCGGTCGTGTTCGAGCCGACGCCAACAGTGCGTGAGCCCGGCTCTCCGGGGCCCTACGGCCGTCTCGCCTCGTAGAGGGTCTGCACCGGTATGCGGCGGATGCGGACCTTGCGCGGTGGCTCGAAGCCGGCCTGCTCCAGCCAGCCGAACAGGTCCTCTGGACCGTAGGTGGCGGCCGTCGACGTCAGGTAGAAGAACAGCCCCACCAGCGCCGCGGAGTCCGGCCGCTTCTGCGGCGGCGGGGTGAAGAGGTCGAGCACCGCCAGTGTGCCGCCCGGTGCGAGCGAGTCGTGCAGGCGGCACAGCAGCGCCACGTTCTGCTCGGGGGTCAGGTGGTGGACGATGTTGAAGCAGAGGGCGCCGTCGTGGGGACCGCCGAAGTCGCTGCTGGCGAGATCGCCCTCGACGTGACGCACCCGCTCCGAGAGACCGGCCTCGGCGATGATTTCGCGCCCGATCGCAGCGCTGCCCGGCAGGTCGAGCACGGTGGCCTTCAGAGTCTGGTGACGCTGACAGAGCTGCGCCGAGAACCAACCGTGGCCGCCC
Organism: Solirubrobacterales bacterium; assembly: GCA_038330145.1. GTDB lineage: Bacteria > Actinomycetota > Thermoleophilia > Solirubrobacterales > JBBDJG01 > JBBQNR01. Next base: position 34,166 of record JBBQNR010000021.1, read on the forward strand.
GCCACGTCGAGCAGGCTGGACGGCTCGCGCGGAAGGCGCAGCGCGCGCGCCACCTCCGGCGCCGACAGCCGTGCCAACTCGAACTGACCGCGTATGTAGACGCGCCAGTGAGGGTCGTCCGCCGGCATGTCGTGGATCTCGAAGCCCTTGCCGCTGCGCACGACCTGCTCCATGTTGTCCCACCACTCCCAGTAATCGAAGGCGTGCTCGATGTAGGTCCCGATGTAGGTGTCCGATGACGGGTCGAACCAGGGCCGAGCGCGCCTGGAGATCGAGTACCTGGCTCCGTCGCGCTCGACGTGGCCGATCGCGGCCAGCGAGTCGAGCAGCAGCCTCGTGCCTGCGGGCGAGAGCTCGAGCGCGCTCGCCAGCTCGTCCGCCGTGCCGGAGCCCTGGACCAGCCGCTTGAAGACGCCAAGCCGCACCCCCGCCATCACGGCGCGGGCGGCCGTGGGCATGTAGAGCACCTCGGCGGCCGCCAACGGCGCCAGGTTGAACCTGATCGCGGCACGCTCCAGCAGATTGTCCGCACGCATCGACGGGCGCATCGAGGCGCTCGTATACCACAGCGTGCGATCGGGTATGCATTGGGAATGGCACGTGTGCTGTTCACGCCTTTCAGCATCATCGCGGGCCTGATCGCGGGTCTGATCGGGAAGCGGGCGTTCGAGTTCGCGTGGGCGCGCATCGACGACGCCGAGGCGCCCGAGCCGTCGCACCACGACACGCCGCTGGCGAAGGTTTTGATCTCAGCCGCGCTTCAGGGCTTGATCTTCGCGGTCGTGCGAGCCGCCACGGACCGGGGAGCGAGGCGGGCTTTCTTCAAGCTGACCGGAAGCTGGCCGGGCGAGGAGCAGCGGGACCCGGAATAGCACCGCTCGGGCTCACGTCGCCGCGAGCTGCCCGGCCGGCGCGGTTAGGTCAACGGTTCAAGTCGCAGCTCCGCGCCGGGAACGAGGCCGAGCCGCAGCGACTGTCCTGCGCGCAGCTCGACGGCGCACACGGCGTGGCGGTGCAAGACGAGACCGCGCGTGCGCGCGAGGCGCAACGGCACCAAGTGCTCATACACATCGAGGACCGTCGCGTGCTCCTGCCCCGGCGCCCACTCGACGAACGCGACGTCGATCGCAAACCTCATGCCGATCGTATGCACGGAGTTGCAGCGCGGGATGGCGAGCCCGCGACCGGCGTCCAACGAGCCCAGGCCGGCCAGGCCAAGCAGCCTGCGGGTGAGGTCGGTCGCCACCCACAGCTCGATCACGGCGCCCGAGGGCGTGCGCGCGGCAAGCGAAGGGCATGCGGCAAAGCGCCTCATGCCCCTTGAAGGCTGCGCAGCCGCTTTCTAGGCGCTTCTCAGCGAGCCTGCTCGGTCGGCCTTATCAGGATCTCGTTGACGCTGACGCGCTCGGGCTGCGAGACCGCGTAGTAGATCGACTCCGCTATGTCTTCGGCCTCCAGCGGCGTCGTCTTCTCCCGCATGTCCTCGATCGCCGCTTTCGCCATCTCGTTGGTCGAGTGCCCCTGGAGCTCGGTCGCCACGTAGCCCGGCTCGATCACGGTCACGCGCACCTTCACGTGCAACGCCTCCTGGCGCAGGCCCTCCGAGAAGCCGACCACTCCCCACTTGGTCGCGTTGTAGGCGGCGACGCCGAGGCTCGCCGTGCGCCCTGCCACCGACGACAGGTTGACGATGTGGCCGCCGCCCTGATCGCGCATCACCGGCAGCGCGGCGTGGGTGCAGTAAAAGAGGCCGAGCAGGTTGATGTCGACCATCCGCCGCCACTCCTCCGTGTCGGCTCCCTGGATCGGTCCCAACAGCATCACTCCGGCGTTGTTGACCAGGATGTCGAGGCGGCCCAGCTCGGAGTTTGCCCGCTCGATCATCGATATGGCCTCATCCTCCTTCGTGATGTCGGCCGGGATCGGCAGCGCCCGGCCGCCGTCGGAGCCGATCTGTTCGGCGAGCTCGTTCAGGCGGTCCTCCCGCCTGGCGGTGATCGCCACCGCGGCGCCCGCCCCGGCCAGCCTGCGAGCGGTCGCAGCGCCGATTCCCGACGACGCCCCCGTGACAACACACACCTTCCCCTGCAAAACCTCTGTCATCGTTTCACCTCGCGCAAGGACTTGGTCGTAACATGAAGACGCCTCGCTGCCGATGAAGGGGAAGCCGGCACAGGCCGGCAAAGGCCGACGAACCGGAGCTTTCCCGGGCAGCAGAGGACCAGGGCACTATGGCAGGGCACTACACAAAGCGACGGGGAAACTACGAGTCGGGCGACGACTACGTGCTCGAGTACGGGGATTTGCGCTTCCTCTTCAACGAGCACGACTTCCGCCAGCGCGTCGAGCAGGCGGCGGTCAAGCTCGAGTTCGTGCACCCCGGCCTCAGCGACGAGGAGCTGGACGATCTCGTCAACCTTGCTGTCAACGGAGAGATCCGCGAGCCGCACTCACCGCTGGGCGACCACGTAAACGCGCAATGGCAGGAGCTGGTCGGCCCCGCCGACCGCTCGCTGGTGCACTGGCTGAGACGGCTGGTCTTCCGCAGCGCCTGGTTGGACCAACGCGTGAAGGAGGGCGAGCTCGACATCGTCTTCCGCGAAGACACCCAGAGCTTCGGCTATCTCCAGCGCGACCGCTCATCCGAGTTGATCGAGCTGGCCCCAGAGCCCTCCTGGCAGCCCGCGGCCTACCGCCGCTAGCGGACTGATTCCCCGGCCGGGGTGTGAGCTGGGGGCCTCGTCATCAGATCGCTCCCACCGAGTCGAGCACCTCGTCGTTTGTACGGGTGCTCCTGATTCTCTCCGCCAGTTGCTGCCACGCCTCGGCGGGCCGCAGCGGATCGAGCGAGCGCCACAGCATGCGCAGCCGCTCGGCCTGCGGGCTGCCGGCCGTCTCACCCTCCTGGCGCGCGTAGGAGCGGCGGCCGTCGATCGGCGGCTGGAGGTTCGCGGCGGCAAGCTCCTGCGACAGCGCCACGTCGGCGCTGGCGATGTCCGAAAGTGCCTCGAAGAGGAACTGCTCGAGCGCCGACCCAGAGTCGACCCGGACCGTCGTCACGACCGTGATCGAGCCGCCCTCCTCCGTCTTGCGTGCGGTGGCGAACCAGCGCTTCGCCCCCTGCACGGCGGCGCGCCATGCGCTCTCGACGTCGGTGTCGGGCTCGCGGTCGCCCTCGCCGTCCCGGTCCCGCTCGCGGTCGCGGCGTGAGCCCGACCGCGCCAGCGCGTGCGCGCGTGCCAGGCGCGTGATCGAGTCCACGGCCAGCAGCACGTCCTCCCCCTGCTCGGCCAGCCGCTTCGCGCGTTCCATCGCGAGCGACGCGAACTGCACGTGTGCCTCGGCGGAGCGATCGGACGTAGAGGCGTAGACCGGGACGTCGAGCGATCGCCGCCAGTCCGTCACCTCCTCCGGACGGGCGTCAACCAGCAGCACGATCGGGACCACGTCGGTGCGAGCGGCAGCATCGACGAGGCCGCGCAGCAGCGTCGAGGCCCCGGACTGCGGCGGCGCGCTGATGATGCAGCGCTGCCCCTTCCAGACCGGTGCGACCAGATCCACCATCCGCACCGCAAGCTCGTCGTGCTCGTAGGCGAGCACCAGGCGGTCGGTCGGGAAGACAGGGGTCAGCGCCTCGAACGCCGGGCGCTCTCCCAGCTCCTCCACGGGGATGCCGTTGATCGTTTCGACCTCGCCCAGCGAGGGATGGCGCTCGGAGCGGCGCCGGCGATGCAGGGGCCCGGTCACCTCGTCTCCCTGTCGCAGTCCGAGCCGGCGCACCTGCGCCCGCGAGACGAACACGTCCTCGCCACCACGCGCGAAGTCGTCCCTCCTCAGGAAGCCGAAGCCGTCCGGAACCAGGTCGAGAAAGCCGGTGACGGTCTGCTGCTCCGCCACCACCTCGGCATCGGCGCCATCCGAGTCACCTGCTGCCGCGGCACGGGCCTCGCCCTCGACGGGCTCCTCCTCCTCCTCGTCCTCGTCCACGACAGCGAACGCATCGGGGCGATCGAGGTCTCGAAGCTCATCGGTCTCGATCCGCTGCGACGGCTGCTCGCGCTCGGTGGCGGCATCTGGCTCGTCGCGGGCCTGTGGCTGGTCGCGGCGGGTCTCTGCCTTATGGCGGCCGGCCTCTGGCTCGAGCCCGTCGCCGTCCCCGCCAATCGCCTCGATCAGCTGCTCGCGGCGCAGCGTGCGGTAGCGCGGGATGCCGCGCTCGGCGGCCAGCACATGAAGCTCAGCAAGGCTCTTGGTTGCCAGCTCGCCGCCGGTGACGTCTTCCAGCATTGACGCTTTCGCTATGCCGAGGTCGGCTGCCTGGCGACGAGCGCCTTGAGCCAGTCGACGAACTCCGGGCGCGACTCCCAGTCCTTCTTGAACAGCTCGCGTCCCTTCTCGGTCAATGGGTGCGACAGCATCTGGCGGAAGACCTTGCCCGGGACGGTCGAGACCTCGCAGCCGAGCTGCGCGGCCGTGATGACGTGCTCGGGATGGCGGATCGAGGCGGCCAGCACCTGCGCGGTCGTGCCGCCCGGCCGCAGCGACTCGACGATCTCGGCCAGCACCGCGGCGGAGTCGATCGAGATGTCGTCGAGGCGGCCCATGAAGCACGACACGTACGTCGCGCCTGCCTGCGCGGAGAGCAGCGCCTGGTTGGCCGAGAAGACGAGCGTCATGTTGATCGCGATGCCTTCGTCGGAGAGCGCGCGTGTCGCACGCAGGCCCTCGCTCGAGAACGGGACCTTCACGATCGTGTGCTCGTGCAGCGCGTCGAGAGCGCGGCCCTCCTCGACCATCGCATCGGCGTCGTCCGAGACGACCTCGGCGCTGACCGGTCCCTGCACCAGATCGCAGATGCGGCGGATGATGTCGCCCGGATCGCCCTCCTCCTTCGCCAGCAGGGTCGGGTTGGTGGTGGCGCCGGACAGGATCCCCCAGGCGGCTATCTCCTCCACCTCGGCGACGGACCCGGTATCGATGAAGAACCTCATTTTTCCGCTCGCTTTCCTCTCACGCGACTGACAAGACTATCCGTCGTGGCTGCCATTGGAGCCCGGCGTCCGCTCCTCGCTGCCAACGGCGTCGAGCACGACCTCCGTGACCCGCTTCAGCGCCGGCTCGAGGCCACCCTCGTCGATGATCGGTATGCCGGCCTGGCGTGACCGTTCTATCAGGTGGTCCTGGAGCGTGCGGATGCGGTCGAACGCCTTCAGATAGCGGTCTGGAGGTCGCGGCGACTGGTGGCCACGCATGTGGAAATGCGACCGGTGCACCTGCTCGTCGGTGACCGCCAGCAGAGCCCTCGCGACGATCGCCTGCTCGCACAGCCGTGGGCTCGGCACCTCTGGAAGCAGGTGCACGCCCTCGATCACAATCCGGCCACGCTCCGATACCGCGCGCTCCACCAGCGCGTCGATCCCGGGCGCGATGTCCTCGACTTGGCGCAGGAAGCCGGCCACCGTCGGCTCGTCCCCCTCCCCCAGCGCCGGCACGGCCTGTGCGACATCGAACGAGGAGTGGTGCACCGCCGGCATGAAGTCATGCGAGAAGAATGCACGCACGACCTGACGGACCTGGTCCGTGGCGACGACCCGGGTGATGCCAAGCCGGCTGGCCAGCAATGTGGCCACCGTCGACTTGCCGACGCCGGTCACACCCCCGATCAGCACGATCAGCGGCCGGTCCAGCCTCCCCAGCCGCCACCACTGCCGGAAGCGTTTGGTGACGGTCTCGCCCTCCTCCGCCATCAGCACCTCTTCGGCGAGCGAACGCAGCTCCTCGACGCTCACGTCCTGGAGCGTGCGGCTGGCGAGCTTGTCCTCGATCATGCGCGCGAGCGCGTAGGAGCGCTCCGGGCCGACTCCCGTCGCCATGATCGACTGCGCCATCAGGCCCTTCGAGTAGGGAAGCCCATAGTTGCTGCGCACGACGATGTCGGTCGGAGGCGTGACCGGAGAGCGCTCGGGGCTCACGGTGTCACGCTCCCGAGCTGCTGCTCGCGGCCCTTGTCGCGGCCCGCCGCGAGGCCGGCTCCGAGGTCGGCGCAGGCGTCCGCCAGCAGCCGTTCCAGCTCCCTGTCGAGGTCCGGCTCGCCCGGAAGCGGCAGCGGGCGGTTGGCGACGAAGGCGAGCTGCGCGCCCTGGCGCTCAGCCTGCTCGGCTACGACGTCGATCGCCGCTGCCTTCAGCTCCGTCAGATAGAGATCGCAGCGCTCGCGGGCCGCCAGCTCGACGTCATGCTCCAGCGCGGACCGACGAGCGAGGTTGGAGGAGAAGACCGTCACCTCGACGCCGTGATGCCGCAGCCTCTCGCGCAGCTCGGGCTCGCGCCCTGGAGGCGCGGTCGTGAAGAAAGCCGTCCGCGCCGTGGCGGGAGGCTGCGCCATTGGGACAGGATCGAGTGAGCAGGCCACGATCGACGCCGGGTCCGACCAGCGCGCGATTCGCCTTTTCAATTGGGTGAGCTCCGCCGGGGCCGGGGCCGGCTCCTCCGCGCCCACCAGCACCACCAGGTCGGCCAGCAGCAGGCGATAGGGCCCGAGGTAGGCAAGCGCCTGTGAGCTCGCCCGTGCGGCGCTGGTGACGCATACGGTGCGATGCGCATGCACCGGCGGCAGGGCGGCGCCGCTTCCCTCGAGCAGCAGCACGTCCGGCCCCAGCGACGCCGCCAGCCGGGCGCCCTCGAGCACGTTGGAGTCGAAGACCTCCCCCGCCGGCCCCTCGCCGCAGCGGCGGCAGCCGACGCAGGTCACACCGGCGAGCACGGCGTCCTCCAGATAGTCGGAGGCGGCGTGGTCGCCGCGTCGCGCGATCTCCAGCAGCCGCGCCAGGTCGGTGCGCTCCTGCGCCCGCACGAGCTGGGGCTGCTGCGGCCCGCCACGACCCATGGCGACGATCACGGGGTCCAGGCCGCGCTCGCGCAGCAACGACGCGAAGTGGCCGGCGACCGCCGTCTTGCCGGTCCGCTTGCCGGTCCCGATCACCGACAGCACCGGGCCGCCGAAGTCGAGCGTCGTTCGGGGCGGCGGCCGCAACGAGAAGCCGGCCGTCCGGTACTCGAGGCCGTGGTGAAGCGCCACCGACGCCAGCTCGAAGCGCTCGTCCCCGCCCAGGATCGGATCGCCGGAGAGGTCGAGCACGGCCTCCGCTGCCGCAGTGGACGCCAGCTCGCCAAGGCCGGCGACCGGGTCGGGCG
>JBBQNR010000022.1:0-39762 GCA_038330145.1 Solirubrobacterales bacterium
GCGGCCGCCTGACACTCGAGGGCACAGCAGAGCGCGCATCCGTTGCGCTGGCGCAGCGCACCAGCCGCCGCTCGTTCATCGGGCGGCTCGGGGCGGCGGTGGTCGCCCTGGCCGGGGGCCGTTTCGTCGCGGAGGCGCTGCGGCCGGAGCAGGCAGGTGCGTTCCACATCTGCGGCCACACGTACACGACCAACTCCTGTCCACACCCGTACGCGCCGCTTACCCGCATCGACCGCTACGGGTATCCGGTGCATCCACGCTACGGCCATCCGGTCGACGACAAGGGCGAGATCTACACCTCCCCCGTTCAGGTCCGCAGGAAGGTCTGCCAGCAGATCGTGCCCGAGCGCTACCCCTACACCGGCAACCCGCGTTACGGTGGCGGCTGGAGCCGCTGCTGCAGTGGTCGCGTGCGGCGCATCTACGACTGCTGCTCGTACTCCGACAGGCGCATCAACGGCGACGCCAGCGTGCGCGGCTACTGCTATGGAGGACGCAAGGTGTTCTGCATCGCGTACCGCGACACCAACATCCGCTGCTGAGCGAGCCCGTCATAGCCGTGCTCGCGCTGGCATCCGCGCTGGCCGGCCTCTCCACGCTCTACAGCCCCTGAGGACTCTCGATGGTGGAGACCATCGTCCCCGTGGTTCACGGTGGCAAGCGTTCTTCATACAGGCTGTCGGTCGCGCTCCACGTGCTGGGTGCGACCATCGCCGCCGCCGCGCTGGGGGCTGCTCTCGGTCTCGTTGGCATGGCGTTGGGAGCGCCGTGGGACAGCGCCGGCGTGCTGGCGCTTGCGGCGGTCGCCGTCCTCTACGCACTGCGTGAGGCCGCCGGCCTGCCGCTGCCGCTTCCGGATCGCCACCGCCAGGTGCCCGACTGGTGGCGCACCTTCTTCTCGCCCCCGGCCGCGGCTTTCCTTTACGGGCTGGGCCTGGGTGTCGGCTTCCTGACCTTCCTCACCTTCGGCACGTTCGTCGCGGTGGCGACCGGGGCGCTCGTGTCAGGCGACCCTCTGCTCGGCGCCGCCGTCTGCGCACCGTTCGGGCTTGGTCGCGGGCTGTCGGTGCTCGTCTCGCGGCGGGCGAGCAGCGCCGAGGCGGCGGCGCGTGTGATCGACCGTCTCGAGGCGGCGGCCGGTCGCCGGGGACCCAGGATGGTCAACGCCGCCGCGCTGGTTGCCGTCGCTGCCGTCGCTGTCGTCGCGGCTTAGAGCTACGAGGACTCGTCCTGCTGCGGCTGGAGCGCCCTCATGACGAGGTGAAACGCCACGAACAGGATCAGGATCGAGAACCCGACCTCGAGCGCGCGCTGCGGAACCGCGTTGGCCACCACCGCGCCGGCGACCACCCCCACCGGCGACAGCAACCCCAGCCAGAGCCCGTCGGCGAGCCGGACGTTGCCGTAGTGGCCCTGCCGCCAGGCGCCGACCAGCGCGACCGGAACGATCGCCACCAGCGAGGTCGCCTCCGCCTCGATGTGGCTGTGGTCGAGAAAGATGCTGAGCGCGGGGACGAACAGGATGCCGCCGCCGATGCCCATCAGTCCGGCCATCGCGCCACCCAGAAGGCCGATCGCCATTGCGGCCAGCTCGCTCATGGGATCAGCAGCACCAGCGCCACCACCACCAGCATGGCGGCGAACAGGAGACAGATGACGCGCCCGGACAGGCGCTGCTGAAGCGCCGTTCCGCCCACGACCCCGGCGACGGCCGGAAGGCCGACGAGCAGGCCGTCGCCGACGTCCACGTTGCCGTAGGTGGCATGCGCCGCGACCGCGATCACGGCGATGATTGTGATGGCAGCCAGCGAGGTGCCGGTCGCCTCGTGCTCAGAGTAACCGAGCCAGAGCACGAGCAACGGCACGATCACCGTGCCGCCGCCGACACCGAACAGCGCGCTGAAGGCACCGGCAAGCGTTGCGATCAGCGCGAGCCGCGCCATGCGGTTGTCAGGCATGGTGGGGCATACTAGACGCGGGTGATCGCCGCGGACCGTGACAGACGCAGGGACCCCGTGGTCCCGCTGCTGGAGCATCCGCGCCGATCCGCGGTGCTGTGCGACATCGATGGCACGCTTGCTCCGATCGTCGAGCAGGCCGATCGGGCCGAGGTGCCCGAGCATACGCGCGAGCTGGTGTTGCGGATCGCACGCGGCTACGGCCTGGTGGCGTGCATCACCGGCCGCCCGGCCAAGGTTGCGCGGCGCATGGTGGGGATCGACTCGATCACCTACGTCGGCAATCACGGTCTCGAACGGCTGGCTCCGTCTTCAGACCAGGTCGAGCTTGCGCCGGAGCTGGAGCACTACGAGCGGGAGGCTGCGGCGTTTGCCGCCGACGCTTTTTCCGGCGACCTTCGAGACCTTGGCGTCGAGCTCGAGGACAAGCGCTCGATCCAGTCGTTTCACTGGCGTGGGGCCTCCCACGAGCCGGCAGCCCGCCGGGCCCTGGAGCAGGTCGCCGAGCGAGCGGCTGCCCAGGGCCTGGCTCCGCACTGGGGCCGCAAGGTGCTCGAGATCCGGCCGCCGCTCCCGATCGACAAGGGAACGGCGGTCGCCGCGCTGCTGCGCGACTCCGAGCTGTCCGCGGCGATCTTCATCGGCGACGACACGACCGACCTCGATGCCTTCCGCGCGCTGCGCCAGCTGCGCGAGACGGGCGTGCTGGATCACGTTGTCAGCGTCGGTGTGCTTTCGCAGGAGGGGCCTGCCGAGCTGGAACGGGAGGCCGACATGACAGTGGAGGGCACGATCGGGGTGGCGCGGCTGCTCCAGAGACTCGCGGCCGGAGCCTGACCCACCGCAGATGCGCTTCACCGACTTCCTGAAAGCCACCGTGCTGCTGACCGCGGGCGAGGCGACCGCGCTTGCGGCGGTCACGGTCCTCGCCGCCGCGGCACAGGACGACCAGACGACGATCGTCTTCAGCCTGGCCTGGTGGACTGTCGCGGCCGCGATCGGCGCCTGGATCGGCCGCTTCGAGCGACCCAGCGCCCGGATATCCAATCTGCTCGCCAGCGCCCGCACATCGCTCGCCCTGCCCGAGGTGCGGCCTGCCGCAATGCTCCTCAACCGGCTCTGGCCACTGCTGGTGTCCGCTCTGCTCGCGGCCGGCATCTCGTGGCTGTACCCGCAGGTGGCAAGCGTGGCGGCGGGCTACGGCATCCTCGTCGCGCTCTCCTGGCGAAGGCAGGAACCGGCCGTGACCGCGATCGAGGAGCGAGACGGGGTGCGCTTCTACGTGATGCCGACCTCGCCCTTCCGCGGCATCCAGCTCATCCGCACGCCCGGCTACCGGCACCCCTCTGGCAACGGCGCCACCCCGCCGGTCGAGCCCGACTGATCACAGGCGCGCTCGACCGCCGACTGATCACAGTCGCGAGCGCTTCTGGAGCTTTCTCAGCTCTCGCAGTGAGCGCGTGTTCACGACCTGGTCGGCGCTCAGCCACGCGCGCCGCGCCGTGGCGACGCCGAAGCGGATCAGACCCAGCGTGTCGGCGCCGTGCGCGTCCGAGCTGATGACGATCTTGACTCCTGCTTCCGCCGCCAGGCGAGCGTGCAGGTCCGACAGGTCGCGCCGATTTGGGTTGGCGTTGATCTCCAGCATCGTGCCCGTCGTCGTCGCGTGCTCGGCGACTCTTTCGATGTCCACCTCGTAGGGCTCGCGCCGCAGGATCAGCCGCCCGGTCGGGTGGCCGATCGCATCGACATACGGGTTGTCCATCGCGGCCACGATGCGTTCTGTCATGTGCTTCTCCGCGATGCGAAAGGAGGAGTGAACGGACGCGTTGACCCAATCGAGCTCGGCCAGCACCTCGTCCGAGTAGTCGAGTGTTCCGTCGGGTTGGATGTTCACCTCTGAGCCGATCAGCACCGTGAAGCCCTTGCCCTCTTTGGCTGCCGTGCGCTCGTTGAGCTTGCGCACGCGCTCGACCTGCCGCAGCAGCTCGTCCGGCTGCACGTCGTTCCCGAATCCGAACGATGCCGAGTGGTCGGTGATCGCCAGGTATGAATAGCCGTGGGAGCGAGCAGCCTTCGCCATCGTCTCGACGGTGTTGCGCCCGTCGGAGGCGACGGTGTGGGAGTGCAGGTCGCCTCGCAGGTCGCCCAGCTCGATCAGCTTCGGCAGCCGGTGCTCGAGCGCGGCCTCGAGCTCTCCGCGATTCTCGCGCAGCTCGGGCTCGATGTAGTCGAGGCCGAGAGCCTCGTAGACCTTCTGCTCGGTCTCGCAGGTGATCGTCTCGCCGCTCTCGTCGTCCTCGATCCCGTACTCGCTCACGTGCCGGCCTCGACGCACCGCGTACTCGCGCAGCGCGACGTTGTGCTGCTTGGAGCCGGTCAGATGCTGGAGCAGGTTGCCGAACTGCTGCGGGGCGACCACGCGCAGCTCGACCACGACGCCGTTGTGGGTCACGATCCTGGCGCCCGCATCTCCCGCCGAGCCCGACTCCGCGGCGATGTCGAGCTGCGTCAGCGCCTCTGCAAGAGCGCGCGCATCGGTGGCAGTGGCGATGATGTCGATGTCCTTGCAGGTGTCGGTCATGCGGCGCGCGCTGCCGGCAAGCTCGACCCGCTCGGCTGCGGAGTGCTTCCGCAGCTCTCCGATGATCTGCTCCGCCAGCGGCAGCACGTCCGACAGCAGGCGGCGGCTGGCCGGCTCGCCGTCCTCGCGCGCGGCCAACCCGGCGAGGATGTTCTGCTCGGCCTTCGGCCCCAGCCCCGGCACGGAGCGCAGCCTCTCCTGCTCGGCGGCCTGGCGCAGGTCGTCGAGCGATGCGATGCCCAGTTCCTCGTGCAGCTTGCGCGCCGTCTTCGGACCCAGGCCCGGCAACCGCATCAGCTTCACGAGGTCGGCGGGGAACTTGGCCTTCAACTTGGCCGCCGCCGGGATCTCGCCGGTCTCCAGCAGCGCTTCGATCTTCTCGGCCAACGTTTTCCCGATGCCGGACATCTCAGTCAGGCGCCCCTGCTCGGCCAGTTGGGCGACCGCCAGCGGGGACTCGCGCACCGCCCGCGCCGCCTGCCGGTAGGCCACCACCCGGTAGACCACGGCGCCGTCGAGCTCGTAGAGGTCGCCCAGCTCGTCGAGTGCCGCCGCGATCTGGGCGTTGGACTGCTTCAAAGGTCGGGCTGCGGCAGGCACGGCTCCTCCAGTCTTACGATACGCGGCCCATGTCACCCGACTCAGGGGGGACGGCACGGGGCTGGCCGCCGGGGCCGGTCTGGGTCGTCGTACCCACCTACAACGAACTGGAGAACCTGGAACCGCTGGTGACCGCGGCTCGCGCGGCGCTCGCAGACCGCACGCCCGAGCACGTGATCCTGGTCGTCGACGACAACTCCCCGGACGGGACCGGGCGCCTCGCCGACAGGCTGGCGGAGCGGGACCCGCACGTGAAAGTGCTGCACCGCCTTCACAAACAGGGCCTTGGTCGCGCCTACGTCGCCGGCTTCCGCCACGCGCTCGACCAGGGTGCCGAGCTGGTGATCGAGATGGACGCGGACTTCTCCCACGAGCCGCGCTGCCTTCCGAGGCTGATCGAGGCCGCCGCCGAGGCCGACCTGGTGCTGGCATCCCGCTACGTCGAAGGTGGCAAGGTGCGCAATTGGGGGCCGGTACGCCGGTTCGTCAGCCGCGGGGGATGCTGGTACGCCCGTCTGGTGCTGGGGGTCGAGGTGCGGGACCTGACAGGGGGCTTCAAGTGCTGGCGACGCGAGGTGCTGGAGGCGATCGACCTGGGATCGATCAGGTCACAGGGGTACGCCTTCCAGGTGGAGCTCACCTACCGCGCCCTGAGAGCGGGCTTCCGGGTGGTCGAGGTGCCGTTCACATTCACCGAGCGCCGTGTCGGCAGCAGCAAGATGTCGCGCCGGATCGTGCTGGAGGCGATCTGGATGGTGCCGCTGCTGCGCATCGGCTCGCGAGGCCAGGATGCGCCTTCTCTAGACTCTTAGTGGAAGCCTTCTGAACGACCCCTACAGCCAGAGAGGAGCCCAACCAGTGGCAGGCGCAATCATCGACGTTACGGATGCGACGTTCGAAGTAGAGGTGCTCGAGGCCGACAAACCGGTCATCGTCGACTTCTGGGCGCCGTGGTGCGGACCTTGCCGCGTGGTCTCCCCGATCCTGGAGGAGATCAACGCCGAGCGCGAGGACGTTCGGGTCGTGAAGATGAACGTCGACGAGAACCAGGCCACCGCGGTTCGTTTCGAGATTCTCTCGATTCCCACGATGATCCTGTTCAAGGACGGCGAGGTGGCGACCAAGGTCGTGGGCTCCCTGCCCAAGGCACGGCTGATCGCCGAGTTCGAGCCGTCGCTCGCCTGACCCCTCTGCCGTCGCTCGCCTGAGCCTTCTGGAATAGTCCCAAAACGGGCATGCTGTAGCCATGCCCGACATGCAGCGAGTTCCCATCGCCTACAAGGCCGTGGCGCTGGCCGGGGCCCTGCTGGTATTGGGCCTGCTGTTCCGTCAGCTCGCCACGCTGATGCTGGCGGTGCTGATGACGATCATCATCGCGATCCCGCTCTCGACGGGCGCGACCAAGCTCCAGCGACTGGGCATCCCGCGCCCGCTCGGCGCGCTGGCAACGCTGCTGGCCGGGCTCGCGGTGCTGGCCGGCGTGTTTGCGCTGATCATCCCCACGTTCATCGATCAGACGAACAAGTTCGTGGACGACGTGCCGACGATCATCACGGACCTGGAGCAGACGATCGGCGACATAACGGGCGACCGGCCGAGCGAGGTCGGCGACACGGTCCAGGACTTCCTTCGTGGCTACACCGACGACCCCCAGCGACTGATCGGACCGATCACCACGATCGGGGTCGGGCTGGCCGGGGTGCTGGCGGCGATCCTGGTGATCCTGATCACGGCCTACTACATGGCCGTCAGCCCGGAGCCCCTGGTTCGCGGCGCTCTGAGGCTGCTGCCGCCCGACCGCAGGGAGCATGCCCGTTACGTGATGGATCGCATGCGTGGCGCCTGGATCGGCTGGATGCAGGGAGTCGCGTTCGACATGTTCATCTCAGGGACGCTGCTCTACATAGGCTTGACGATCGTTGGCCTCGACTTCGCGATCCTGTTCGCAGTGCTGACCGCGCTGCTGGTCGTGATCCCCTACTTCGGAGCGATCGTCGGAGCCCTGCCCCCGGTGCTGTTCGCGCTCACGGACTCGCCCGGCAAGGCGCTGCTGGTGCTGATCGTCTACGTGATCGTGCAGCAGGTGGAGGGCAACCTCGTGATCCCACTGGTGATGGCACGCACCGTCCGCCTGCATCCCGCCGTGATCGCGATCGGCGTGGTGGTGGTGGGCCAGCTGTTCGGCGTCGTCGGCCTGTTCGTCGCCGTGCCGATCATCTCGGCGGTGGTGATCCTGACCGAGGAGTACTGGGTGCGGGAGGTGGAGGCGGCGCACCAGCGAAGAACCACGCCGGATATCGAGCTGTCTCCAGCCGCAGAGATCGAGGAGATCAGAGAGCGGCAGACTTCTTGAGCGAGATGCCGAGCTCAGAGCCGTCGATGCGAGTCGTCTCGACGTGCGCGTCAATCGGCGTCGTGCCATTGAGGTCGAGCTTGGTAGCCAGCGTCTCTCCGGTCACGTAGTCCGCGTACTCGCGCGCCGCGTCGATTAGCCCGGTGTCCCCTGAAAGGGCGAGCTCGATGCGATCCTCCACGTCGAGGCCGGCGCCCTTGCGGGCGTTCTGGATCGCATGCACGATCTCGCGGGCGACGCCCTCGCGGCGCAATTCGTCGTCGAGCTCCAACCGCAGCGCCACGGCGTAGTTGGCCTGGCGCTCGAGCTGGTAGCCGCCACGCGGCAGCATCACCAGCGAAAGGTCCTCCGGTCCCAGCGACTCCTCCCTGCCGTTGACCGCGACGTGGACCGTCTCGCCGCGGTCGAACGCGGCAGCGACATGCACGGGGTCGAGGGCTTCGATCGCGCTCGTCACGAGCTTCACCTTGGAGCCGAATCGCGGGCCCAGCGAGCGGAAGTTCGGCTTCAGCTCGTAGTCGGCCAGCTCGTCCGCCTCGCTGACGTAGGAGACCTCCTTCACGTTCAGCTCGTCGAGCACGAGACCCTCGAGGCGGGCGATCGCTGCGCGCTCTCGCTCGTCGGCCACCACCACGGCCTCGCTCAGCGGCTGGCGCACCTTCATCTTGGCCTGGCTGCGCGCGGCGCGGCCCAGCTCGACGGTGCGCCGGGCCACCGCCATGTCGAAGTCGAGCTGCTTGTCGATCAGCCCGGCGTTCGGCTGCGGGTAGTCGCAGAGGTGCACCGACTCCAGCGAGCCGTCGAGGTTCGTGTAGATCTCCTCGGCGACGAAGGGGGTGAAGGGCGCCAGCAGCTTCGCCACCTCGACGAGGCTCTCGTGCAGTGTCAGGTAGGCCGAGACCTTGTCCTGCTCCGAGCCGGCTCGATCGTCGGAGGGGCTCCAGAAGCGCCTCCTGCTGCGGCGCACGTACCAGTTGGAGAGATCGTCGACGAAGGCGCCGATCGAGCGCCCGGCAGACGTCGTGTCGTAGGAGTCGAGGCCCTCCCGCGCCGTTGCGATCGTGTCCTGAAGACGGGACAGCACCCAGCGGTCGAGATCCGGTCGGTCGGCGGGATCGATGTCGTGCGCGGCGTGGTCGAAGTCGTCGACGTTCGCGTACAGCACGTAGAAGTAGTACGTGTTCCAGAGCGTGAGCAGGAATTTGCGCACGCTCTCCCCCACGGTCTCTACGGAAAAGCGGTAGCCCGACCACGGTTGCTGCGAGGTGAAGTAGTACCAGCGAAAGGCGTCCGCGCCATGACTCTCGATCACGTCCCAGGGCACGACGACGTTGCCGCGGCTCTTGGACATCTTCTGGCCGTCGGGGTCGAGGATCAGGCCGAGGCACAACACGGACTTGTAGGACGGCTGCTCGAACAGCAGGGTCGAGATCGCGAGCAGCGAGTAGAACCAGCCGCGCGTCTGGTCCAGCGCCTCGCAGATGAAGTCCGCGGGAAAGCGCTGCTTGAACAGCTCCTCGTTCTCGAACGGATAGTGGAACTGCGCGAACGGCATCGAGCCCGAGTCGTACCAGGCGTCGATCACCTCCGGCACGCGCTCCATCTCCTCCTCGCACTCGGGGCAGCGCAGCTTCAGATCGTCGATGTAGGGCCGGTGCAGGTCCTCGGGGACCTGGCCAGTCGCAAGCTCTCTCAGCTCCTCGGTCGAGCCGACGCAGTGGCTGTGGCCCTGCGGGCAGAGCCAGACCGGCAGCGGCGTGCCCCAGTAGCGCTCGCGGGAAAGCGCCCAGTCGACGTTGTTCTCGAGCCACTTCCCGAAGCGCCCGTGCTTGATGTGGAACGGATACCAGTCGATCTGCTCGTTGGCCGCCAGCAGCTGCTCGCGCCTGGCGGTGGTGCGGATGTACCAGCTCGCCTTGGCGTAGTAGAGCAGCGGCGTGTCGCAGCGCCAGCAGTGCGGGTAGGCGTGCTCGTACTCCTCGACGCGGAAGACACGGTCTCGCTTGCCGAGGTCGACGATCAGGTCGGCGTCGGCGTCCTTGACGAAGCGGCCGGCGAAGGGACCGATGCGCTCGTCGTAGGCGCCGTCCGGCCGCACCGGGTTGACGACAGCGAGCCCGTACTGCTCACCGAGGCGAAAGTCGTCCTCCCCGAACGCGACGGCCGCGTGCACGAGCCCCGTTCCATCCTCGGCGGTGACGAAGTCAGCGGGCAACACGGTGTGGCCGCGCTCGCCGAACTCCTCCGCGGGCAGGAACGCGAACGGCGGCGCGTACGCGGTGCCCTCGATCTCCCTGCCGGGAAAGCGGTCGAGGATCTCCGCGCCTTCGTCAAGCACGCGCTCGACCAGGCTCTCCGCCAGCACGAAAACCTCCTCGCCGTAGCGCGCTCGCACGTAGGTCAGGTCCGGGTGGACGGCGACCGCGCCGTTCGAGACCAAGGTCCACGGCGTCGTGGTCCAGACCAGCAGCACGTCGCCCTCGGCCAGCGGCCCTGCCGGCCTGGTGACCGGGAAGCGAACGTAGACCGAGGGGTCGACGACGTCCCGGTAGCCGAGAGCGACCTCGTGCGACGAGAGCGTCGTGCCGCAGCGGGGGCAGTAGGGAACAACCTTGTGGCCCTGGTAGAGCAGCCCGTCGTCCCAGATCTTTCGCAGGCTCCACCAGACCGACTCGATGTATTCGTTGGAGAGCGTGACGTAGGCGTCCTCCAGGTCGATCCAGAAGCCGATCCGCTCGGTCAGCCGATTCCACTCCTCGACGTAGGAGAAGACGGACTCGCGGCATTTGAGGTTGAACTCCGCTATGCCGTATCGCTCGATCTCCTCCTTCGAGCGAATGCCGAGCTGACGCTCGACCTCGAGCTCGACCGGCAGCCCGTGGCAGTCCCAGCCCGCCTTGCGCGGCACGTAGTAGCCGCACATGGTCTTGTAGCGGGGGAAGATGTCCTTGAAGACGCGCGAGAGGACGTGATGCGAGCCGGGAGCGCCGTTGGCCGTCGGCGGACCCTCGTAGAAGACCCACAGCGGCGCGCCTTCACGCGCACGCAGCGTCTTGTGGAAGACGTCGTTCTGGCGCCAGCCTTCGAGCACACGCTCCTCGAGCGCGGCGAAGCGCTCGTTGGAGCTGACGGTGCGGTACCGGGCCATGCGGCCGATTCTAGGTGTTGGGCTGCCTGGCTAGATGGTCTAGGCGGCCCGGTCCAACTTGCGGCAGAGCTTCGTCAGCTCTCGCTTCTCCTCGTCGTCGAGCGGAGTGAACACGTCTCTGACCCGCCGGGCGTGGGCCGGGAAGAGCTCCTGGACCAGCTGCTCGCCGGCCGCGGTGATCCGCACCAACACCGCCCGGCGGTCCCGGACGCTTCGCTCGCGCGCGATCAGGCCGTGCCCCGCCAGGGTCGTCGTCACCTCGGTGGCGTTTGCCTTGCTGACGCCGAGCCGCAGCCGCAGCGTGCGCAGCTCCAGATGGCCGCCGGCCGAGGCCACCACCACGAGCATCGAGAAGCCGGTGGCCGAGAGCCCGCGCCGCTCCAGCTCCAGGCCGAGGCGGCGGGTGACGCGCGACTCCGCCCGCACGAGGGCGTCGAGCGCGCGGTGCGCAAGCGGATCCTGGAGCCACGCCGAGAGGTCGGCCATCTGGGCCGAGACGCTACGAAGAGGTCCGGACGATCAGCGCTTCGGCACCGTCACGCTCAGGACCTTCGAGCCCGCGCTCATGCGCTCGTCGTCACCCGTCCACTGGGCCACGAAGACCGAGCTTCTGCGCACCTTCCAGTTCGCCCTGAAGCGGCCGTCGGAGCGAACTCGCACGGATTTGTACGTCCAGTCGGTTCCGCCCTTGCGGTTGTGAGGGTTGGTGTTGGTCTTCGACATCACGACGCGCTCGCCGCCCTCGGCGGGGCTCAGCGTGCCGCTGACCGTGATCTGCTTCGGGCTTGCCAGGTGTCGGCGGCTGGTCCTCAGCCGGAGCCTCGAGCGCGCGCCACGATCGCCGCCGCTGCTGGTGTCGAAAAGCTGATCGCTGCCGGCGAGCAGGAAGTCGGTGCCGTGACGGGTTGCAAGCAGTCCGTTCACGTCGCGGCTGTTCACCACCAACTGGGGTCGCCAGCTGGCTCCGGCGTTGGTGGTCCGGAGCAGGTAGTCGGGACGGTCCGAACCCTCGGCGAAGAAGAGATCACTCGACACCAGGTACCCGTCGCGAGCATTGCTGAAGGCGAGCGCGAGGGCCCCGTCCGTTCCCGCCGACAGCAACTCTCGCCAGCTTCGGCCTCCGTTTCGGGTTCGCCACAGGCGGCCGCCCTTGCCGAGCGCGAAGCCGGACCTGCCGCTGACGAAGTCGACCGTGCCGAGCGGCCGGTGGTCGGGGCGGGCCAGCTTCCTCCAGCGCTTGCCGCCGTCGACGGAGGAGAAAATGGCGCGTGGGCCGTAGGCGACCAGCCGGCCAGCCGCGTAGTCGATGCCGAACAACCCGGCCCGCCGCACGTCAGCGCGGCGCACCGTCTTGAAGCTGAGACCTCCGTCCGTCGAGCGGCGAATGCCCCTGGTGCCGATCAGCAGCACGCGGTCGGCGTCGAGTGCCAGCACTGCCTGCGGAAATGCATCGCCGCCGGGGTCGAGCGGGCGCCAGCTGCTTCCTCCGTCGTCGGTGCGGAACAGAGCGCCGGCAACGTCGAGGGCGAAGCCGGTCAGCTCGTCGGGGAAGGAGACGTCGATCACGTCCTGGTCGGATGGCGCGGCGAGATATCGCCAGCTCAGGCCCCCGTCGCTGGTGGCGGCGAGGCGGCCGGCGCGGCCGACGGCGAACGCCCGCGACCCCGAAGCTGCCGCCAGTCGCGTGAAGCCGCCGCCCAGACCGCCGCCCATCGAGGACCAGGAGCCGCCGTCGTCGGCCGAGAGCGAGAAGGCCCCTCCGCTGCCGGCGGCGACCGCCCGTTGCTGCGTCGCGATGCCGACGGCCTGCGCCCGCCCTGCGCCGAGGTGGACGACGTTCCACGTCAACCCGCCGTTGATCGTGCGGAGGAGACGATCGCCACTCTGCGCCGTGACCAGGCAGACAAGCGGCGATGCGCATCGAACCGACCTCGCCTCGACCTTGCCGGCGAAGATGGGCGTGACCGGGAGCCACGTCGTGCCGCCGTCGACGCTTCTCAGCACGACGTCGTCACCGACGGCATAGCCGTTCAGCGCGTCGAAGAAGAAGATCCCGTCGATGCCTGCCGGCTGAGGGGAGACGAGACTCCAGGACGCACCTCCGTCGGCCGTGCGATAGAGGCCGTCACGGCTGGCGGCGATGCCGGCGTCGGTGGCGGTGAAGACGAGGTCCAGGGCTGCTGCCTTGCCGCCGTCGTGCACGGTGCCGGGCACATCCTCCATCCGCTCCCAGCGCCGGCCTCCGTTGCCGCTGCGGTAGAGCCTGCCGTCCTCCAGCAACAGGTACCCGGTGTCGAGGCTCGGGAAGGAGATGGACGCGATCGGGACTCGGCAGCGGGATTCGCTGCTCGTCCAGGGCAGGCGACGGAAGCTCGTGCCACCGTCGTCGGATCGCCGCACCGCACAGCCTCCGGCCGCGACGACCGAGTCGATGCCGATCGCCTGCACTTCCGTCAGCTCCTCCGTCACACCCGTCGGGAGGCCGGCCCAGCTGGAGCCGGCATCGGTCGTGCGCAGCAGCGTCCCGAACGACCCGGCGGCGTAGCCGCTGTCGCCCTCGAAGTCGAGCGCCCGGATCGAGTTGCCCTGCGGCACGGGATTGCTCCATTCCCAGCCCGAGTGGCCCACGCTCACCCCCGCGCAGGCAGTGGCGGGCAGCAGTCCCAGCAGGACGAGCGACAGGAACAGGCAGCGAAGCACTCGGGTCAGTTAACCCCAATGCCCGGGGTGTCGTTGCGGTCCCTGCCGCCGGCGCGGGCTGGATGAGCGATGCCACGGTCGGGTGCGTGCGGCCCTAGTGGGCCTTCTCGGACCGTTCGCCAGGTAACGGCGTGGGCGGTGGCCGCCGTTACCGGTGAAACGCTTTGAGAAGGGCCACTAGAGGTTGCCCTTCGCCATCCTGCGAAGGTCCAGCGCCTTGTCGAGCGTCTCCTCGTCGACGCCCTTCTCGCGCGCCACCTCGCGCAGCGACCGCCCGCTGCCAACCGCTTCCTTCACGATCTCGCCGACCTTGTCGTAGCCGATGTAGGGATTGAGGGCCGCGGAGGTCGAGAGCGTGGCCTCGGCGTGGCGCTCGTTCGCCTCGCGATTGACCTCGATCCCCTGCACGCACTTCTCTGCCAGCAGGGTCGCGGCGCTCGTGAGCAGCTTGACCTGATCGAGCAGGTTGCGCGCGATCACCGGCACGCGCACGTTGAGCTCGAACTGCCCCTGCGTGCCGGCGACGGTTATGGCGACATCGTTGCCGATCACCTGCGCGGCGACCTGAAGCACGACCTCCGGAATAACGGGGTTCACCTTGCCGGGCATGATCGAGCTGCCCTTCTGAAGCTCCGGCAGGATCAGCTCGCCCAGACCGGCGCGCGGCCCCGAGCCCATCAGCGCCAGATCGTTGGCGATCTTGGTGAGCGAGACGGCGACCACCTTCATGGCGCCGGAAAGCTCCACCAGCGCGTCGCGATTGGCCTGCGCCTCGAAGGCGTCCTCGGGCCCACCTATCTGCAGACCGCTCGCCTCGGAGAGCTTTGCGCGCACGCGTTCGGCGAACTCCGGATGCGTGTTCAGTCCCGTGCCGGTCGCCGTTCCGCCGAGCGGGATCTGCGCCACGTGCCGCAGCGCTGCGTCTATGCGCTCCCTGCCGAGGCGGATCTGAGCCGCGTAGCCGCCGAACTCCTGACCGACGGTGACGGGGACGGCGTCCATCAGGTGCGTTCGGCCGGACTTGACGACGTCGGAGAACTCCTCCGCCTTTGCGGCAAACGCCTGCTCCAGTCGCTCGAGCGCCGGCAGCAGGCCCTCGCGCACCTCGCTCAGCGCCGCCAGATGCACCGCGGAGGGAAAGACGTCGTTTGACGACTGGCCCATGTTGACGTGATCGTTCGGGTGCACGGAGTCGCCGGCGAGATTCGCGATCACCTCGTTCGCGTTCATGTTCGAGGACGTTCCCGAGCCGGTCTGGAAGACGTCGATCGGGAACTGGTCGTCGTGCTGCCCGGCCGCTATCGCGTCGCCGGCGGCGGCGATGCGCTCTGCCAGGTCCGGATCGAGCAGGCCCAGGTCGGCGTTGACGCGCGCTGCGGCTGCCTTGATGCGGCCGAGCCAGTGGATCACCGAGCGAGGCATCTGCTCACCGGAGACGGGGAAATTCTCTACCGCTTTGCTCGTCTCGCCCCCCCACAGTTGAGCGCGGTCCTTGCTCTTCTGGGCGACCTCGGACACGGGCTGAACTCTATACCGCGCCTCTGGTTCGACTTCGCAATATCTTTACGGCGGCGGGTATTTCTCGCTGGTAGGTTTGCGCCGCATGACACGAAGGGTCACAGCGGGGGCGCTCACCCTGCTGGCATTCGCGCTGTTCGCGGCACCTGCGAGCGCCACGCACAATCCCGGCCATGGGCCGAACAAGGATCTGCTGTCCGGCGCCGGCTCGGTCGTTCTGCCGACGCCGTTCGGCAACTTCAACGTCGCGCTCGAAGTCGATGCGGTCAGCAAGCCGAACGGCAAGGTCACGGGCACCTTCACCGCCAACATCTCGGGTGTCATCATCATCAACGTCAGCGGCCGCGTCACGTGTCTCACCGTGCAGGGCAACCAGACTGTGCTGGGCGGTGAGATCCAGCAGTCGGACGTGCCTCAATTCGCGCCGATCGGGTCGGGCGTGATCGCTATGGGAGTCGACAACGGCGTCCCGAACGGCTCTCCCGTCGACTCGGCGCTCGCCCTGCCTGTCGCGCAGGTCTACACCACCTGCCCGCCGCCAACCTTCGCGGGCTCGCCGCTGGTGCAGGGCGACTTCACGTCGCACGACGGCTTCTAGCGGTACTTCTCGGAACGTTCGCCAGGGAACGGCGAGGAGCCCGACGCTGGGCTGGTTGTCGGTGAAGATCTTGCCGATCAGCTTCGTGAACCCGGCCCGCACGGCTGCTTCGGAAAGACGGTTCAGCAGCGCGCGGCCGATGCCTCGGCGCCGCTGAGAGCCAGTCACGTGGAGCATGCACTCGGCCACCGGGCGGTAGGGCGGAAAGTCGCTGTAGGGCTTGACCGCCGCCCAGCCGACGACGGCGCCCTCGCGCTCGGCGACGAGCAGCGGATGAGTGTCGGAGCGATCGATCAGCGGGGCCAGGTCGGCCGCCGACTGAGGCTCGCTCTGACTCCAGAACCTTGGTTACGGGGTGAAAACCCCCAAAGTCAGGGCGTGACGGCGCAGTACTTGGTCTCCAGGTACTCCTGAATGCCCTCGTAGCCGCCCTCGCGGCCGAAGCCGGAGTGCTTGATGCCGCCGAAGGGAGCGGCGGGGTTGGAGACCATGCCCTGGTTCAGCCCGACCATGCCGTATTCGAGCTTCTCCAGCACGCGGAAGGTCCGGCCGAGGTCGCGCGTGTAGGCGTAGGCGACCAATCCGTACTCGGTGTCGTTGGCGCGCCGGATCGCCTCGTCCTCGTCGGCGAACGGCTTGATCGGCGCCACTGGGCCGAAGATCTCCTCCTTCAGCAGGCGCGCGTCGTCGGGAACGTCGACCAGCACCGTCGGCGGGTAGAAGTGGCCGGGACCTAACAGCGGCTTGCCGCCGATCAGCGCCTTGGCCCCGCGTTGAATCGCATCCTGCACCAGCTCCTGGACCCTGTTGAGCTGGTCCTCGCTGACCAGCGGGCCGACCTCGACGCCCTCCTCGATGCCGCGGCCGACCTTCATCGAAGCGAGCCGCTTCGCCAGCTTGCGGCTGAACTCTTCCTGCACCGATGCGGCGACGTGGAAGCGATTGGCGGCGGTGCACGCCTCACCGATGTTGCGCATCTTTGCGATCACCGCGCCGTCGACGGCGGCATCCAGATCAGCGTCGTCGAAGACGAGGAAGGGCGCATTGCCGCCCAGCTCCATCGAGACACGCAGCAGCTGCCCGGCGGACTGCTCCACCAGCTTCTGTCCCACCTCCGTCGAGCCCGTGAAGCTGAGCTTCCTGAGGCGGAAGTCCTCGAGCAGCGGCTTCGATACGGCGCTCGAGCTGGAGCTTGTGATCACGTTCAGCACTCCCGCCGGCAGACCCGCCTCTTCGAGTATCTGAGCGACCGCGAGCGCGCTCAGCGGCGTCATGCTGGCCGGCTTCAGCACCATCGTGCAGCCGGCGGCGACGGCCGGGCCGATCTTGCGCGTCGCCATCGCGGCCGGGAAGTTCCAGGGCGTGATCATGTATGCCGGACCGACGGGCTGCTTCATCACCAGCAGCCGTCCCTGCGCGTTGGGGGCAATCTGGAAACGGCCGTCGATGCGCACCGCCTGCTCCGAGAACCAGCGCAGGAACTCGGCCGCGTACGTGACCTCCGCCTTGGACTCCGCGACCGCCTTTCCCATCTCCAGCGTCATCAGCGCCGCCAGCTCGTCCGAACGGTCGATCATGAGCTGGTAGGCACGGTGCAGGATCTCGCTGCGCCCGCGAGGAGGGTGGTTCCTCCATTCGGCCTGTGCCTCGTCGGCAGCCTCCAATGCGGCGAGCGCATCCTCCGGCGTGGCATCGGCGACGCGCGCGATCTCCTCCTCCGTGGAAGGGTCCTCAACCGCAAACGTGTCGCTCCCGGTCGCATCTCTCCACCGGCCCCCGATGAAGAGCTGCTTGGGCACGGAATCGACGACCTGCTGCTCGTGTGCCTCGGTGTGAACTGCCATCTGGCGCCTCCTGGTAGGGCTGGTACTAAAGTGAGCAGGCCTTGATACCGACCAGTTGAACGGTATACCCGATCACCCGCCTGCTACCCGACGGAGCGCGACTTTCGGCGGTGCGGGGACGTTGTAAGCGTTGTGAAGGCAACCATGCGAAGCACACTGGTCAAAACGTTCGTCTGCATCTGCGCACTCGGCCTGTTGCTGCCCGCGACGGGCGGCGCGGCTGTGCGCTGGTCGCTGCGCGGCGCGGGCTGGGGCCACGGCATCGGCATGTCGCAGTACGGCGCCTATGGATATGCAAAGCAGGGCTTCACCCACGGCGAGATCCTTCAGCACTACTACACGGGAACGCGCCTCGAACGGCGCGGCCCGAGCGTGGTGCGCGTCCTGCTCCAGGGCAACCGCTCTCGCGTCGTCTTCACCGGCGCGACCAGCGCGGGTGAGCGCGGGCTCGAATCCGACTCCGTCTATTCGGCGGTGCGGAGCGGCCCGAATGTGGTCCTGCGCAGTCCGGCAGGTCGCAAGCTCGAGACATACGCGGACGTGCTGCCGATCAGCGGCGGGGACACGGTGCGCCTGCTCGGGCGCGCCGGAAACGGAGTCAACAGCGGCATCTACCGCGGCGCGATCGAGATCCGCACCGCGGCCGGTGCGGGCCTCAACGCAATCAACACGCTCGGCACGGAGGACTACGTGCAGGGAGTCGTGCCGGCGGAGAGCCCGCCGATCTGGCCGGGCGAGGCACTCGCCGCGCAGGCGGTTGCCGCACGCACCTACGCTCTCACGACCGGAGTCAACGGCAAGGGATTCGACCAGTACCCCGACACGCGCAGCCAGGTCTACCGTGGCTTCCTGGCCGAGACGGCGACGACGAACCAGGCGGTCAGCCAGACCAGGGGCGAGGTCGTCACCTACGGCGGCCGCGCCGTCGTCACCTACTTCTTCTCCACCTCGGGTGGTCACACGGAGAACGTCGAGAACGTCTTCGCCGGCAGCGACCCCAAGCCATGGCTGAAGGGGGTCGACGATCCCTTCGACAACGCCTCGCCGTATCACCGCTGGGGGCCCTACGTTTTCTCCACCCGCCAGCTGACGGCCAAGCTGGGCAGCGCCGTCAAGGGGCGCTTTCGCAAGCTGAAGGTGCTCAGGCGCGGGGTCTCTCCGCGAGTGGTGCGCGCGAAGGTGCAGGGTTCGCGGGGAACCGTGACCGTGACCGGCTCGCTGCTGCGCGGGCGGCTCGGCCTGCGCGACACCTGGTTCTACCTGCGCAGGGTCTCATCCAAGACCGGCCGGGCCAAGGCCAGGACCTCCAGCGGCACACGGCCATTGGCCGCCATCCACGGCCGGGTCGATGCGGCGTCGGGGCGCTTCGTGAAGCTCCAGAAGCAGATCGACGGTGACTGGAAGACGGTCGAGCTGGTGCCGCTGCTTCGAAGCGGCAGCGTGGGCTCGTACCGGATCCACGTCGGCGAGCGCGGCCGTTATCGAGTGCTGGCCGGCTGGGCCGCCGGGCCCCCGGTCGCGGTCGACCCGTAGATGATTGATTCCACGATCGGCGCACGCACGGGGCCGCGGAATCAACCATGGCCGCGGATCAGGTCTGAGGCGGCGTGAACTTGATCGTCACAACGTCGCCGTCCTGAACGACGTAGTCGCGGCCCTCGACCCTCAGCTGTCCCAGCTCGCGTGCGCGAGCGAAGGACCCGGCCTCCACCAGCTGCTCCCAGCCGATCACCTCGGCCCGCACGAAGCCGGCCTGCATGTCGGTATGTACGTGGCCCGCCGCCTCGACTGCCGTGCTGCCATTCACGAGGCTGCGAGCCCGAACCTCGTCGGCGCCGACCGCGGTGAAGAAGGCCACGAGCCCGAGGCGTTCGTATGCCGAGCGCACGATGTCGCCGAGGGCATCGGACCGCAGGCCCAGCTCCGTGCGCATCGCAGCCGCCTCATCGGGCTCGAGCTCGCGCAGCTCAGCCTCGTCGATGGCGCAGACGGCAAGCGCTCCATGCGCCCGCAGCGCTTCGGGCACCTCCTCACCCTCGCCGACGTTGACGATCACGAGTGCCGGCTTGGAGGTCAGCAGACCAGCCTCCGGCGGCGCCGGCCTGCCGGCCCGCAGCTCGTCCGTCACCCGCTCCCACAGCTCAGCCTCGGCGCGTGCCTCGCGAACCCCGCCACCCGCGCGACGAGCCGCGTCCGCGAGGCGCTTCTCGGCACTCTCGAGGTCGGCCAGCAACAACTCGGTCCGCACCGTCTCCAGGTCCGCCACCGGGTCCAGCTCACCGTGGGGGTGCGCCACCTGAGCCTGGTCGAAGGAGCGCACGACGTGCAGGATCGCGTCGACGTCACGAACGTGGCCGAGGAAGCGGTTGCCCAGGCCCTCCCCCTCGTGTGCGCCGCGCACCAGGCCCGCCACGTCGACGAACTCGATCTGCTCCGGGACCCGCCGCTTGGCGCCCAGCGCGTCGGCGATGCGATCGAGGCGCTCGTCCGGCACCGGCACCACGGCCACGTTCGGCTCGACGGTCGTGAACGGATACTCAGCGGCCTCCGCACCGGCTCTGGTGAGCGCGTTGAAGAGAGTCGACTTGCCCGCGTTCGGCAGGCCGACGATGCCGACCCTCATCGCCATCGATCGGGAACGCCGCCGAGGGCCGTGCCGAGAGCGGCTCCCGCCAGCACGTCGGACGGGTAATGAAGGCCGAGATACGGACGTGTCAGCGCCATCGCGCAAGCCGCCGCAAGCAGTGGGCCACGTGCGCCTGGGCGAACCGCCGCGGCGGCCCTCGCCGCCGCGAACGAGGTCGTGGCGTGAGCTGAGGGAAAGGAGTAGGTGGTCGGGGCACGTCCGATCGGCGGCAGGCCGCGAAGTCGCGGGCGGGGGCGGCGCACCGCCAGCTTGACGCCGTAGTTGACGCCCAGCGCGACAGGGACGAGCCCGGCGACGACAAGCCAGCGCTCGTGTTTCGGGCGATCGAGCGCCGCACCACCGAGCGCCAGCGCAATCCACGCTGCACCGTACTCGCCGGCCCTGGCGTAGGCCGCCACCATGCGCTCCGCCCGAGGGGAATGAAGGCTGGTTCGCATCAGCCGCAGCGCGCGGCGATCGAGCGCCGCGAGCCGACCGGCCCTACGGCCGCGACGCGGCAAAGCGGGCGAAGAACGCCAGCGGCGTGCCGAGCCGGCGTTCGAACTCGAACCTGGCGGCGGCCGCGCGCTCGCGCAGCTTCCCGGAGGTCACCATGTGCGGGTCGCCGAACAACTCGCCGACCACCAGCCGGCCGCCCGGTCGGATCACGCGCGCGAGCTCACGCAAGGCGGCGTCTTGGTCAGGTATCTCTCCCAGCACGGTGACGAGGTAGGCGGCGTCGAAGCTGTCGTCCTCGTAAGGCAGATGCTGCGCGTCGCCGAGCGTAGGCTCGATGTTCGTGATGCCTCGCTCGTGAGCTGCGTGCGTGACGTGATCCAGCATCTCCTTCTGGATGTCGAACAGCGACAGCTTGCCGCCGTCGAGCCGTAAGGCCACCTCGAGCGAGTAGTAGCCCGTCCCGGGGCCCACCTCCAGCACATGCTCCCCCGCGACCGGCGCGAGGATCTCGAGCAGCCGTTTGCGGGTGATGCCGGGGTGCGGCGCCTCGACCCAGAAGCGCTGGCTGTAGGGGCAGGCGGAGGGGTTTCTGCGCCACCAGAGGGCGGTCGCCAGCGTACCGAGGCCGGCTGCGGCGAAGGCGGCTCGGGAGGCTTTCATCCGTGCCTGCCGGTCAGGCTCCGGAGAACCCGATCCGGTGCTCGTCCGGCTCGCGCTTCACGAAGACGACCTGGCCGGTGTCCAGCGCCACGACACCGTCGGTGGTGTCCAGCTCGTGCCAGCCCCTGCCGTTCTGCACCGCACGGCGCAGCTTCTCGTAGCTGTCATCGCTGATCCGCACGACGATCGCCTGCCCGCCCGAGAACCCAACCTCAACGCGTTTCGAGTCTTTGTTGTCGCTCATGCCTCGCTTCCTCAATGTTCGGCGCCCGGCTCCACCAGTTCCGTCAGCACCCCGCCCGTCGAGGCAGGATGCAGAAAGGCGACCTTACTGCCGCGGATGCCGCGACGCGGCCGCTCGTCGATCAGCCGCAGCCCGCGTTCCCGGCAAAGCTCCAGCGCCCCGGCCACGTCGTCACAGCGATAAGCGGTGTGGTGCAGTCCCGGTCCGCGCTTGGCCAGGTACTTGCCGACCGGCGTGTCGTCACCCAGCGGCGCGAGCAGCTCGACGTGCCCGTCTCCGACGCCCAACAGCGCAGCCTCCACGCCCTGTTCGGCGACCGTCTCACGGTGCTGGAGCGGCATCTCGAAGACCTCGCTGTAGAGCTTGATCGCATCGTCGAGGTCCTCGACCGCCACGCCGATGTGATCGACGAGCCGGAAGATCATCCGGGGCCGCAGTCTAGCGGCCGCTGTCGTGCCCGCTAGACCGCGGGCGTCTGCGGCTCGGGATGCTTGCCATTCGAGCGCGTGAAGCGCTTGCCTTCGGCCGGCTCGGCCGGCGGCGGCACCGACTTGCCGTAAGCACCCGGCGGCGACATGCTCTCGGCGATGCGGGCGGCCGTCTGCCCGGACGTCTCCTGCGGCGGATCCGGCTGCTCCGGCTGCTCCGGCTGCTGCGGCTGCTGCGGCTGCTGCGCCGGCGTTGCTTCGGCATTCGTCTTCGACTGACAGGCGGCCACGATGTGGTCTATGTCGGCACGGTCAAGGCTCTCGTTCTCCAGCAGCGAGGCAGCGAATGCGTCGAGCAGCTCGCGGTTGTCGTTGATCACGCAGCGTGCCTCCCACTGTGCCTCGTCGATCAGCCCCTGCTGCTCGCGGTCACGCTTGGCGCGCGTCTCCTCGGAGATCTCCTGGCTCGACGACCCGTCGCCCCGAACGATCAGCTGCTGGCCCATGCCGTACTCCTCGATCATCGCGCGGCTGGTCTCGGTGATCCGGCGCAGGTCATCGGCAGCTCCCGTGGTGACGCGGCCGAAGACGATCTCCTCGGCGCTGCGGCCACCGAACAGCACCTTCATGTGGTCGACGAGGTCCTCCTTGGAGCGCAGGTAACGGTCCTCGCCGGGCAGGTTCATCGTGTACCCGAGCGCACGACCGCGAGGAATGATCGAGATCTTGTGCACTCGCTCCATCGAGGGCAGCATCTCCCGCACGAGCGCGTGACCGGCCTCGTGGTACGCGATCACCTTTTTCTCGTCCGGTGTGATCACACGCCGGGTCTGAAGGCCGGCGACGACGCGCTCGAGGGCTCCGTCGAAATCCTTGGCAGTGATGAAGTCGCGGTTCGCGCGACCAGCGAAGATCGCTGCCTCGTTGCAGAGGTTGGCGAGGTCTGCTCCCGTGAGCCCCGAGGTATGCGCAGCGATCATGCCGAGGTTCACGTCGCCGATCGGCTTGCCCTGGGTGTGGACGCGAAGGATCTGCTCGCGACCATCGAGGTCCGGAAGCGACACGAACACCTGCCGGTCGAAGCGGCCCGGGCGCAGCAATGCCGCGTCGAGTGAGTCGAGGCGGTTGGAGGCCGCGATCACGACCAGGTCGCCGGTGTCCTCGAAGCCGTCCATCTCGACCAGCAGCTGGTTCAGCGTCTGGTCCTTCTCACGAGAGATGTCCATACCGCGCTTGCCGCCGACGGCGTCCAGCTCGTCGATGAAGATGATCGCCGGCGAGTTCTTCTTCGCGATTTCGAACAGTCGCCGGATGCGCGCCGCACCGAGGCCGGCGAACATCTCGACGAAAGAGCTTGCGGACTGGCTGAAGAAGTTGGCGCCCGACTCCGCGGCGACCGCCTTCGCGAGCAGCGTCTTGCCCGTGCCGGGCGGCCCGTGCAGCAGGACGCCCTTGGGGACCTTGGCGCCCAGGCGCTTGAAGCGCTTGGGCGTGCGCAGGAACTCGACCACCTCGCGCAGCTCGTCCTTGGCCTCCTCACATCCCGCCACGTCGTCCCAGCGAATGGAGCTTTGAGATGACGGCTTCAGGTGCTGCGGCTTGGTCCGCGGCATCATCTTCAGAGTCCGCCAGACCAGATACACCAGCGCTGCCATGAACAGGATCGGCAGCCACGTCAGCGCATAGCTTTGAAGGTGGTCGTAGAACGTCAACGCGGAGAGGGGCATCCATGCCTCCAGGGGGAGAAAGCACTACAAGAGCTACGAGGAACCGAGCGTAGTGCTAGACGCAGCCCAGTACCAGTCTTTTTCGTCTAACTGACCGGCTCCATGCGCTCGTTGGGGGAGAACCGTCGTCCGGCCTTAGCTCGCGGCCGGCCGTCCACCATGACGACGTCGGCCGTGAAGTCGTGGTCGCCCCGAATCAGACTGGATCCAACCCCGTAGGCGTCGACCGGGACGCCCTGGCGCTCGAACTCGCGGATCCGCTCGGCGTTGAAGCCCCCGGATACGACGATGCGAACGTTGCGGTGGCCGGCCCCATCGAGCGCCGCGCGAACGATCCTGACCAACTCCGGGTTCACGCCGCGGGGGTCGAACGTGCCCATGCGGTCCTGAAGCGAGCGGTCCACCAGCGTGTGCGCCGTATCCAGCCGTATCCCCCAGAGCCGGTCGCCGAGGGCGTCCGCCACCTCGAGCGAGGTCTTCACCGAATCGTTCTCGAAGTCGACCAGCACCACGACGTTCATCTGGCCGGCGAAGCGCTCCGCGAAGGACCTCGCGGCCGCGACCGTGTCGCCGCCGAACGACGCGATCAGGCCGTGCGGGACCGTGCCGATGCCCTTGCCTCCCCACCAGGAGGCCTGCGCGTCGGTCGACACGCCGATCGCCCCGGCCACGTGTGCGGCCCAGCCGTCTCCCGTCTGCATCATCCAGTGGTCGTGGCGAGCCGGGAAGTAGAGGATCGGCTTGCCACCTGCCGCTTCCACCACCTCCCTGACGTTGGTCATCACCATCGTGCGCCGCGCCAGGCAGCCGAGGTAGACCGTCTCCAGGTGTGCGAAGAGGGAGTAGTCGCCCTCGATGTGCATGACCGGCTCGTAGGGCGAGATCTGCTCGCCCTCGTAAAGCGCGTGGACCGTCAGGTCCTCCCAGCCCGGAATCCATTCGCCGCCGGGGCTTCGCCTTCCCGAGCAGAGCTTCAGCACCGCGATCGCCTCGTCGATGCCACCGAGCACGGAGTCCCGCTTCTGGAACACCTGCACGACCACGCGCGGATGGCGATCCTCCGTCTCCAGCAGCTCTTTGGTGAAGTTGAAGTAGGCGTCCGTGTAGTAGCCCTGGCGCATCTTCTCGACCGGCAGCCGGAAGACCTCCGGGTCGAGCCGTTCGCGCCGTCGAACGTCGCCTACAACCGCCACGCCGCCGATTGTATGGACGCCGCGAAGCGCCTCGTCAGGCGCCCTCCTCCCTTCCAACCCGTTTCAGTGGCGAATCCACGTCGATTTTCTACGCGGTTTTGTAGTGGTACCCTGACTCACGATGAGCGCGATGGGGAGGGAAGAGGCCAAGTCGCTGGTGCGTCAGCTGAAGCAGGAGCTGATGCAGGACGGGCGCGCGCGGGAGGCGGAGGCGATCGCCACTCTGCTCGGCGACGGTGAGGACGTCTTTCTGCGCCTTCGCAAGCGCTACTTCACGCCCTCTGAGGTCGCCGACCGGGTGGGCGTCAGCCGTCAGACCGTCGTAAAGTGGATCGAGCGCGGCGAGCTGGAGGCGGAGTTGACCCCAGGCGGCCACCATCGGATCCCTGCCTCGGTGTTCCAGTCCGGGCGCCGCTCGGATCGAGCCGACGTCAAACTGGTCCCCGCCCGTCGCTGACGACGGCGCGAACGAGCCTCTCCGCATTGAGCAGGTCCGGCAGCACGAAGTCGGCGCCGGCTGCCCGCAGCTCCCCCTCGTCATGAGGACCGGAGGCGACCGCCACCACGCGCGTGCCCGCGCTGCGGGCAGCGGCGACGTCGAGCGGGGTGTCTCCGATCAGCACGGTGTCCTCGAGGCCGAAGTTGATGCCATGTTTCTGCTCAGCCTTGCGCCGCGCCACCGCCACCAGCTCGGCGCGCACGCGGTGATCCGACCCGTATCCGCCGATCTCGAGGTCGAGATGGTCGACCAGACCGACGGCGCTCAGCTTGAGGGCGGCGTTGACCTCGATGTTGCCGGTGAGCAGCGACTGCACCACACCCTGCTCGGTGGCCAGGCGCTCTATCGCCTCGCGGGCGCCGGGGTAGGAACGACCCTTGGCTGCGATCGTCTCCGCCTTCGCGGCCAGCGCTTCGGCGAGGGCTTGCGAGAAGCCAACGAGTTGCTGCTCGCCCTCAGCGATGCCGTTGCGCTCCAGTACCTCGAGCGCGATCTCCTCATCGGTGCGCCCGGCCATCGCAACGTGACCTTCGAGCTTCCTTCCGAAAAGCGCCTCGAAGGCATCGGCGAACGCTTCGCGGCCCACACCGGCTGAGTCGACGAGCGTTCCGTCTATGTCCCAGAGCACGAGCCGGCGCATACGTCAGCGCAGCGGCACGCCTCCCTCGACGCGAAGTATCTCGGCCAGCGCGACGCGGCCGACCTCGAGTTGCTCAGTGGTCGGCTCCCGAGTTGCGAACAGACGCTGCATCTCGTTGCCGGGGACCTTCAGCGCGCGCGCCAGCGACGTCTCCCGGTGACGCTCGGTCCAGGCCAGCAACTCGACTGCGAAGGCCATGCTTGCGAGCGTGACCACCGCTCCGGCAACTGGTCCCTTGGCACGGAATAGCCCACGCGCCAGCGCGTTGCCGACAACGGTCGAGATCATCATCGGCGCGACCAGGTTGGAGCCACAGCGCTCGTGTTCCTTGGAGGCGTCGGCCGCGTCCTTGTCCTGCTCGTAGCCGGCGATCGCCTTGTGCTCGACGCCGTGGTAGGCGGCAAGGTCCGAGTCCTTCAACGCCAGCGCCGTCGGTGCCATGCTCAGCAGTGCGACCGCGCCTTCCCGAGTCATCGTGCGCGGGCCGGAACGGCGCACGCCGGCCGCAAGCGTGCTCGACGCAACCATCGCAAGCGCAACTCGCGTGTCCTGAAACGGAAGCTGGACCTCTGGCACTCGCGCTTTGACGAGCGGGATGAGGGCGAACGCCTCGCCGAGCCGGGCAATCCCGCGCACCCACGGAAGGTCGACGGCGCGACCGCGCAGGCGCGGCTTGGCACCCGAGCCGACCTTGATCTGGCCGTCCCCGGTTCGCACGGCGACCGCCCAGTGCTCCGGCCCGTGAACGAGCAGTCCGTTGCGAAGTGCCATGCCGCCGAGCCGCAGCTTCACCTCGCGGTGACCGTTGCCGCTCACGTCTGGCACTTCCTGCAGATGGACCATGCGCTCAATGGTACGGACCCGAGGCGACTACGTCAGCGCCTGGACGACCATGGTTGCGGCTGCGACCACCAGCACCGATGCCACCGCCCGGATCAGCTGGCGCTCGGACAGCCGGCCGGTCAGGCGCGAGCCCAATAGAGCGCCCGGGATCGAGGCGGCCGCGCCGATCGCAAGCAGGTCCCAGTCGGGTGCCGCCGAGGGAAGGTGGCCGATCACGCCCGCAACACCGACGAAGAAGCCGATCGTGACGTTGGTCCCCACCGCGACAGACGGCCCCTCGCCCACGAATCTGATCAGAGCCGGCATCCTCAGCGAGCCCAGGATCAGGCCGACGAAGCCGCCCAGCAATCCGATCACGAAGCCGGCCACGACTGCCGCGGTCAGGTTGACAGCGTGGCCTTCCCGATCTGGCCCTCGTGCGGGCGGCTCCCAACCGAACAGCTCGACCGCGCTGTAAAGCAGCACCGCTGCGATCGATATCAGCAACACGTCGCCCGGAACGAGGCCGGACAGGTAGCCACCGACGACGGCGCCCACCATTGACGGAGGCATCATCCAGGCGAACAGCCTCCAGTTGACACGGCCGGCGCGAATGTGAGCGATCGCCGCCGTCCCCGCCGCCAGGGCGCTGATGCCGATGTTGGCCCCCGCGCCCGATGCCGGTGACGAAGCGAGCAGGGTCGCAGCGGGCAGCCGCAGATTGCCCAGCACGAGCCCGACCAATCCCCCTGCGAGGGCCAGCACGAAGCACCAGACTGCGAAAGCGACGTAGTCCATACTGAGAGCCGTGGAGAGGTTGTTCGACAGCGGCGAGGAGCTTCGCGGCCGCACGCAGGTGCCACTGGAAGAGGAACCGCTCGCGGCAAGGATGCGCCCGACCGTGCTGGAGGACTTTATAGGCCAGCAGCACCTGCTCGGCCCCGGCTCGGCGCTCGGCACGGCGATCGAGCGCGGAGAGGTTCCGTCGATGGTGCTCTACGGGCCACCCGGCACCGGCAAGACGACGCTTGCCCGCATCGCCGCCACCCGCTCCGGGGCGACCTTCGAAGAGGAGAGCGCCGTCAACGCGGGCCGAGCCGAGGTGCGAGCGGTGATCGAGCGCGCCAAGGAGCGGCGCCGGGCGACCGGCCAGGGCACGGTCTTCTTCCTGGACGAGATTCATCGCTTCAACAAGGCGCAACAAGACGCGCTGCTTCCCGCTGTCGAAGAGGGACTGTTGACACTCATAGGCGCGACGACCGAGAACCCCTACTTCGAGGTCAACTCGGCTCTGCTGTCGCGCACGCGCGTCTACGAGCTGCATCCGCTTTCGCAGGAGCAGATCGTCGAGCTGCTGCGACGTGCGCTGGGCGACGGGGAGCGCGGCATCGCCGATCCGCCCGAGGTGCCGGACGACGTGCTCGAGTTTCTTGCGGTGCGCTCAGGCGGCGATGCGCGCGCTGCCTACAACGCGCTCGAGCTGGCCGCCGACACGGCGCAGCGGCTGGGCGAGCCGATGACGCTGGAGCTGGCAGAGGACGCGATGCAGATGAAGGCGGTCCTCTACGACAAGGGCGGCGACAAGCACTACGACTACATATCTGCCTGGATCAAGGCCACCCGAGGCTCGGACGTCAACGCGTCGGTCTACTACCTGGCCGTGATGCTGGAGGGCGGCGAGGACCCACGCTTCATCGCACGCCGGATGATCGTCCTGGCTTCCGAGGACGTCGGCAACGCGGACCCGCAGGCGCTGCAGGTGGCGGTCGCCGCGGCACACGCCGTGGAGCACGTCGGCATGCCGGAGTGCGCCCTCAACCTGAGCCAAGCGGCGATCTACCTTGCCCTGGCCCCGAAGTCGAACGCCAGCTGCACCGCGATCGCGCGTGCGCGTCGGGACATCAAGGAACAGGGCGCGCAGCCTCCTCCCTCCTATCTTCAGGACGCCCACTATCCCGGTGCGAAGCAACTGGGCCGCGGCACCGGCTACGAGTACCCGCACAACCTGCCCGAGGGAGTGTCGGGCCAGCAGCTGATGCCGGAGGGGCTCGAGGAGCAGACCTACTATGAACCGCGGCAGCGCGGGTTCGAGCGCGAACTGCAGCAGCGCCTTGATTGGCTTCGGAAACGGCGCCAGAGAGGCAACTAGTCCGCTACCCTGAGCCGTGGCAGGGCTAGAAGAGAGCCACCTCTCGCCCGGCAGGGAATGGCATCAACAGGGCTTCTTGCACCTCGAGACGATGAGGCAACCCATCCGCATGGAGGCGGCGGCATCGCGCCACGCCGGCATATTGGCGTGCGCGCTGGTTGCGCTTGCCTGGTTCGTCCTCGTGCCCGCGGCGCTGGCGGATGTCTCGGTCGACGGTAGCGGGACGCTTCGCTACGAATCCGCGGGCATTGTGACCAACAACGTCACCATCACTCAGGGCGTGGACAGCTACACAGTCACCGATTCGGCCCCCGTAACCGCAGCCGCTGCTGGGGGTTGCTCGAACATCGACGCGAACACAGTTGTCTGCCCGGCCACGGCCGTCGTGAGGATCTTCGCGAACGCGGTCGCGGGCAACGACACGGTTACGGTCGCTGCCACCGTGGGCGCTCAAATCCTTGGCGGTGCGGGGAATGACGTGCTCACCGGCGGTGACGGCGATGACCTGCTGGATGGAGGTTCCTTCGGCAGCGATGAGCTGGACGGAGGCAATGGCGTCGACAAGGCCACGTACGCGAGCGTTACAAGCGGTGTGCAGATCGACCTGGGTTTCTCAGGCCCGCAGTCGACCGGTGGAGGTGGGATCGACACCCTTCTCTCGATCGAGAACCTCGAGGGAACGCAGTACCCCGACACGCTCTCCGGCAACGATGGCGTCAATCAGATCACCGGCCTCGGCGGCGCCGACACGATCACGACCCGTGACGCTGTGGCGGACCAGGTTTTCTGCGGCCTTCCGAACCTGGACCCATCCGCCCCCGACAACGTCGACAAGGCGATCGGCGACAACCTCGATTCTTTCTCTGGCTGCGAGTCGGTGGACAACGGCGAGCCTCCGGTCGACACGACCCCGCCCGACACAACCATCACGTCGGGACCGGGCTCGGACACCGATTCGGGAGTAGCCACGTTCGGCTTCTCTTCTCCCGACGGCGATGCGATCGGCTTCCAATGCCGCATCGACGGCAGTGACTGGGTGGGGTGCCCGTCGCCGACGGTCGTCAGCAACCTGGGCAGCGGATCGCACATCTTCGCTGTGCGAGCGGTGGACACGACCGGAAACATGGACCCCTCCGAGGCGACGGTGGTCTTCACCGTCAACGGTCCCGTCACCGGTGGCGGCGCCTTCACCAAGACCCCAGCCGGCAACCTGGTGCTGATCGCGGGCAAGGCGGTGAAGATCTCCAAGCGGCGTTATGCGACCGTGGCTCTGAACTGCGCCGGCGGCCGCACCTGCGCCGGCAGAGTGATCCTTGCCACCTCGAAGCCGATTCGCTACAGCGCCCTGCGGAGGCGGCGGATAGTGCGGTTGGGATCGGCAAAGTTCTCCATCCCGGCCACGCGCACGCGCAAGGTCCGGATCCGGATCTCGAAGTCCAAGGTCAAGCTGGTTCGCAAGCTGCGCAGAGTCCCGGCCGACGTCATCGTTCGCGACCTCGATCGCTCAGGCAGAGCGAGGGTCAGCACGCGGACAATCGTCCTCAAAGCGCCCAGGTAACCGCCGGTAGACTTCGCCTCGAGGCTCTTCCGATCGAGGGACGGTGACGTGATGACGGTGACTGCGGACACAAAGGATCAGCAGACGGACGCTGGCTCGAGCCGCAACGGCAGGGAACTGGAATCGTTCAATCCGGCGACCGGTGAGCGGATCGGATCGGTCCCGACCATCACACCCCAAGAGGTGCAGGCTGTCGTCGACGACGTCGCGAACGTGCAGCCATTCTGGGCGCAGCTGTCGCTGATGGAGCGCGCCCGCTATATGCGGCGGGCCGCACAGGTGCTCGTCGACCACGCCGACGAGATCGCCGACCTCCTGACTCGCGAGCAGGGCAAACCGCGCATCGAGTCCTACACGATGGAAGTGCTGCCGACGATCGATGCGCTGCATTGGTGCGCTGACAACGGCCCGAAGATCCTCGCCGACGAGCCCGTCAAGTATCCGCAGCTGATGCTGAAGCA
This sequence comes from Solirubrobacterales bacterium, assembly GCA_038330145.1. Taxonomy (GTDB): domain Bacteria; phylum Actinomycetota; class Thermoleophilia; order Solirubrobacterales; family JBBDJG01; genus JBBQNR01. The sequence continues at coordinate 30,770 of JBBQNR010000022.1, forward strand.
GAAGAAGAGCCACTTCAGCTACGAGCCGATCGGCGTCGTCGGGGTGATCGCCCCTTGGAACTACCCGTGGTCGATTCCATTCGGCGAGGTGGTGATCGCTCTCATGGCCGGTAACGGCGTCGTCTTGAAGCCCGCCTCGCTGACTCCCCTGATCGGCCAGCGAATTCAGGACGTCTTCGAGCGAGCCGGGCTTCCGGAAGGGCTCGTCCGCGTGGTACACGGTGGTGGAGCAGTCGGCGACGCCCTCGTCAAGTCGTCCGCCGGAAAGATCTTTTTCACCGGTTCCGTCGAGGTCGGGAGAAAGGTCGGCGAAGAATGCGCACGGCAGATGAAGGGCTCCGTGCTGGAGCTCGGCGGCAAGGACCCGCAGATCGTGTGCGCAGACGCCAACCCCTCGAACGCCATCTCCGGAGCGGTGTGGGGTGGGTTCGCAAACGCCGGCCAGACCTGCTCCGGCATCGAACGTGTTTACGTGCTGCGAGACGTCGCCGAGCCATTCATCGATGGAGTCGTGCGGCGCGCCAGCAGCCTGAAGGTCGGTGACCCGACCGCGTGGGACACAGCCATCGGCCCGATGGTCTCCAAGGAGCAGTTCGACCTGGTCTGCGAGCTCGTCGACGACGCCATCGCCTCGGGAGCGAAGCGCCTATGTGGCGGACCGGTGGAGGCGCCCGGCTTCAGTGGGCACTTCATCGCGCCGACGGTGCTGACTGACGTGACCCACGACATGCGGATCATGCGCGAGGAGATCTTTGGACCCGTGCTCCCGATCGTGACCGTGGACACCGAGCAGCAGGCCGTGGATCTCGCCAACGACTCGGACTTCGGACTCGGCGCGTCGGTTTGGACTCTGGACCGGGACAAGGGTGAGCGCATTGCTCATCAGATCCAAGCGGGCATGGTGTGGATCAACGATCACTCGTACACCCACGGCGCCTGCCAATGCGCCTGGGGCGGCGTCAAGGAATCCGGACTCGGCCGATCACACTCCAAGTTCGGCTTCTACGAGTGCACGAACATCAAGATGATCTCGTGGGAGCCATCCCGCACCCGAGACATCTGGTGGCACCCATACGACGAAGTGCTCGGCAAGGCAATCCGGTCTTCGGCGAAGCTTCTGTACGGCAAGAACGGCCAACGGACCGAGGCGCTGAAGGAAGGTGCCCTGCCGTTACTCCGCGTCACGCGTAGGACGCTGCGCGGAGCGTTTAAGCGTTAGCGTCGAAGCTTAGGATCCTACCGGGTCGTACTCGGTTTCACAGAGCAACCGAGCTAGCGGAACCTAGCTTCACAAGCTCTATGTAGGTATCTGAAATAACTGGCGCGCCGCCTGTAAGTGCTTCGCGCCAACACTTCAGGTCCGCTGCGCCAACCGTCGCCGTAGTCACATTGAAGGTAATGGCAAGCGGCACGTGGTCAGCGCCATTTGCATTGCTTCCAATCTGGGCCGTAGCCGTAGCCACCTTGCCCCCTAGCGAAGCTTGGCAAAACACCGTAGCCGCCTGGGTTAGTGCACCCCTAGCCTGAGCCCGGGCAATGAGGAGATAGTCGCCGGGCTGTACACCAACGAGTGAGGCAATCGTGTTTGCCGTGCCAACGTCACCGCCTGTGACCGTGATTGCGTCCGTCTTTCTGGCTTCAAACCCCGCCGACGGCCCGGTTGGCCCGGTCGCTCCAGTGAACCCTGTCGGACCGTCCGAACCCGTCTGACCGCCCGGACCCATCGCACCGGCTGCCCCGACACCACCAGCTCTACCTCCTACGCCGCTCAGTCCAGAAACGCCGGTCCTGCCTCTCGCGCCGCGTGGGCCATGTTGATTCCAAGACAGCTTTCGCTCAGCTTTCCGGCAACCCTTGCCCTTCGATGCGAAACGAAGTGTTCCAGCCTTCTTCTCGTAGCATGCGCGAATGGAACCGGTCTTTGCCGGTCGAGCGGCCCAAGACACACCTACCATGGTGACCATCGCGGCGACAACACCAATTAGCGTGTTACGAGAGAGGATCGCGCGGCGAAGCCGGACACGAATCATGTGTTCCGACAATAAACAACAGCTTCGTTGTGGACAATCGAATCCTCGTTGACGGTGGCGACTACTCCCTTTGGACCACACCGCGCTACCGTTCCCCCATGGCGGAGGACAGGCTTACGCACGTCGATGCCGAGGGGCAGGCGCGGATGGTCGATGTGGGTGGCAAAGTTGAGAGCGAACGGCGTGCACGAGCACGTGCGGTGGTACACATGTCGCCGGCAACTGCCGAGGCGGTGCAACGTGGTGACGCGCCGAAGGGTGACGTTCTGGGCACAGCGCGTATCGCCGGCATACAGGCAGCGAAGCGCACCGACGAGCTGATCCCGCTCGCTCACCCGCTTCCGATCAGCTTCGTGAACGTGGAGACCAAGGTGGATCCGGCCAAAGGGACGGTCACGCTCGAGGCAGAAGCCAAGACGGTTTCTCGCACGGGGGTCGAGATGGAGGCCATGGTGGCCTGCTCGATTGCGGCGCTCACCGTTTACGACATGGTCAAGGGACTTGAGCGGGGGGTCACGATCGACGAGATCACGCTGCTCGAGAAGACCGGTGGCAAAGAGGATTGGCGGCGCGGCACGTAGGCTGTGCCTGGAATGCGCGCGGCAATTCTGACCATCAGCACCTCGAAGGCGCGCGGCGAAGGAAAGGACGAAAGCGGGCCGGCGCTGGCCGAGTTCGCCCGCGGTCTGGGCGCCGAGATCGAGGGCACCGAGATAGTTCCCGACGAGCAGGCGACCATCGAGGATCGCCTTCGCCATTGGTCCGACCAGCGCAACTGCGACCTCGTCCTCACCACTGGTGGGACAGGTTTCGCCCCCTCGGACGTGACGCCGGAGGCAACCGCTGTGGTGACCGATCGACCGGTTCCCGGCCTGGGCGAGGCAATGCGCCTGGCATCGCGCGAGCACACTCCCCACTGGATGCTCTCGAGGGCAATGGCCGGCATTCGCGGCCGCACTCTGATCGTCAATTTTCCGGGTAGCCCTAAGAGCATTGGCGAGACCGGAGAGGCGATCGCTGCCGCGCTCCCTCATGCCCTGAAGCTGCTGGCGCAGGAGCCGACCGAACACGCTCCTCCAACCGGCGGGGCTCCGACGACCGGCGCCGATGGCTGACGCCGTGGCAGAGGCCACCGCGTCCGGGCAACCGACGGGCAACCAACCTGGGAGCGAACAGGTGATCGCCGTCGACCGCCTGGTGCGCCGTTTCGGTGAACGTGAGGCCCTTGCCGGTGTCTCCCTCACCCTTCCACGCGCGCAGACCATCGCCATCTTCGGTCCCAACGGTGCCGGCAAGACAACGCTGCTGCGCGTGCTCGCAACGCTACTGCTTCCGCACTCCGGCTCGGTGAGCGTGCTCGGTTGCGCGCTACCGCAACAGGCGCACAGCGTTCGTGGGCGCATCGGCCTCGTCGGCCACGAGCCGCTGCTCTATCGCGAGCTGACAGGAAGGGAGAACCTGGATTTCTACGCAAGTCTGTACGCGGTCCCGCAACGCGCGCGACGAATCGACGAGCTGCTGCAGGCAACGGCGATGACGAAGAGGGCGGACGAGCCGGTTCAGAGCCTCTCCCGCGGCATGGTGCAGAGGCTTGCGATATGCAGAGCCCTGCTTCACTCACCCGAGCTGCTGCTGCTCGACGAGCCGCGCGCGGGGCTCGATCCCGATGCAGCAGAGCTGGTCGAGCCGTTCATCGGGCGCCACTCCGGCGTCACGCGAGTGCTCGTTACGCACGACATCGAGGGCGGGCTTGCCGAATCCGATCGTGCCCTTGGCCTCAGGGACGGACATGTCGAGTTCGACGCGCCGGTGGATCAGGTCAGCAGCGCCATCGTGCGGCGGCTTTACTCACACGAGCGAGGAGCCGTGCAATGAGAGCGGCGGCGGCGATAGTGCGCAAGGACCTGCGGGTGGAGCTGCGCACGAAAGAGTCGGTGCCGGCGATGGCGATCTTCGCCGTGACGACGTTCGTGGTCTTTCACTTCGGCCTCGACAGAGACTCGCTGGAGGGCGAGCTGGCGGCGGGGGTGCTCTGGGTGACTCTGCTGTTCGCCGCGATCCTCGGCATCAACCGGCTGTTCGTCCCCGAGCGCGAGCAGTCCGGCTTCGACGGCCTCCTGCTCGCGCCGATCGACCGCAACTCGTTGCTGGCCGCCAAGGCGAGCGCGCTTCTGATCTACCTCGTCGCGCTGGAGCTGGTCGCCGTGCCCGTGTTCGCGATCTTCTTCATCGACTCCAGCTTCTGGGAGGCGGTGCCGCTGCTGATCGCGGTGATGCTGCTCGCCGACCTCGGCATCGCGATCGTCGGGGCGCTGCTGGCCTCGATAGCGGTCAACACGCGTGCCCGTGACCTGCTGCTGCCGATCCTGCTGCTGCCTCTGCTGATCCCGGTCGTGATCGCCGCCGCGGCCGGCACCGAACCGCTCTTCTCGAGCCCCGTGGACACCTCCAGCACTGGGAAATGGCTGGCAGTTCTGGCGCTCTATGATGGTGTATTCGGCCTTCTGGCCTACGCTCTATTCGACTTCCTTATGGAGGATTAGGCCCTTTTGGACGGCACACTCTTCGGCAGGGGCCTCAGGGCTCTCTCCGCCGCCTCGATAGTCGCGATCGCAACCGCGTTGGCGCTGATCTTCTTCTATGCGCCGATCGACGCCGATCAGGGCTTCATCCAGAAGATCTTCTACGTCCACGTTCCGATGGCGATCGTGGCGCTGATCGGCTTCGTGACCGCCGGGGTTTTCGCGATCCAGCATCTGCGAACCCGCGACCCGAGCTACGACGCGCGCTCCTACGTCGCCATCCACATGAGCGTGATCTTCGGAGTCGCCGTGCTGGTGACCGGGTCGATCTGGGCCAAGGGAAGCTGGGGCAAGTGGTGGGTGTGGGATGAGCCCACGCTGGTCAGCTTCCTGATCGTCTTCCTGCTCTACGTGACCTACTACCCGCTCCGCTACTCGATCGAGGATCCGGAGCGCCGCGCTCGCTACTCCTCCGTGTTTGCGATCACGGCGGGCGCCTTCGTGCCGATCAACTTCATCGCGGTGCGGCTTTCCGAGAGCCTCGTGCATCCGCGCGTGCTGAGCGCGACTGGAGGCAGCATGCCGGGCGAGATGCGCTTCACCTTCCTGGTGTCGCTGCTCGCCATCGCACTGCTCTTCGCCACCCTGATGAAGCTCGAGTTGACCTCGAAGCACGCTCGCATGCAGCTGAAGTCGCTGCGCCGCTTGCTCGAGGCCGAAGATGAGGAGCGTTCGCCGGCCAGCTCACCGCTCGCAACCGTGCCGGCGAAACCTCAGTAGATGCCTGCCCTCCCACTCGACGAAGCCGGCAAGTACGTCGCTGGCGCCTATGGCGTCTTCGTCACGCTGATAATCGTCTACGTCGCGATCATGGGCGCCAAGCTTCAGCGCATCGAGCGTGAGCTGGAGGAGCTTGCCGAGCTCGCCAAGAAGCGCCTCGAGCGAACCACGTGATGGCCGTGGACTCCCGCAACGGCAAGGACAGCGCGGGGCGCATCGAGTCGCTCCTCTCCGGATGGCGCAAGCGTGGTCGCGACTGGGAAAGCCGCCTGTACTACCCCGCGATCCTCGACCTGGCCGGTCGCGGGACGCTGGTGGTCGGAGCGGGCAGGGTCGGCGAGGGAAAGATCAGCGGTCTTTTGAACGCCGGCGCCAAGGTCCACGTCGTCTCGCTGCATGCAACGGACCAGGTGGCACGCTGGGCCGAGGAGGCCCGCATCGAGCTGTCGCTGCGCGCGTTCAGGGAGAACGACCTCAACGGGTGCTTCCTAGTCGTCGCCGCGACCGAGAACAACGACACCAACGTGCGCGTCTTCGAAGCTGCGGAGGCTCGCCAGATGCTCTGCAACGTCGTCGACGTCACTCACCTGTGCAACTTCATCCTGCCGTCGATCGTGCGCCGCGGCGATCTGGCGGTCGCGGTATCGACCGGAGGCGCCAGCCCCGCCATGGCGCGCAGGATCAGACTCGCGATCCAGCAGTGCTACGGCGACGAGTACGCGGCCGCGATGCAGATCCTCGGCTCGTTGCGTGAAGAGCTGAAGCAGCGCTACCCGCACCCCGACGATCGCAAGGTCCTGTTCGAGCGCATGGTCTACTCCAACTTCATGGAGCTGGTGCGCGCAGACGACGCCGAGGCACTGGAGGCCTGGGTCGAGCGCTGCATCGAAGAAGGGCCCGGCTACGCGAGCGAGAACGAGCACCGGGCGATGCTGGAAGCGGCCGGCCCCGAGTGCAAGCTGCGCTTCCAGCCACTGCTCGAGGTCGAGAACGCGTGAGCGAGCTGCTGGCACTCGGCATTTCGCACAAGACCGCTCCGGTCGAGCTGCGCGAGCGCGTCGCGCTGCCCGAGGGCAGGGCCGCGAGCGTGTTGCGGGAGCTGGTCTCGAGCGAGCACGTGCACGAGGCGGTCGCCATCTCCACCTGCAACCGAACCGAGCTCTACCTGGCGGTGAGCGATGACGTCGAGGCCGAGACGACTGCGCTCGGGGTGCTCGCCCGCCAGGCCGACATCAGGCCGACCGAGCTGGTCGCGCACCTCTATTCCCTCCGCAACATGGATGCCGCGCGACACCTGTTCAGAGTCACGGCCGGGTTGGAGGCAATGGTCCTTGGCGAGACCGAGATCCAGGGCCAGGTGAAGCGCGCCTACGAGCTGGCCCTGGTCGAAAGGACCACCAGCGCGATCATGAACCGGCTCTTCCGCGAGGCCCTCGCCGCCGGCAAGCGCGTCCGCACCGAGACCAAGGTCGGCTCGGGACGGCTGTCGGTCAGCTCGGTCGCGGTGCGGCTGGCCCGCGAGACGCTCGGCGACCTGAGCGGGCGCCGCGTCGTGATCGTGGGAGCCGGAGAGACCGGTGAGCTGACTGCCAAGGCGCTGGTCGAGGCTGGGGTCAGCTCCGTCTTCGTCGCCAACCGCCATTACGACCGGGCGATCGGGCTCGCGCAGCGCTTCGGTGGCGAGGCGGTGCGCTTCGACGAGCTTCCCGCGGAGCTGGAGCAGGCCGACATCGTCGTCTCGTCGACAGCCTCTCCTCACCACATCATCGAGCGGGAGGAGCTGGAGGCCGTGATGGAGATGCGCGGCGGCCGGCCCCTGCTGCTTATCGACATCGCCGTACCGCGCGACATCGATCCGCGTGTCGCAGAGCTGGACGGAGTGGTGCTGCGAGACATCGACGACCTGCAGCGGATGGTGGAGCGCAACCTCTCGGGCCGTGAGGCGGAGGCGCGGCTGGCCGAGGGGCTGATCGACCACGACCTGGAGCGCTTTACGCGCTGGCTCGACATGCTCGAGGTGCTGCCCACTATTGCCGCCCTTCGCGAGCGCGGTCAGAAGATCGTGCAGCAGGTGCTGCGCGAGAATGAGAACAAGTGGGAGGCATTGACCGACGCCGACAGGGAGCGGCTCGAGGTGCTCGCGGCGGCGATCGCCAAGCGCCTGTTCCAGCAGCCGATCCTGCGGTTGACCTCGCACGGGCACGAGCAACAACACGCCACCTACGCGTACATCCAGGCGCTGCGGGAGCTGTTCGGCCTCGAGGGCGAGCGGTCATCCGCCTTTACGGCCTCGTCGCAGCCGTCACCCGAGCCGGCGGCTCACCCGGCGGAGCAGGAGCCTGCCCGCGTCACGCCGCTGCGCGGCAGGGCCGGCCGCAAGCGGCGCACCTGAGCGCCAGTTGACCGCTCAGAAGATCCGAATCGGCACGCGAGCAAGCGCGCTCGCGCTGACGCAGGCCCAGCTCGTGGCCGATGCAATCACGCGGACGGGTGGGCCGCATGTCGCCGTCGAGATAGTTCCCATCACGACGTCAGGAGATCGGGGTGCGGACCTCGACAAGTCTCGCTTCGTGAAGGAGATCGAGCAGGCGCTGCTCGAGGACCGGGTGGACCTGGGGGTTCACAGCGCTAAGGACGTCCCGGGAGAGCTGCCTGCGGGACTCGGCATCGTTGGAGCACCAGCGGCCGAGGACCCGCGCGACGTCCTGGTCGGCTGCGGGTCGATCGACGAGCTGCCGCAGGGGGCGACGGTCGGAACGTCCAGCCTTCGGCGCCGCTCGCAGCTGCTTGCGCTTCGTCCTGATCTCCAACTAGCGGAGCTTCGGGGCAACGTCGACACCCGCCTGACAAAGCTTGCCGAGGGCGGTTACGACGCGATCGTGCTGGCACTGGCCGGCTTGCGGCGGCTGGGGCGCGAGCCCGAGGCCGGAGCGCCGATCCCGAGCGACGATCTCGTCCCGGCTCCCGGCCAGGGCATTCTGGCGCTCGAAGGTCGTGCGGGCGACGCCCGGATCGCTGCGCTCGGCGAGCGATTGAGTGACGCCCCGACGGTTACGAGGCTGCGAGCCGAGAGAGCATTGGTGAGCGAGCTCGAGGCGAGCTGTCACACGCCGATCGGCGCCCTCGCCGTGCTGAGTGACGACGGCATCCGCATACGCGCCTACGTCGGGCTGCCCGACGGCAGCGAGTGGATTCGCGACGAGCTGCAGGCCGGGCGTCATGACCCCGAGCAGGTGGGCTCCGCGCTCGCGCGCAGGTTGCTCGCCGCCGGAGCCGGGGACCTGCTTCAGCGTGCCGATCGGCTCTCGGCCGGTCGGAGCTGAACCCTCATCACGGTCATACTTCGGCATAAGTCGTGACGTCGAGCAACAACAGCGGCAGGGTTTACCTGGTTGGAGGGGGCCCGGGTGATCCGGGCCTCGTCACGCTGCGCGCGGCCGACCTGATCGCCAGGGCCGACGTGATCGTCTACGACCGCCTGATCGCGCCCGAGCTGCTCGAGTCCGCGCGCGACGACGCTGAGCAGATCTACGTCGGCAAGGAGCCCGGCGCCGCATCGGTCACCCAGGACGACATCAACGAGCTACTCGTGCAGCGCGCACGCAGTGGCCTCGAGGTGGTGCGCCTGAAGGGAGGCGATCCATTCGTGTTCGGCCGCGGC
>JBBQNR010000023.1:0-38793 GCA_038330145.1 Solirubrobacterales bacterium
GGGCGCCTGCCGCTGATCCCGGAGGGAACAGCGGCGGCGCTGACAGCCACCGGCATAGCTCTGGTCGCATGGGCTGCCTTCGCAAGCGTGGTTCAGGTGCTCGTCTACCGCCGTGGGCTGAAGCTGTGGCCCCAGCCCGCGCAGGAGGGAGCGGAAAGGCGATCCCCCGACGCGGTGCAGGAGCCGCGGCGCCACTTCGACCCGCGGGCGATCGCCACCGCGGCGGCGATCGCCTTCTGCCTGCTGCTGGCGTCGACCGCCTGGGCGCTGCTGGCGACCGTCTCCATCTGGCTCGCTCTGGCTTGGATCGCGGCCCGCGGAGACCGCGAGGTCGTCATGGCCGGCGTCGTGATCGCGGCGTTCCTCGCCGCGAGCGTGCTGCTGTTCACCCTTATCGGCGGTATCGGCGTGGACCTGGCGCTACGGCGCAGCGCTCGAGCCGGGTTGCTGGTGCTGGTGGCGACCTGGCTGCGATCCGCCGCCGGCTCCGAGGGCCTGCGAGAGGTCTCGCGGCGAGTGTTGAGGCGGCTGCAGCGCCTGCCCTCGGTGCCGGAGGCATCACGCGTCCTGGACGAGCTCGGCTCGGGCCGCCAGCTCGGCACGGCGGCGCGTTCCGCTCTCGAGGCATTGCGTGGCGTCGATCGTAGGCCCGTTGCGGTTCTCGACGCGGTGCTCGACTGGGTGGCGACGGAGGCTGCTCGCTTTCGGGCGACTCCGCCCGCTCCGCCAGCCCGTCTGGTGGTGCGGCCGCGTGACGCCCTGCTGGTCGCGCTCGCCGCCGCTCCGCTGGCCGCCATCGTCGGCGGCTGACCTGCGCCCTCGCCTGCGAGCGGTCAGTCGGGCAGCTTCCGCACGAAGTTCACGAAGGCGCGCGTGTCGCGCAGCGGCCGGCCGTGGCCGAAGCAGATCAGCGAGGGCTCCAGCGCGGCGAGCCGTCGGGCGGACTCACGATTGCGCGCGGGGTCCGGCGTGAAGATGGTCTTCGGTTCGTTGAGGCCGCGAACGCCCGTCATGACGTTCATGTTGTTGAGCACGTCGCCCAGCACCAGCACCCGGTCGGCCTCGCGCCAGTAGGCGACGTGGCCCGGCGAGTGGCCGGGAACGTGCAGCACCTGAAAGCCGGCGACCTCGTCGCCTTCCTCGAGCGCCCGCGCGACCGGATGGGGCGGCCCGGCCCAGGCCCATGTGATCGCCCGGTTGACCGGGTGATGCTGCTGCCCAAAATTGCCGCTCTCCATCGCCTCGACGTCGTCGCGGCCGCACCACAGTGGGACCGCGAGCCGGTCGCAGACCTGCTTGCTGGCGCCCTGGTGGTCGGGGTGGGCGTGCGTGAGCGCGTGGGCCCGGACCTCATGGCCGGCGATCTGGCGGAAGATGCGCCGTCCGGCGTGCCGGGTCGCGGCATCGACGAGCACGTCGCCCATCAGATAAACGTTGATGGCGGCAGGAGGAAAGCCGCGCAGCAGGTATAGATCGTCTGCGAGCCTCTCCACGCCGCGCATCCTAAGGGGGCGCGGCGAGCACGCGCTCGAGCCGGATGCTTCGCGACGACAACCGATGAAAAGGGTCGCCCTTCCCACCCTGCTCCTGTGCCTGGCCTGCGCGCTGGGGGTGGACCGCGACCCCGCGGCCGGACGCTCGCCGTCAGGGGCGCGGTCGTGCCGGCTGTTTCCTCGCGACAACCCCTGGAACCAGCGCGTCGACAGGCTGCCCGTGGCGTCGAGCTCGGCCGCCATCGTGCGCAGCATCGGCCTCGACCGTTACGTCCACGCCGACTTCGGGTCCGGCACCTACAACGGCGGGCCGATCGGGATTCCGTTCACGACGGTGTCGCGCCGACAGTCACGCGTGCCGGTCGGGTTCGAATACGCCGACGAGTCCGACCGCGGTCCCTATCCGATTCCCCGTGGCGCGCCGATCGAGGGCGGCAGCAACTCGGATGGCGACCGTCACGTGATCGTGGTCGACCGCGACCGCTGCCGCCTCTACGAGCTGTATGCCGCGCGGCCCGTCGCCGGCGGCAACAGCTGGACCGCCGGCTCGGGCGCGATCTGGAACCTGCGCTCGAACCGCCTGCGGCCGCGAGGCTGGACCTCGGCCGACGCCGCCGGCCTGCCGATCCTGCCCGGCCTGGCCAGGTTCGAGGAGCTTCGCCGCGGAGGCATCGACCACGCGCTGCGCTTCACCGCCTCCCGCACCCGGAAGGCGTTCCTCTACCCCGCGCGCCACTTCGCCTCCGACCTCACGAGCCCTGAGCTGCCGGCAATGGGCCAGCGCGTTCGCCTCAAGAAGAGCTTTCAGACATCGGGGTTCCCGCCCCAGTCGCGTGCCGTGCTGAAGGCGCTCAAGCGCTACGGCATGATCCTGGCGGACAACGGCGCACCGTGGTTCGTGAGCGGGGCGCCCTCCCGTGGATGGGACAACGACGACCTGCACCAGCTGCAGCGCGTGCACGGCTCGGACTTCGAGGTCGTGGACACCAGCTCGCTGCCGAAGCCCCACCCGTAGGGCATCCGAAGCGTCGAGGACGCCCTCCTCAGGCACGTCGCTAGTGCGGTTCCGCACTAGGCCACGCCTAGTTTCCTTGTCCGCCGGTTACCCTACGTTTGCCACAAGCGGCGAGGAGCGCCGCGTCGCCCGATCCCGAAAGGAGGTGTGGCCATGGCACAGGGCTACTGCGTGAAGGAACGTAAGAAGGTGGAGATCAAGGACGCGAAGCAGGTCACCATGAAGAATGGACGGCCTGCGATCCAGGGCACCTGCCCGGACTGCGGCACCAAGATCTTCAAGATCGGCAAGCTCGAGGCCTAGGGCCCCAGACGGGGGGACCGCCCCCGATTCGGGGGGGTATAGGCAGCCGGCGCGGTCGGGCCGCTAGGGTTCGGCCGGTGTCCAGCGCGATCTTCCACACGACGGCCGGCCAGATTGGTGTCGAGCTGTTGGACGACGACGCGCCGGAGACGGTGAAGAACTTTCGCAAACTCGCCGGCGAGGGCTTTTACGACGACCTCGCCTTCCACCGCATCATCAAGGACTTCATGATCCAGGGCGGCTGCCCGCGCGGTGACGGGACCGGCGACCCCGGCTACAAGTTCAAAGACGAGATCAACGACCACAAGGTCGTCCGGGGCGCGCTGGCGATGGCGAACGCGGGGCCGGACACCAACGGCTCGCAGTTCTTCATCGTGACGGCCGAGGAGTGTCCCTGGCTGGACGGCAAGCACACGGTCTTCGGGCGTGTCGTCGATGGCATGGACACGGTCGACTCGCTCGATGCGACCGAGACCGACCACCTCGACAAGCCGACTCAGCCACAGCAAATCCAGCACGTCGAGCTGGACCCCAAGACCTCAGACGATTGATGCCGCGACCCCGCGCGTTCGGGGGCGATCGCTCATCTAGTCCAGGCGCACAAGCTCGAAGCTGAGCCGGCCGTCCTCCGCCTGGGCAAGCCCCATCGTGTGGTGCGGGGAACGGCGGCGGTCGGTCGGGCTGCCCGGGTTGAAGATCTGAAAACCGGCCGCCTGCTCGTGCAGCGGGATGTGCGAGTGACCGAAGATGACGGCGCCGGCGTCGGGAAAGCGAGCCCGAAGACGCTCCAGGCGCCCCCTCGACGGCCCGCCATCGTGGAGCATGACGACAGTGGTGCCGGCCGCGTCGATCGTGGCCTGCCCCGGTAGGCGACAAAGCGCGCCTCCATCCATGTTTCCCCGAACGGCCGTGACGGGCGGGCCCAACTGCTCGATCGCCTCCAACACGTCCTCCGCGACGAAGTCCCCGGCGTGCACGATCAGGTCCGCCTCGCGCATCAGCTCTATACACCGCGGCGGTAGCGCGCGCCTGCCGCGCGGCAGGTGTGTGTCCGAGACGATCGCGATCTTCAGGCCATGGAGGATCCCATGATCGTGATGCCGGGAGTGCAGATACCGCTGGCGGAGTTCGAGGTCCGCTCCACTCGCTCCTCCGGGCCGGGCGGCCAGCACGCCAACGTGACGGCCTCGCGCGTGGTGGTGACCTTCGACGTCGAGAGCTCGCGGTCTCTCAGCCCCGCACAGAAGCGCCGTGTCGTCGAGCGAGCCGGACGCCGCCTGAGGTCGGTGTCGCAGGACTCGCGCAGCCAGGCGCGCAACCGCGAGAGCGCACTCGAGCGCATGCGAGAGCGCCTTGCCACGGCGTTGCGCGTGGAGCGTGCCCGGCGGCCGACCCGACCGGGCAGGGCGGCGGAGGAGCGGCGCCTCGAGGGCAAGCGCCGACGGTCCGAGCGCAAGCGCCGACGCCGGCCGCCGGCGAGCGACGATTGAGCGCGGCTAAAGGCCTCTACGGCCCCTAAGAGCCCCTTACAAAAACACCCGCAACGCCTGACGCGGCTGCGAATCATCGCCATCCTGCGTCCTCGGTCGGCCACATACCGCTTGGGTATGCGGCCTCCCTGCGTCCTTGCCTGGCTCGTTTCTCGCCGCCTCAGGCATCACGGGCATTTCGTAAGGGACTCTAAGCAGGCTTGCGCCGCTCCCACATCTGAAGCGGCCCGAGGTTGCGGTAGCCGAGGCGGGCATAGATCGGCTCGCCGGCCTTGGTTGCCTGCAGGCTCGTGGTCGTACAGCCACGCTCGCGCGCGTCGACCAGGGCTCGGGTCATCAGCTCGGTCGCCAGGCCCTGGCCGCGAGCCTGTGGAAGGGTGGCGACGAAGGTGATGCAGCAGTCGCCGGCGTGGTCGAGCGCCACCGTGGAAGCGACCGGCTCGCCGTCGACGATCGCCGCGTAGGAGTGCACGCCCTCCATCTGCATGCGGCCGAGCGAGCGGGCGAAGTCGCCGTCGTAGCCGTAGACCGCGTCGTTGAGGCGCGCCACGTCGGCCGCGTCGGCGTTCGGGTCGATCTCGACGCCCGGGGACGGAGACCGTTCGAAGCGTTCCAGCTCCAGCACCATCGCTGCGGGATCGGCGTCCAGCACGTGGCCGCAGCGCTGCAGCAGCTCAGCGGCCTCGCGGTCGTCCTGAGGCACCCAGACCGTCCAGGCACGTACGCCCGCCTGTTCGTAGACGGCGTCAAGCTCACCCAGGCTCGCAGCCAGTCGCTCGGCCGAGTCGTAGACGACACCGTTGGCGACGGAGCGCTCCGAGGCCGCGGGCACCACGGCGGCCGTGACGCCCTCGCGTTGCAGCAGGCGGGAGCTCTCCGCTCCGGTCGCGATCAACCGGTAGAACTCGTGCAGCCCCGCGTAAAGTCGCGCGAACAGGACACCGTCTTCCACGGCCGGCAGCTTAGCCGTGTCTCAGCGCTGCCAGAAGCTGGTGCGCTTGCGGGCGGCGGCGCACGTCATAGCTCCGCGTGCCGCGGATCGTAGGATCAGTCATCTAGTCTTCCGCCCGTGGCTGAGCTGATCCTGGGGCCCGTCCTCCGCTACCTGGACGAGACCGCCGCGACCGTCTGGGTCGAGACCGACCGTGCCTGCGAGGTAGAGCTGCTCGGCCGCTCCAGCCGCACCTTTCACGTCGAGGGCCACCACTACGCGCTCCTGCCCCTGACCGGCTTGGAGCCCGGCGAGACGTACGAGTACGAGGTCACCCTGGACGGACAGGTCCGCTGGCCCGATCCAGACCTGGGCCTGCCTCCCAGCGTGATCCGCACGGTCCACCCGGAGCGCCCGTTCAAGATCGTGTTCGGGTCCTGCCGCGTGGCGGTGCCGCACGAGCCGCCCTGGACTCTGACCAAGGACGAGGACCCCGAGCACGGGCGCGAGATCGATGCCCTCTATGCGCTGGCCATGCGGATGCAGGACTCGCCGCGTGAGGAGTGGCCGCACGTGCTGCTCTCGATCGGAGACCAGGTCTACGCCGACGAGGACTCGCCGCAGACGCGCGAGTTCATCCGCTCCCGCCGCGACACCGGCAAACCGCCGGGCGAGGGGGTGCTCGACTTCGAGGAGTACACGCGCCTGTACTGGGAGTCGTGGGGCCACCCCATGATCCGCTGGATGCTCTCGACGGTCGGCACGGCGATGATCTACGACGACCACGACGTGCACGACGACTGGAACACCTCGCTGGCCTGGCTGCAGCAGATGGAAAGCGAGCCCTGGTGGGAGGAGCGCATCGTGAGCGCGCTGATGTCGTACTGGCTCTACCAGCATCTCGGCAACCTTTCGCCACATGACCTGGAGGGCAACGCGCTGTTTCGGAAGATGCGCGAGGCGGAGGACGCCGGCCCGCTTCTGCGCCGTTTCGCCGCCCGCGCGGACGAGGAGACCAACGGCAGCCGCTGGAGCTACCATCGCGACCTCGGCCGCACGCGGCTGATCGTGTTCGACTCGCGCGAGGGCAGGGTGCTCGACGGTCCGAAGCGAAAGATGATCGACGACCGCGAGTGGGAGTGGATCGAGAAGCGGGCTTCCGGAGAGGTCGACCACCTGCTGCTGGTCGACTCGCTGCCGATCCTGCTCCCACCCGCGCTGCACTATCTAGAGGCATGGAACGAGCAGCTATGTGCGGGGAGATGGGGGCGGCGGCTGGTCGGGGTCGGCGAGCGCATTCGGCGAGCGCTCGACATGGAGCATTGGGCCGCCTTCAGCGATTCGTTCGAGCGCATGATCGCGTTGATGCGCGACGTCGGCTCGGGCAAGAACGGCCGGCGGCCGCCCGCGACCGTGCTGGCGCTCGCCGGAGACGTGCACAATGCCTATCTTGCCGAGGTGGCGTTCAGGCGCGAGGCCGGTGTCGAGAGCGCGGTCTATCAGGCGGTCTGCTCGCCGTTTCGCAACGCGCTCAACGCGCACGAGCGCACGACGATACGACTCGCCACGCGAAAGCTGACGGGCCGCGCGACCCGGGCGCTGGCAGAGGCGATCGGCGTCGCCCCACCCGAGGCCCGCTGGAGGCTGACGCAGAACCCCACCTTCGACAACCAGTTCGCAACGCTCGAGATCGACGGCCGCTCGGCCGTGCTGCGGATCCAGAAGATCGTCCCTGGCGACTGGCGCAAGCCGCAAATCGACACGTCGCTGGAGCGACGGCTCGCCTAGTGGGCCTTCCGTCGTTGTGGATGTTGCTGCGGCCGTTCGGCGCCATGAACGGATGGCGCGGCGGCTGTGGCGCGCGCGTCGCCTCCGGCACCGCCGGAGCACCGAAATAGTCGGGAACGGTTCCGGCCTCGGGCCCTTCCGGAATCGGCGCCGCAGAAGATGGAGCCGTCCAGCAGAGCACAACAGCCAGGACCGCAAGAGCAAGCGCGCTGCGCGCGCGGACATGAGCCAGACACCGAACCTACCTCCCCGACAGGTGCGTTTCGAAGCCCGCCGAGCATACCGCCGGATACGCTGACGGGCATGGCCGCGCGACCAGCTCGCCTCGTCCTCTGCTTCGTGCTCGGGGCCGTCGTCGGCACGCTGCTGGACGCGATCCACGCCTACGGGGACGTGCTCTCCTACCCGCACCCGGCGATCGGGCGCCTGGCCTGGTTCGTCCCGCTCGAGTTCGGCCTCATCGGCGTCGTCGCCGGGCTGCTGGCACCCGCCCTCGAGAACGCGTTGGCCTCGCAGGACCCTCCGCGCTGGAGCGCCGCTGAGCGATTGGGCGAGCTGGCGCTGCTGGCGGGGATCTACTTCCTGACGACGCTCGTCTCTGGCGGATGGGCCTTCGTGCTGGCCGCCTCACTGGCTGCGCTGGCGATCGCCCGCCTCGCCCTCACGCGCTCTCGCGCCGACGTGCCATACGTCCTGCTCGCAGCGGTGTTGGGACCGGCCGGCGAGGCGCTGCTAGTGTCGCTAGGAGTCTTCGACTACGTGGACCCGGATTTCGCCGGCATTGCCGTCTGGCTGCCGGCGCTGTGGGGCAACGGCGGCTTCGTCATCCGGCGGCTGATCGTCCCGATCGTGCTGCCGGAGCCCAGCGTCGCTACGCCCGCGCTCCGAACAGCCGCGGGTCGTTCGTGATCACGCCCGTGACGCCGAGCTCCCCGAGCGCGCGGATGCGGGGAGCCTCGTCCACCGTCCAGACGTAGAGCTCTCCCCCCGCCCGCGTCACCGCCCTCACCAGTCGCGGCGTCACCAGGCGCCAGTGAGCGAGGATCGCGTCACAGGCTCCCGATGAGATCGCGGTAGCCGCTCGGGCGGGCATCGTGAGCCGCATGACGCGCAGCGCCACCAGCGCCGGCCCGGCGAGCAGAAGCGAGCTGGTGTAGTCGCGGCGCGCTCTGGGCACCGACCAGCCGACTCGCACGACCGAGCCCGCCGTCCGGATGCGCTCGAGGCTCTGGCGGTACATGCTCGACACCAGCGAGCGCCCCGTCAGCCCGTGACGGTCCAGCCCCTCCAGCACCTGCCGTTCGTAGCCGGGGAGCTTCAGGTCGACGATCAGCTCGATCCCCGAGAAGGGCTCGGATGCCAGGTGTGCGAGTCCCTCGTCGAGCGTCAGCGGCGAGCGCTTGCCGGCGTCCTCGTAGTCGTGAGCAAGCAGCAGGCGGCCGCTCGGTCGCTCCGGCAGCACGTCGAGCTCGATCATGTCGACGCCGTGTGCGAGAGCGGCGTCGAAGCTCGGCCGCGTGTTGCCGGGCTCGATCAGGTCCGCCCCCTTGTGCCCAACGCGCCGCAGCGCCTTCCCTGCCATAGCGATTTGCAAATTACAGCAGCGGCGGTTGTGCGCACCCCGCTCCGCGACGCTCAACTTGCGCGGCCGCGTGCCACCAGCCAGCGGTTGTGCTCGAGTGGCCGGTTCTCGGCCAGCCAGCGACGCGGCGTGACCACGAGCGGCCGGTAGCCACACTCGATCATCAGCTCGGCGCAGTCGCGCTCCAGCTCGGCGGAATGCGTCTCGACGATCAGGTGCGGCCGCCGCTCGGTCATCAGGCCGCGTGCGCCGGAAAGGACGGACAGCTCGGCGCGGTCGACGTCGATCTTGATCAGGTCCGGCACGAACACCTCACCGGCGCCGAGCAGGTCATCGAGCGAGACGCAGTTCTGGGCCGTGTTGGTCTCGTATGCGACGTAGACGTGGCGCACCGCGACGCGCTCACCCACGCCCGGGTTCTCCGCGCAGTTGCTCTGCACGCGCCGGCAGGATTCCGCGTCGGCCTCGAACACCAGCACGTCGCTTCCGGTCAGCCGGCTCAGGACGAGCGCGTAGTAGCCGTCGAAGCCGCCGATGTCGAACGAGCGCGTACCGGCCACGGCGAGCTCGTCCAGGTGCGGAGCGAGCTCGTACTCGTAGAGCCCGAGGTACATGTCGAACGGGGAGCTGGGATCGACGGTCAGCCGCAGGCCGCGACCGATCCCGAACGGCAACCTGCGAGGGCGCCCGCCCCACCACCGCAGCACCGGCACCGCAAGGCGGCGCAGAGAACGCCTTAACACGACGGACCCGGACACGGGCCGAAAGATAGCCCGTGCCCTCGGTGCCTCCGAAACTTGCGCTAAGGCAGTTCGGCCGGCGGTGCTCCCGAGACTCGCGCCTAAGCGAGTCTCGGCCCGTTCTTAGACTCGCGCCTAAGCGAGTATCGGCCCTTTATCCGTAGAAGCGCCCGTAGTAGTCGGCCAGCGCCAGCCGGTGCTCCTGCTCTACATAGCCGCTGGGGTCCCATTCCGGCGCGTTCTTGATCTCGTCCTTGGTGCGATCGACGTAGATCGTGCCGTCCTCGAGGTCGATCGATTCGATGGTGCCCGCGGGCAGCAGCACCTTCTTGCCCAGGATCCAGGGCCCGGTGTCCACGATGATCGAGCTGGTCCCGGCGTCGTAGGTGGCCTTGTCGACCTTGCCGATCTCGCCGTCCTGCGCCTCCACCCGGAAACCGCTCAGATCGAGGTCCGTGGCGGGCTCCACGATCGCCTCTCGGTAGGTCCACAACTCCGCTGCCATGCCTCTCACCTCCGTAGTAGCTTGTGACCCTTCGCTTACCCGAGTCGAGAACCTGAAAACGCCGCCCAGAGGCTGGATCTCGACTAATGATCGAGGCGATTCGGGCCGATCAATACGTCCATGGCAGAGCAGGAGCCGGCACGCATCGTCGATGTCTCCGAGGTCCACCTGCGGCTGGCAATGGTGAAAGCTGCCGTCTGGCTCACCTTCACCGTCTGCGGCGCGGGGCTTGCGTATGCCCTCGTGACCTGGGAGCAGCCGCATCGCGAACTGATGCTGACGCTGTTCGGAGTGACCGCGATAAGCGGCCTTCTGGTCGTGCTGCTGCCGATCCAGAGGATCATCCGCAGCCGCTTCAACGAGCCCTTCTTCGTTCTTTGGTGCCTGGGGCAGATCGGGCTCATCGGCGCGATCGTGATGCTCGACGGAGGAGCGCCGAGCCCGCTGTCGGTGCTGTTCTTCCTGCCGCTCGTTTTCGCGGCGCTGTTCTATCCGCTGCGCTCCTTCGTTCCCGTGGGCGCAATAGACGTGCTCACCTTCGTCGGCATCGGCGGCGCGGACGGCAAGACCGACCCAACCTATCTCGGCTTCGTCGCCGCCTGCCTGGCATCGACCGCCGTCATGTGCGCCTGGCAGGCCCAGAACCACGACCAGCAGCGCGAGCGCCTGACCGAGGTCTCCCGCACCGACCCCCTGACAGGCTGCCTCAACCGGCGCGGCTTCGGGGAGCGCGTCAAGGCGGAGCTGGACGAGGCTTTGCGGCGCGGCAGGTCGGTCTCGATCGTGATGCTCGACCTCGACAACTTCAAGGGCGTCAACGACGTCGACGGCCATGCCGCCGGCGACGAGCTTCTGTGCTGGGTTGTCAATCAGATCAAGCTGGCCATCCGCCCGGCCGACTCGGTCGGCCGCCTGGGCGGCGACGAATTCGCCGTGCTGGCGCCCGGGGCCTCGGAGCCCAACGCAGAGGAGATCGCCGGCCGGGTGCGCGAGGCGCTGTCGGAGCGAATCGGCGTCACCTCGGGAATTGCCTCATACCCGGTCGACGGCGTCGAGCGAGACGATCTCTACCGCCAGGCTGACGCTCGCCTCTACGAGATGAAGCTGGGACACGCCACCCACGGCAAGCACCGCCGGCGTGAGCTGAGCTGGGCGGCCGCCCTGGCGCGTGCGGTCGACGCGCGCATGGCGGTGCCGGTCGAGCACTCGAGCAGGGTCGCCACTTACGCGGCAGCCATCGCGCAGCAGCTTGGCTGGGAAGGCGAGAGCCTCGAGCAGCTCAGGATCGCGGCCATGCTGCACGACGTCGGCAAGGCGCCGGTGCCGGACCGCATCCTTCAGAAGCCCGGCCCGCTGACCGAGGAGGAGTTCGAGGAGGTCAAGAAGCACCCCGCCACCGGAGCTGATCTCGTCAGCCGTGTCAACGGTGTCGAGGTGATCGGCCCCTGGATCCGGCACTCGCACGAGAACTTCGACGGCTCCGGCTACCCGGCCGGGCTAAAAGGGGAACAGATTCCGCTTGCCTCGCGCATCCTTCTGGTCGCCGACGCGTTCGACGCCATGACCAGCGACCGGCCCTACCGGGCGGCGCTGTCCAGGCAGCAGGCGCTGGACCAGCTTCAGCGCAACGCGGGACGCCAGTTCGACCCGCGCTGCGTGCGGGCATTCGAGGACTACCTCGAGTGCTCGCCGCACCCGATCGGCGCCACAGAGATCTAGTTCCGGAGCGCGGGGCGGCCGGGCTTCAGGAGGGAGCGCCGGGCGGGCCGCTGGGGTGCATGCGGGCGGTTTCGCCCTCGGGCAGGCGGCCGTCGCGGCCCACATAGCCGTCCTTGCCGCCCGCGATCACGTAGACCGCGTCCTCGTCGCCGACGTTGCGCAGCTTGCGTTGCGTGGACGCGTCGACACGAACGACGCCGCCCGGCCCCAACGTGATCTTGCTCCCGTCGCCGAACTCGAACTCCAGCAGGCCACGGTGGACGAAGTAGGTCTCCTCCTGCTCGTCGTGGAAGTGGGATCCCGTCTCGATGCCCGGCGGCAGCACGATCGCGTTGATGCCGAACGCCGTCACACCAAGCTCGCGACGTATCTTGCGGAACCCCGGCTCGTTCCCGAGACCGTCGATGTTGGCGGCGGCGTAGCCCTCGCCCTCGACCTTTTCCCTGACCTCTTCCCGCGCCATCGGAGCCGAATACTACGCCGCGGCCATCGCTTCGGCGGTGCGATGGGCGAGCGCCATGATCGTGATCATGGGATTCGTGCCCGAGGCGGTCGGGAAGGCGCTGGCGTCGCCGATCCAGACCCCCGGCGTGTCGTGCAACTCTCCCCAGCCGTTGGCGACGCTCGTCTGCGGGTCCTTGCCCATGCGGCAGGAGCCCATCTGGTGCGCCGAGAAGATCGCGTGCTCGTTCGGGTCCAGAGGCGACTCATAGATGGTGGCGATGAAGGCCTCGAGGCTGTCGCCGCGGCGCCAGACCGGCGCCTTGCGGCCGAGCGTGACGATCTCCTGGGCCCCGGCCGCCTCGTGCAGCTTGGCCAGCTCGACGAGCCCGCGCCGGAACAGGCGCAGATCCGCCGGGTCCGTCATGCGGTAGTGGTGGACGGCGTTGCCACTGCCGTCGATGGTTACGCGACCCTGTCCACGATCGCGGATCAGCAGGATCATCGACGCGGAATTGCCGAACTTCGACATCTGCTGCTTGTGCTGGCGGCCGGAGTGCCAGGGCGTTGCGGAGGCCGCGACGCCGATGCCGGTGGCCGGGCACTCCAGCAGGAAGCCGTAGCCGTCGTCGATGTTCGCGAACTCGTCCGAGAGCCCAGCCTGCGGCGGGCCCCACCAGGCGCGCTGCTCCTCGTCGTAGACGCCGAACATCGCCGTTGATGGATGCAGGCGCAGGTACTCGCCGGTCGCAGGCCCGCCGATGCCGGAGCGCAGCAGCAGCGCCGGTGACTCCATCGATCCGCAGGCGACTACCACCTGCGGCGCCCTGACCGTGACGCGCGCCTGCCGGCCTTCGGCGTCGGCGTAGCTGCCCACGACTCCCACGGCTCGACCCCCCTCGATCAGGATGCGCTCGGCACGGCAGTCGACGACGAACTCGGCGCCCTCCCGGTGCGCGTCCGAAAGGAAGGTCTTGAGCGTCGACTGCTTCGAGCCGGACTGGTCGCCGAAGCCCAGATAGCCGGCGCTCTCGGGGTCGTAGCTGCCGGGATCGGTGTTGCGCGTGATGAGGCGAAAGTCGTAGCCGAGCCGCTCACATCCCTCCGCGAGCCGCTGGTGGGGCCCATTCAGGTCGCTGCAGCGGTCGTTGACCTGGAGCCGCTCCCAGACCGCGTCCAGGTGACGGTCGTAGTCCGGGCCGTCGAGGCCCTCGAGGCCGTGCCCCGCCCACTCCTCGCGCACCCACGGCTTGGTGCGCAGGCAGTTCATCCAGTTGACGGTGCTTCCACCGCCGAGGTTGGCGCCGGCCAGGACGGCGATCTGCCCCTCGGCCGTCGGCGTCGGGCCTCCGTAGAGGTAGAGGTTCTGGTACGCCCACAGCTCGAGCTGGTTGAAGTCGGACTCGTTGTAGTAGCCGCCGGCCTCGAGCACCGCCACCTTGCGGCCCCGCCCGGCCAGCTCGCCCGCGATCACGCCCCCACCGCAGCCCGATCCGACCACGCAGACGTCGGCCTCGAGCACCAGCTCGTCGCTCGAGGGCCTGCGCACGGCGATCGTCTTCGGCACGTCCGGAGGCGCCGATTGCGGCCCCGGATAGCCGACCGCCTCCCAGTTCGGGTTGCGCCCCGTCTCGGGGTCCGGCCCGGCGTAGAAGAACGTCAGCGCCAATCCCTTGAGGCCGTGCATGCCCGCGAGCGTCTCGGGCGAGGAGTCCTGGAACGCGTGCACGGTGCGCTCGCGGTCCTGTTGCGAAAGCTCGTTGAAGCCCTCCTCGGCGAGGGCGTCGAGCAGCTTGCGCATGCCGTCGAGCTGATCCTCGCCGGCCTCCCCCAGGGTCTGCTCGATCGCGTCCGGGACGGCGAGGTCCGAGGCGGATCGGCCCCAGAATCCGTGCGGGTCATCCGACTCGTCCAGTGGCGGCACGAAGGTGTCGCAGAGCTTCGCCAGCGTCTCGCGCTGGATCTCGCTCAGAAGAACAGTTACAGCCACGTCAGGGTAAAAATAGCCCCTGGCGCAGGAAGACCGCTTCATCACCGGTTCCGCACGTCGGCGGACAGGCCGGTCCCCGCAGATCGCCGTCGGCGCCCGGGTCCTCCACCGTCAGCGAGAAAGCCGAGATGACAGCCCGGTCGCCCTCGCGGGCCAGGCCCGGCATCAGCGTGTCGGCGCTCGTGTTCACCGAGCATGCGGCGCCCAGCACGGCGTCCGCCGTCGGCGAGCACGAGAGCGGAACGCCGAGCTCGAAGTCCTTCACCGTTGCGGGCTCGTCCTGCGAGGGGCCGCTGGCTGCGTCCGTGAGGCGCAGGCCGGTGGTCAGCGCCAGCTGACCGGCGTAGTCGGAGCCGTCGGCCGCGTTGCGCACGTCGGTCATGGAGGCTGCGATCTGCACGTCCGCCTCGTCCGCGGCCGTCGACGGGTCGCCGGCCTCGACGTCGAGGCGAGCGGAACCGGCGCCCCTGCCGACGCTCGAGATCGTCACGAGCGAAGACGCCGGGCGCGGCGGCGTGCAGGACGGCGCATCGAGTGGCGCGCTGTGACTCGAGTTTGGCGCCGTGCAGGCGGCCAGCTCGGGGACCAGCGGCACCCGCAGCGGCGTTGCGCCGCCCGGTCGCGGATAGGGCCCGAGTGCAGGGTCGAGGTAGATCGGGCTCGAGACGGCCTCGATCGCGCTGGCACGCTGCACCTGCAGCCGGTAGCGGCCGGGGCCCGCACTGGGGAAACCGAAGCTGAAGCCGTCGCTGGTGACGGGCACGGCCAGCAGCGGCGCGCCGTCCTTGAGCACGAACAGCGTGTAGTTGCCGGGGCGGGACGCGCCGGGGCCGGCTCCCATCACACGCGCGCTGAACTCGAGCGAGCCGGCGTGGACTGTGTCGCCCATGATCGCCGGCGGCCTCGTCGAGCCAGGCTTGCGCGCCTCCAGTCGAAGGTCCGGGCCGTCGTTGCCGAACAGCTTGACGTAGGTGTGGCCGGCCTCCACCCCATGCTGGATGCCGCGCTCGGACAGCTCCGGGGCGTACACCACCGTCGTGGCCTGGCCGATCGGCGACTGCGTTACCGGGTCGGGCGTGCGGCCCGCTTGGTGCGAGTCGCTGGAGCCGACGGCCGCGATCCTGTTCGAGTTCAGACCGCCGGAGTCGATCGCGTGCTCCCAGAATTGGACCGCGAGCGGCGTGAACGGGTTCGGGCCCGGTTGCGGGTCCTGCTTGAGCCCCGCCGGCCCGGTCGCGATCTCGATCGCGTCCACCTTCGAGTAGTCGGTGCTGGCGTCGTCGTAATCCCAGGGGCAGCCGCGGCAGATGAAGTCGAAGCCGGGAACCTCAGAGGGGAAGATCGTGGGGTGGTTTATCTGCGTGAAGCCGCCCGCCGCATGGACAGCGTCGAAGAGCGCGCTCGCCGGTCGTGCGGCGCGGCGCGGCGCGAGCGTGCCGTCGGCCGAGCGCTCGAACACCGGGCCGGTCCGGTAGTCGGCGTACGTCACGCTGGCGTGATTGTTGGTGTGCCCGTGGTAGGTGATGATCTCGGCGCTGCGGACGACCAGCTTGCCCGGATAGTCGGGCTGGAAGCGCCCGATCTCCCCCCACGCCGAGCTGGTGACGTAGTCGGAGAGCGTGATGAAGTCGAGACCGGCGCCCGGCGCAGAGCAACCGCCGCAGTCCCGTGCCAATGGAGCGAACGCGTAGTCGAACGCCTCGCGCATGGTCGCGTCGCCGAGCGAAGAGTGTTCCGCGTGGACGTGGAAGTCACCCGCATACCAGCCCGGGCCGGCGAGGGCGGGCGACTCGTCGAACGCCGCCGGCTGGTACGGGGCGCTCTCCCACAGGGGATCGTTGCTGGTGTCGATCTCCACCCGCCAGGCGACCTTGCCGTCGCCGTCCCCCTCCGCCTGCGATGCGACCGCCGCCACGCCCAGCTCGACCGCCCACTCACCGGCTGGTGTCGGCCCGGGTAGGAAGCCGCGTGTCGTCTTGCCGCGGCGGTGCAGCTTGGGACTGGCGAGGTAGTCGGCCACGCTCGAGAAGCCGTTGCGAGACACCGTCACGTCTGGATGGCTCGAGCCTCCCCAGCCGCGGAACTCGTCCGTGCCCCAGAGTGCGGCGGGCGCCTGGCGGGTCTCGTAGAGGCCGAGGTCGAGGACGTGCCTGATGCTCGCGTTGGTCGGCGCCTCGGGCTGGTCGTGGCAGTAGCGCACGCGCACCGCCGTCGTCCCCTCCGGCACCAGGAACGGCAGCAGGACATATGCGCCTTCGGCCGAGCCGTCGAACTCGCCGGTGATGACACGGCTGGGAGTCAGGGAGCTGTCCACCGCCCCGCCGCAGCTTGTCGGAGCTGCCGCGACGCTTGCCGCCGCTACCTGGTGGGCAGACGCCCCCGCGGGCAGCCAGAGGGCTGCAAGCAGCATGCAGATCGATGCCAGCCTTGCGGCTTTGGCCACTCCCCCCACGATGGAACGATTCTAGTGGGGAACTCCCGTGTTCGGAAGGTCAGGCCCGCTGCGATCGAGGGATCGCTACCGGCCAGAGAAGAACAGCACGAGCGCCACGATCGCCAAGGCGAACAGCAGGGGATGGATGATTACGCCCCCAGCGATGGCGATGACGAGCAGGATGATGGCGAGGATCAGAAGCAATGTAGAGATGTCTTACCGGGTTCGGTCGAAACTTAAACACCCGCGAGATCGACCGCAATCGGCAGTGCCGTCCTGCCCCAGTCGGTCAGGTCCCCGCCGTAGCCCTGCCGGTACTTGTCCAGCAGCAGGCGGCGAGCGAGCGCGTCCTCTTCCTCCTCCTGGACAATCCTGGCGCGACCCTCCATCGTCGTGCCGGCAATTCGAACCGTCACGGCAGGGTCCTGGCTGAGGTTCTTGACCCAATTGGATCGATCGCCTCGGCCGGAGAGCATGTACAGCGTGTCGCCGGCGAGCCCGAACCAGATCTCGATCTCGCGCGGCTCGCCGCTCACTCGACCCGTGGTGGTGAGGTAGACGTAATCCTCGGCGGCGAGCCCTGGATCGACCGGCACAAATGGAAAGATAACTTCCGTTAAAGGTGCGAGCCGGCCGCGCCGATCAGTACTCCCACGAGCCGGCGGCATGTCTGATGCTGCTCGCAGCCGCCCCAGGGACCGGGGACCATTAACCGATGCTTCACTTCGCGTTCACTTGATAACCACTTCATCCATTCGAAGTAGGGCGATCATGGGTTCATGGCGAGGAGAGTCGAAGTCAGGAGGAGAGAGGAATCGATGACGGAGATACCGATGGATATCGGACGCGCACCGGTGCGGGTCGGGTCGACGGGAGCGATCTTCAGCTGCCCCGAATGCGGGTCGTTTCTCGACAGCCCGCGTGTCCATCCGCCAAGCGGAGACCTGGCACGCAAATGCGCCGCCTGCACAGACTGGTATCCGGTCGCAGGCGACTCGGCGCAACCGGCGGCCTAGAACTTCCGGCTAATTTGGCCGCACGCGGGGCCGAAGCCCGCGACTAGTGGCCCTTCTCAAAACGTTTCACCGGGAACGGCGGCCTCCGGGGAGGCCCACTAGATGATTGATTCCGCGGCCCCGTGCGTGCGTGGATCGTGGAATCAATCATCTAGCTTTCCGGTGCCTGCAGGCCGACGTTCTGAAGCGCGGCGGCCCGCACCTGCTCGAACCAGCCGCCGGGCAGGTCGAGTAGCAGACCGCCGCGCTGCTCCAGTGCCGCCATGATGCGGTCGCGTGACTCCTCCGCGAGGCGCCTGGCGCGAGCGGCGTCGGCGTTGAGCAGACGGCCGTCCCGCTTGACGATCTCGCCGGCGACCAGCACGGTGTCGACGTCACATGCGTGCGCGTGCAGCACGACAGCGGCAACGGGGTCGTTCAGCGGCGCGAAGTTGAGCCCGTCGGTGCGGATCAGGATCAGGTCGGCGGCCTTGCCGGGAGTCAGGGTGCCGATCTCCGAGTCGAGCCCCATAGCGGCCGCGCCGCCCGTGGTGGCGATCTCGAGCGCCCTGCGCGCGGTCAGCTCGAGGTGCTCGGCCATCCCTCCGCTCTCGACCGTTATGTGGTTGTCTAGGGCGCGCTGGACTTGGAGCGCCAGCCGCATCTGGGTCAGAAGGTCGCCGGACTGGTTCGAGACGATGTCGCAGCCGAAGCCGAGGCGCAGGCCGTGGGAGATCGCCTTGCCGGTGATCGGAAAGCCCATCCCCATCTGCAGCTCGGTCTCGGGCGTGATCGAGACCGCCGCCCCCGCGTCGGCCAGCAGCTGAAGCTCGTTCTGCCGGCAGGCGTTGCAGTGCACGTGCACCTGCCGCGAGTCGAGCAGGCCCGCCTCGTTCATGATCTCGATCTCGCGCGGCCAGCCGGGGTCGGCGACGCTCCCTATGTGGGCCGTCAGCAGGACGTCGAGCTCACGGGCCGTCTCCACCTCGCGCCGCGTGACGTCGAGCGGGACCAGGCCGAGCTCGGTCAGCGCGATACCCATTTGAACGAGCCCGTCCGCGGAGAAATGCTCTTCGCGCACCCGCCGCGCGTCGCCGATGCGAGCCTCGTGGTCGGAGAAATGTGGCTCGGGGAGCGGCACCGGATAGAAGCCGTAGGCGAACACGGCGCGCAGCCCGGCCTGCTTGAGCCCGCGCACCGCCTCGTCGGCGTGATCCGGCGTGTTCGTGCAGTGCGAGAAGTCGAGCACCGTGGTGACCCCGGCATCGAGCGCCTCCAGCGCTCCGACGTAGTTGCCCGCGTACATGTCCTGCGGTTCGAAGACGGTCGAGGCGTTGAGCCGGATGCCACGGAAGTAGTCCAGCAGCGTCCAGTCGGCGCAGATCCCACGCAGCGCCGTCTGCCAGGTGTGGCGATGGGTGTCCACGAAGCCAGGCATGACGATCCTGCCGGTGGCATCGATGACCTCGGCGTCAGCGGCATCGAGGTCGGGGCGGACCGCGGAGATGCGCTCGTTCTCGATCAGCACGTCGGCCCGATCGAAGTCGCCCAGCGCCGGATCGAGCGTGAGGACGCGGCCGTCCTTGATCAGGAGGCGTTCCGCCATGCGCCGGACCTTAAAGCAGCCGGGCAAACATTCCGGCACGCAGGCCTTGCGTGCCCGATCGGATCAGGGAGTGAAGGCGCCCGGCGTCAGGAAGAGTTTTTCGTCGCCCGAGCCGCAGGTCGGGGGGCATGTTCCCGACGGCGGCGTGATGCTCCCGTCAGCTCCGGCGTCGAGCACACGCAGGTTGGGCGTGGAGATCACCGAGCGCCTGCCCTCCTTGATGAAACCGGGCACGATCACGTCGGTGCTGAGGTTCAGGTTGCACGACGAGCCGATCGCGTCGTCGGCCGTCGTGCCGCAACTGATCGGGATGTCGAAGCGTGAGTCCTGCACCGTGCCGGGAGTGGTCTCGAAGCTGCTGTTGGCACGATCGGTGATGCGCATTCCGACCGAGAAGACGAGCTGGCCTGGATAGTCGGCGCCGTCGCTCGCCCGCCTGATGTCGGTGGTGGAGAGGATGATTCTGATGTCCGCCTCGTCCTCCGACGTCGCGGGGTTGCCCACCACGGCATCCATTCGCAGGATGCCCGCTCCTCTTCCCTGAGACGAGGTCGTCAGCAAGGACGACTCGAGCGTGGCCGGCGTGCACGACGGAGAGGCGAGCGGCGACACGTGATTGCTGTTGGGGCTCGTGCAGGCGGCGAACGCCGGCACCATCGGCACGCGCAGCGGGGTGGCGCCGCCCGGCCGCGGGTTCGCGGGAGCGGCCGAGGCCACGTACAGGTCCTGGGAGCTGTCGGTGTCACCGCTGACCAACCGCTCGCTGCTGGCGAAAAACAGCTTCGAGCCATCGCCCGACGCCCCTGTGAACGACGCGTCGAAGGCCCCGTTGCCGCCGCTCAGGCCACCCGAGACACGGCTCGTTCCGCCGCCGCTGCGCTCGTAGACGTCGATTGAGGCGTCCGTGTCCGGTGACGCCAGCGATTCGGCGGTCTGGAAGAAGACTCGCGCGCCGCTCTGTGACACCGCACGGAAGCCGGCGTCGAAGGCCCCGTTGCCACCGGCCGGACCGATCGAGACCAGCGCTGTCGAGCCACCCGAGGCCCCGTATACGTCGATCTGGGCGTCGACGTCCTCCACCGTGAGGATCTCCTCCGTCTCGATGAAAGCCTGTGAACCGTCGGGCGTCGAGCCGGCATAGCCGGCGTCGAAGGAGCCATTGCCGCCCGCCGGGCCGGTCGACAGGTTCGCGGTGCCGCTGGGCGAGCGCTCGTAGACGTCGACGAAGGTGTCCGAATCGCCCGGCGCGGTGAGCGGCTCGGCGGTCTCGAAGAAGACGCGTGTGCCGTCCTCGGAGGCGCCCCTGTAGAGAGCATCCGCCGCGTCGTTGCCGCCGCTCGGCCCGGTCGAGAGCCGCGTCGTCGAAGCGCCAAGCCGTTGATAGACGTCGTACTGCGCGTCGAGATCGCTCGGCTCCAACGACTCATCGGTGGTGAAGAAGGCACGCGAGCCGTCCGCAGAGTTGCCGTCGAAGAAGGCGTCGGAAGCGCCGTTGCCGCCACTCGATCCAGTGGAGACGCGGGCGCTGGACCCACCCGAGCCGTCATAGACATCGACGAAGGCGTCCGTGTCGCCGACCGAGAGTGACTCCTGCGTCTCGAAGAAGACGTGCAGCCCATCATCCGAGCTGCCGCCGAAAAAGGCGGGGAATGCTCCGTTGCCTCCCACCGCGCCGGCCGAGATGCGTGTCGTCGCGCCGGTCGCCCGCTGGTAGACGTCGGCCTGGGAGTCGACGTCGTCGATCTCGAGGCGCTCGGCGGTGTGGAAGAACACCCGTGAGCCGTCGGCGGAGGCGCCGTCGAAGAAGGCGGGAAAGGATCCGTTGCCGCCACTCGAGCCGGTCGAGACCTGCGTGGTCGCGCCGCCGGAGCGCTCGTAGATGTCGGTCTGAGTGTCCGTGTCTCCGGACGCGAGCTTCTCCGCGCTGCCGAAGAAGACCCGCGATCCGTTACTCGATGCGCCGGCGAAGAAGGCATTAAAGCTGCCGTTGCCGCCGATGGCGCCGGCGGAGACGAGCGTGGTCGTGCCGCCCGCGCTCTCGTAGACGTCGGTGCGGGTGTCTGTGTCGGCGGCCACCAGTCGCTCCGAGGTCTCGAAGAAGACACGTGTGCCGTCCTCCGACGCACCCGCCCAGGCGGCGGCGAGCGCTCCGTTGCCGCCGCTGGGCCCGATCGAGAGCTGCTGGACCGTGTTGTGGTCGGCGCTCGCGCTCAGGGGCAGCGCGACCGCCACCAGGGCGGCCGCCAGCCCTGCGATAGCGGCGCCCGGGCGTCTCACGGGCCCGTGTAGCCGTTGGCGTAGCAGGGGCCGGGGCCGCAGGTGTCGACGACCTTGCCTTCGAACTTCAGGAACTCGGACTTCTGCAGGCGTGCCTTGACGTCGTTGCGCGGGTGGCTGTGCGGGTCGGCGCCCGCGGACGGAGGCGTGTTGTTGGGCGGCGGCGTCGGCGATCCGCTGTCCCACACCACGTAGGCGGAGCCGTCGAAGGGGAAGCTCTGGATGCGCGGGATGCCGTAGAAGGGGTTGACGTCGCTGTGACGTCCCGGATCAAGGGTCGGGGCACGCAGGGTTGCGCCGATCGTGCGTGCCTCAACCTCGGTGGTCACGTTCGCCACCTGGTGGTCGCCAAACGCCTCGTGCAGCAGCACCTGGTGTGGCGGCGTGTTGTCGTAGGGGTCATACGTCATGTGGTGCGCGTAGCCGTTGGCCTCGCCGCGATCCCACAGTGTCTGGAGCAGAGACAGAATCAGCGGCCGCTCGATCAGGTTGGGGTAGTTGGGGTACAGCAGCTGCGCGTACGTGGAGAAGTCCACGCTGCGTCGCAGCAGGGTCGAATAGTTCATCCCCGGCACGCCCAGCACCGCACGCTCGAAGTCGGGCGCCAGCGCGGTCAGCGAACCTCCCATGATGCCGCCCTGGCTGTTGCCGTCGTAGAACAGCCGCTGGTTGTCGATCACCGGCTCGAGGCCGTTGCCCTTGTCGACCATGAACGATGAGTGACCCATGAATCCACCCGGGTGAATCATCAGCCGGCCCAGGTACATGAAGTTGATGAATCCCTGCTGGGCGCGGTCGGGCAGCGACGAGAAGTTCGAAAGGTCGGCCAGGATCGAGGCGATGTTCGGCAGGTCCTGAGTCGACATGCCGCTCCAGTCGGTGGCGCAGAAGACGAAGTTGTGCTCGTTGGCCATCGCCTTGATGTTGCCGGCCGTGATCTCGCTCGCGCTGCCGAGCAGACCGTGGCCGTAGAGCGACGGTCGCGCAAGGTTTACCTGCGGGCCGTCCACAGCAACACGCGGGATCAGGCAGACGAAGTTGGCGAGCATCGTGTTGCCCGGGATGGGCAGCGGAACGCTCGACCCCGGCGCGTACACCATGCGCGACCCGGGCGGGCAGCCGGGCAGGTTGAGGTAGCACGGCACCGTGACATTGCCCTCCACCTGGCGCGCGATCTGGTCGTCCTCACCGCTCTGGCAGCCGTCGTTGCCGCAGGGCGCGTAGTCGGTCGTTCCGGTGACGCTGAACGGCGGCGCGTTGCCTTCAACGACCAGGTCGCCGAGGTCGTTGTCACCGAGCTTGGCGAAGGCGTCGTCGCGCATGAACAGTGCGCGCTCGGACAGGTTTCGCTTGCTTGCGACGGTGAAGTCCCACGCCAGGTAGAGGCTGTTGCGGCGCACGCCCGCCTGCTCGAGCGTGCGGAAGATGCGCTCCATCTGCGGACGGCGAGCCTGGACCGCGGCGTCGTTCGACTTCAGGCGGTCGCGGAAGGCGCGGAAGGCCTGGTTGGCCTTGATGACCTTGCCTGCCGCGTTCTTGAGGTTGCGCAGGGCCACGATGTAGTGCCCGCCTTCCTCGAGGTTGACCGCCGGTCTGATGATCAGGTTGACGTCTGCCGGGCTGGGCGGGTTGGCGTCCAGCTCGGACCAGATCAGTTGCCGCTGGCGCGTGTCCGCGTTGATGAGAAGGATCGGCTGGCCCGGGTCGTAGGTTCGCTCGATGTCGGTTATCGGCACCGCCCCGGTCTTCTGGAAGGCGAGCGGCGTGTCGAGCCCGGGCACCTTGGTGGTGATCTTCTGACCGGGGCTGAAGCCGTCGTTGCGGTTCCACTCGTCGGGGCGGATCGGGTTGTTCGCGACGTTGCGCGGCATATCCGCCAGCTGCAGGTTGAGACGCCGCCCGGTGTCGGTTGTCGGATCGGCCGTGGTGAAGTAATCATTCGGCCACGGCTGCATGCAGACAGCGGGGTCGATCGGGTCGCAGGCGGCAGAGGCCGGAACCGCGGGCAGCAGCCATACCGCGGCCGCGATCGAGATCAAAACCAGCTTCCTCATGGAGCGAATACCCCCTGTCGCAGGTACACCTTCTCGTCGCCCGAGCCGCAGGTCGGTGGGCAACCGAGCCCGAGTGGGTCGTTGGCCGGCGCCACCTGACCGTCGGCACCCGTGTCCAGCACGACGAGCGAGAAGGCCGAGATCACCGAGCGCCTGACCCATATGGAAACGCCGCGATGGCGTCCGGAGCACATGTGACTGCAACGACAAGCGCGACAGCCATCGTCAACAGCATGCTGCGCACTGCATTCCTCCCCTTGCGATGTGGCAAGGAGTGTAGCGCGTGGAGGCGCGGCGGGTAAGGCCGCATGGTGGCAGACGGCGGCTGACGAAGGCCGTCCGACGGCCGCTACCGGGCGGCCCCGGCCTGCTGCTTCTCTCGCAGCCTTCGCTCCCTGATGGTCTTGGCCATGTCGCTCGACTGCTCGCGGTAGACGGACCCGTCCTCGAACTCGATCACGGGGTACTGGCTCTGGCCGCTGAGCTCCTTGACGCGCTCGCGCTTGCCTCGGGCCAGCGGCCCCTGCACCACTTCGTAATCCTCTCCGGCATCGTCGAGCGCCTTCTGGACCCTCCAGCACGGATGGGCACCGAGCTTGAACCACATAAGCGAGCAGCGATGAAGCTTTACCGCCATCCTTACCTCCAGTCAGCGACGCTTAGCCGGCAATGCATTTTTTGCATCCCAACCTGTTATTCCGGGCATAAATCAGCCGATCGGGAATCGCGCCTACGATACCGGCGCACGACGGCACCGGATAGACCCGCACGCCAACGCCCGCCATGACTGACAACCACGTAGGCACCGATAAGAAGCTCGACTTCTCGGAGCGAGAGGTCGTGCTGCGAGCGGACTTCGAGCAGCTCGACGAGCAGCAGTGCGTCTGGACTTCACTGCGATTCATGCTCCAGGGGCCGCGCCATCCGCATGAGGGCGAGTGGGTGTACCTGATCGACAATCTGGGTCGGGGCTGCCTCGGGCAGATCGAGAGCATCAGTGGCTGGAGCGCGAAGGTGCGGCCGGACTGGAGCTCCTGGACGCCACCGGATGACCGCCCTCCCGGAGCTCCCTCGCTGAGCTAGCGCCCGTTCTCAAAGAACAACTACCGAGGTTGGCGGGCCTCAGGCACGCGTCGAAAGCAACCTGACGGCGGCGTCGCGCCTGAAGTCGAAGATGCGCTCGAGGTCTCGGCGCACGAAAGCAGCGCGTGCCAGCGTGCCGAGCGGCCCCAGCGGCAGCGCGTAGCGGACCGTGTCGCGGATCAGCGTCCCGCCGTCACGCGGCTCGAAGGTGTGGGTGTGGTGCCAGAGCCGAAAGGGTCCGCTCAGCTGCTCGTCGACGAACCTCACGCCCGGCTCCCACTCGGTGATCTCGGCGGTCCAACGGATCGGGAACCCGTGCAGAGCGAGCCGGTAGTCGATGCGGACGCCCGCCCGCAACACTGGACGTGGAGTCAGCAACCTGAATCGCAACCACGGCGGCGTCATCGGCTCCAGGTTGGCGGCGTCACCGAAGAGCGCGAAGGCGCTTTCGGGGGTGACCGGAACGAGCTGCTCGCGCTCGAGGATGTGCTCTCGCATCAGGCTCGGATCAGGGCTCCAGCTGCTCCAGCAGCAGCCGCACCCGGCCGTCGATCTCGTCGCGAGTCGCCCGCACCTCCTCGAGCGGGCGGCCCTTGGGGTCCGGCAGGTCCCAGTCGAGGTAGCGCTTGCCCGGAATGTAGGGACACTCGTCGCCGCAGCCCATCGTGACCACGACGTCCGCTCGCTCGGCCATCTCGGTCGTGAGTCCGCGCGGCGTGCGCTGCGAGACGTCGACCCCCAGCTCTCGCATCGCCTCGATCACCTCGGGATGGACGCAGTCGGCCGGCATCGTGCCTGCCGACCCTGCCGTGTGGCGCCCCTCGGCTGCGCGCTCGAAGAGCGCCTGGCTGATCTGGGACCGGCCGGCATTGTGGAGACAGACGAACAGGACGTGGGCCACAACACCGCGCAATATAGGCGCCGCGGGGCGCCGGCCTCAGCAGGCTACGGCGAGATGGAAGGGATTGTCCTCGCAGGCCGTGCCATTGCGGTAGAGCGTTCCGACGACAACGGCATTCGGATTGCCGCTCTCGCGGGCGGTGACCACGAAGCGACCCTCGCTCGGCAGTCCGGTGCCCCTCGAGCCGACCGTCGCCACGTACGCACAGTTGGTCACGTCCTGGTTGAGGGCGACCCTGCCCGTTCCGACGTGCGTGACGGAGCTGACTCCGCTGCCGCGCCAGCGTTCCGTTGGAGGCGACCACCGCCCACAGGCTCACTCCGGCGGGACCCGTGGCGCCGATCGCGCCGGTTATCGGAGGACCGAGCAGACCGGCTTTAAGCGTGGGCGAGGAGTCCAGGCGGCCAGGCGGCGTCAGGCGACCATCGCCCGCAGCGCCGGGGTGCAGGCGCTGATCCCCTGCTTCTCGAAGTAGCGCTGGTGGTACTCCTCCGCGCGGTGGAAGTCCCCCGCCGGCACGATCTCGGTCACGATCTCACCCTTCGTGTGCTCCTGGGCCTCGCGCTTCGAGAGCAGTGCTGCTGCCTCCTGCTCGAGACCGTGGAAGAAGATCACCGACCGGTACTGAGAGCCGACGTCGGGGCCCTGCCGGTTCTTCTGCGTCGGGTCATGGGCCTCCCAGAACTTAGACAGCAGCTGCTCGTAGCTGATCTGCTCCGGGTCGAACTCGACCTCGACCGCCTCGGCATGGCCCGTCGAGCCCGAGCAGACGGCCTGGTAGCTGGGGTTCGGGTGGCTGCCGCCCGCGTATCCAACGGCTGTCGCCGTGACACCGGGCAGGTTGCGAAAGTCCGCCTCCACGCCCCAGAAACACCCTGCTCCGAACGTTGCCTTCTGCATCTGTTCCTCCTGTCCGAGCCGCGCGCCGAGTGGTCCACGCGCAGTTCAAGACTACTCATCGATTGCTGTCCCACTAGTAGTCCATCGAGCCTGGCATTCGTTTCATGCTGAGGACATGGATCAAGCCCGAAAAGAAGAAGCGCCCGGCCGCACAGCCGGGCGCCTCAAGAGGCGCGCATCGAGTCAGATTTCGCCTCTGCCTCCCAAATGGTTCGAATCCCTTGAGAGGAGAAGAACGCAAGCGAGGCAGCGGCAATCCTAATCCAGGTTGCACAACAAAAGCTCCCTCTCTTGGGCCAATCCGCAATGGAACAGGCCCCAAATTGGGGATTCGGCCTGGCCGATCTGGCGGCCGGTCAAAGACTTTTGGGCGCTGAGCCGCCGGCGGAGTAAGCCTCGTCGCTCATGCGGGCGATCGGCACGGCGACGGCGATTCCGCCGGCGAGCAACGTGGCGGCGCCCAAGATGAAGTACGTGTTGTCGATCACCGCCGTCTCGGTCCCCGCCAGCACGGCCGCCAGCACCAGCAGGCCGGCGGCCCATCCCGGCACCGCCCCCTCCCTTGCGGCACCTACCGCGAGCATGGTCATGCCGGCGATCCAGGCCAGCGGAAGCGTGTAGAACGGCAGCGACCAGGCCGAGCTCTGGACCTCGTCGAGCGCGTTCTCGACCGTGGCGGGATCGCTGCCGGGCTGCCCGTAGACGTGCCCGAGCACACCCCAGGTGAAGCCGTCGATCGCGATCACGCTCGCGAACCCGAGCAGGCCCGCCAGGCCGAGCGCTCCACCTGCAAGTCCGAGCGCCGGTCGGCGGCGGCGCACCAGGAAGGCGAGTCCGAGGATCGCGACGGCGAAGATCACGATCGCCAGGAAGCCGAGCAGGTGCGCAAGCTGCCAGCGTGTGTACGAGTCGGCGATCTCGGCAAGCTGGCCGGCTTCGTTGCCGGGGTCGTACTCCTTGGGATGCAGGAGGTTGTCCAACAGCAGGATCGCCGGACCGATCACCAGCGCGGCCGCGGTGGCACGCCGGTAGAGACCGATGTGGGGCAACTCGCCGATGCGGCGAAGCTAGCGCTGCTCACGGACAACAATCGCGCGCAAGCTCTGCGCTGCCTTTGGGTGACGTCCACAAGAACCAGGTCACCGCCTGAGTCCACGTCCCTGACCAAGAGGGCAAGCGCTCTGAGCTACGCGCCCAGTTCTCGAAGACGATTGACGCGCTATCGGCCGAGATCGAGGAGCGCCTGCGCCCTTTCGAGCGTGAGCTCGAGCTGCTTCAGACGATTCCCGGCGTTGGCCCCATCACCGCCGAGGTGATGCTGGCCGAGCTCGGGCCCGACATGAGCCGCTTCCCAAGCGATCGCCATGCCGCCAGCTGGGCCGCGATTTGCCCGGCCACGATGAGTCGGCCGGCAAGCGCCGCTCGGGCAAGACGCGCAAGGGAAACCGCTGGCTTCGCACGGCGCTGATCGAGGCCGCCAACAGCGCCTCGGGGCGCACCCGCGGCACCTATCTGAACGCTCAATACCTGCGCATCAGAAGCCGCCGCGGGCACAGCAAGGCGATCGTCGCCGTCGCCCACTCGATCCTGGTCAGCGCCTACCACGTGCTCGAGCGCGACCAGTCCTACGAGGAACTGGGCGGTGACTACTTCACCCGCCGTGTGAACACAGAGCACCTCGCTCGGCGCCTCGTTCGGCGGCTCAAGCGACTTGGGCAGAGCGTTACGCTCACACCGTCAATCGCGGAGGCAGGGTGATGGGGTATTTCTGAGCAGAACGTGGAGGCGCTTCGCTGGCTGTACGGCGAGTGGGCAAAGGGCGATCTGTGGGCTCTACGCGAGATTGCCGACCCGAACATCGAGTGGGAGTGGACGGCAGCGATGGCGAGCATCGTCGGAGGGCCACGCATCTATCGCGGGCTTGACGAGATCGCTGCGGCCACTCTCGAGTGGATTGAGTTCTGGAACTTCTACTGGATGACCGCCGAGGACTTCATCGAAGCCGACGATCAGGTCGTCGTCCCCATGAAGCTCCACGCTCGGACAGCGAGCACCGAGAGCGTGCTCGAGCAGCGCATCGCGGCGGTGTGGACTCTTTGCACCGGGCGAGCCGTACGTGTTCGCTATTACGACGACAAGGCCGAGGCCCTCGAAGCCGTAGGACTTTCGGAGTAAACAGCGTCGGCGCTAGACGGGCTGCAGTTGACCTACCGGCGTGGGAGCCCGGGGCAGCGTCGCCCACTGCTCGGGGTCGTGCCCGTAGATCATGCGCGCGCCCGCGTCGCGTAGCCGCCGCAGCGCCCGCAGCGACTCGAGCTCGAGCTGCTTGTCGAAGCCGTACGGCGGCATCTGCTCGCTGTCCATCCAGTCGGCAAAGTAGCAGGCGTCCACGCAGAGAACCAGCTCGCCGTCGTCGAGCCGTAGCCTGAACGACTGATGGCCCGGGGTGTGGCCTGGTGTGGGCATGCAGATGACGCTGCCGTCGCCGAACAGGTCGTGCTCGCCCTCGACCTCCAGCACCGGTCGCTTCTGGTCGAAGTCGTCGGGGTTGTAGAAGTTGGTCTCGATGCCCTGGGCGTCGTGGCCGGCCTTCCACTCGCTGCGCTGGACGACCAGCTCCACCGTCTC
Source organism: Solirubrobacterales bacterium (assembly GCA_038330145.1). Classification (GTDB taxonomy): domain Bacteria; phylum Actinomycetota; class Thermoleophilia; order Solirubrobacterales; family JBBDJG01; genus JBBQNR01. Next base: position 28,876 of record JBBQNR010000023.1, read on the forward strand.
CGGGATCAGGTCGTTGCCGCCGGCGTGATCGAAATGCAGGTGCGTGTTGACCAGATAGCGAAGCTCGCCGGGATCGACGCCGAGCGCGCGCAGCTGCGAGGCGACGTCGTGACCCTCTGGCAGGTCGAAGCTGAGAATGTCGGCCACCCACCCGACCCTCGATCGTGGGTCGTCCCGGATCGACGGATGAAGGCCGGTGTCGATCAGGACCTTTCCGTCCGGATGGTCGACCAGGTAGCACGGGACTGGAAGCCCGATGTCGCCGCTCTCCTCTCCCCTGAAGGGGCCGGTCACCGTGCCGCATGTGATCGCGTAGAGCTTCATTAAAGGCCCTTGGCGGCAGCCCAGCGTAAGTGAAACCGCCGCGCCGGGACAGGCGGGCGGATCTTGGTCCCCGTCGCTGTCACAATCCGGACGGTGCGTGGGGGTCTGGTTTTCTTTGCCGCGCTGGTCGGGCTGATGTCGGCCGCGCCGGCCGCGCTCGGCGACGGGTCGTTTGGGTCGTGCGGCATTCCGCGAATCCAGTGTGCCGCCCTCGCCGTGCCGCTGGATCGCAGCGGTGCTGTCCCCGGGACGGTCACGCTTCACGTGCGGCGCCTGCGCGCCCGCCGGCAAAGGCTCGGAGCGATCTTCGCTCTCGCCGGCGGGCCGGGGCAGGCAGCGCTTCCGTTCCTGGCCGACTTCGCGGACGAGATGCGCGCCGGCCTCGGAACCCGCGACCTGATCGTCTTCGACCAGCGCGGGACCGGCCGCTCGGGGCTGCTGCGATGCCCAGCGCTGGAGCGCACGACCGACGTCGACCCCGCGACCGAGATACAGCGTTGCGCCGAGTCGCTCGGGCCTCGCCGCTCCCGCTACACGACCAGCGACTCGGTGGAGGACATGGAGGCGGTGCGCCGTGCCGCAAACGTCGAGCGCATCACCATCGACTGAACCTCCTACGGCACCAAGGTGGCGCTCGCGTACGCGGCCCGCTACCCGTCGCACGTCGAGCGACTGGTGCTCGACTCGGTGGTTGCGCTCGACGGCCCGGACTTCTTCATGCGCGAGACCTTTCGAGCCACACCGAGGGTGCTGCGAGCGCTTTGTGCGCGGCGTGCGTGCAGCGGGATCACACGCGACCCGGCAGCCGACATGGCGGCGCTGGTATCCCGCCTCGCACACGATCCGATCCGCGGGCGGTTGGTCGGCGGCGACGGTCGCGCGCGTGTGCGGCAGCTTGGTCGCCTGCGCCTGTTGCGCATTCTCTCCGACGGTGACTTCGAGCCGACGCTGAGAGCGGAGCTTCCCGCGGCCGTTCGCTCCGCTCTGCGTGGCGACAATGCACCAATCCTGAGGTTGGCCGGGCGAGCTGCGAGGTTCGACAGCTTCCCGGATCGCCCGCAGGAGTTCAGCTCAGCGCTCTACCTGTCGACGGTCTGCGAGGAGGGCCCGCTTCCGTGGCAGCCCGCCGCCTCGCTACCCGATCGCTGGAGCCAGGCGACCGCACGTGCCGAGTCTGTGCCGCAGCAGGAGTTCTATCCCTTCGACCGGGCGACCGGGCGTGCCTCCGACACCCTGCGGGCGTGCGCGCACTGGCCGGCCGGAGCGGCGCCTGCGCCACCGCCGTCACCGCCGCTGCCATCGGTGCCGACACTGTTGCTGAGCGGCGAGTCCGACCTGCGCACACCGGCCGAGGAGGCCAACCGTGTCGCCGCACAGATCCCCGGCTCGACCTCGCTGAAGCTGCCCGGCACAGGGCATGGGGTGCTGCTGAACGACCTCTCGCTTTGCGCCGAGCGGGCGGTCAAACGCTTCTTTGCCGGCGCCCCTGTCGGCACCACGTGCCCCCGGTCGGGACAGTTCATTCGAGAGCTGTTCTCGGCCACCTCCGTGCCGACCCCGATCGCTCCGCGCAGCCTGCGCGAGGTGCGACCGCCGCCCGGAAGTCGTGGCCGGCGCGGCCGAACGCTTGGCGCCTTCGCCTCCACGATCGCCGACGCCTTCTTCCATCAGCTCTACGAGAGCGGGCTCTTCGACCTCACGCCGCCGATCCCGATCGGGGGCCTGCGCGGGGGCCGTATTCGCACCAACGGACGCCTCGATCACTACCAGTACGTGCCGGGCGTATCGGTCAGCGACATCACGCGCAGCAGGAGACAACCGTCGCTGCTGGGCGGTCCGCGAAGGCAGCGCTTCCTGATCTTCGGTCGCGCTGCCAGTGACGGCATCCTGACGCTCGACAAGAAGACGTTCAGGGTCCGCGGCCAGCTCGGCGACCACCGCGTCGAGGTCAACCTGCTCGGCGACGTCGAGGCCGTCGGCGCGGCCGCTCACCTGGCGCGGAGCCCACGCCCCGGATACCGTTGCTGCACGGTCCCCGGCCTATGGGGACCTCCCAGGGCCTGGAGGTAAGGAGGGTGAGTGACATGACGCAGACGAACGACCCGTCCAAGGCCGTGTTGGTGACCGGCTGCTCTTCCGGCATCGGCCGTGCCACGGCGCAGCACCTCGCGCAACGCGGTTGGAACGTGTACGCGAGCGCCCGGCAGCTGGACTCGATCCAGCAGCTGGCCGCCGACGGCTGCAAGCTGCTGGAGCTCGACGTCTGCGACGAGCAGTCGATGCGCTCGGCGGTGCAGCAGGTGGAGCAGGCCGAAGGTGCGGTCGGCGTGTTGATCAACAACGCCGGCTACAGTCAGAGCGGCGCCGTGGAGGACGTGCCGATGGAGCTCGTGCGGCGGCAGTTCGAGACGAACGTGTTCGGCCTGCTGCGCATGTGCCAGCTGGCGTTGCCGGCAATGCGCCGCCAGCGCTTCGGGCGCATCGTCAACGTCTCCTCGATAGGTGGCAGGCTGGCATTCCCCGGCGGCGGCATCTACCACGGGACCAAGCACGCCGTCGAAGGTATCTCCGACGCGCTCAGATTCGAGGTGCGCGGATTCGGCGTCGACGTCGTCGTCGTCGAGCCCGGGCTGATCAAAACTCAATTCGCCGACACGGCGGTCGCATCGATCGACGACGCCGGCGACGGAGACGGCGCCTACGCGGGCTTCAATGCCGCGGTCGCCAAGACGACGGCCGAGGCCTACGACGGTCCGTTCGGAAAGCTCGGTGGCGGGCCGGAGACGGTTGCGCGCAAGATCGAGAAGGCGATCTCCGCGCGCAGGCCCAAGGCGCGCTACCCGGTGACCGCCTCGGCTCGGCTGATCCTGGCGCAGCGACGACTGATGACGGATCGCATCTGGGACGGGTTCCTGCGCACGCAATTCCCCCAGCCGGGTCGCGCCAAGGACTAGATGATTGATTCCACGATCCACGCACGCACGGATGACGAGGCATCTCGGCGCTGGATCGGCGTCCACAAGCTCGCCCATGCAACCAGCATGGGCTTCGCCCTCGTCCTTGCCTAGCTTGATCTGCCTCGCCCCCGCACGCACGGGGCCGCGGAATCGATCGTCTAGACGATCGATTCCAAATCCGAGCGCTCGCGGCCGGCGGCTGGTGTCAGCGGCGTGAGCGACCTCGAGCGCTACCGCACCGCGTTGCTCGACTGGCTGGCGTGCGCCACCCGGGGAGCGCAGGAGCCGGCGGCGCTGGCGGCCAGGGCGGCCGGGGACGATCTGCTCGACCGGGTGGCGGCGGCGGGCACCGCCGGGCACGTGCTCGACTACGACGACACCTACGCGCCCGGGCTCACGCACCTGAGCGCCGCCGTCGCGCCGGCCGCACTGGTGCTCGCCGCCGATTTGGAGCGCACGCTCGGTGACGCGCTGAATGCGTATGTCGACGGCTTCGAAGCGGCCGGAGCACTCGCCAAAGCGGGTCATCCCGCGCTCTACGACGGTGGCTGGCATCCGACAGCGGTCTGCGGAGGCGCCGGTGCCGCCTTCGCGGCGGCGCGTCTGCTCGAGCTCGACACCGACGCCACCGATAGCGCCGTGGCGCTTGCCCTTCTTCGCGCTGCGGGGCTGCGAGCGGCGTTCGGATCGGACGGCAAGGCGCTCCAGGTCGGAATGGCCGCGGCGACCGGGGTGCAGGCGGCGAGGATCGCGGCCGGTGGCGCATCTGTGCCGCTAAGGACGGTCGCCGAGGGCGAGTTCGGCTACGAGCAGGCGTTCGGCGCCGGATGGGCGCGGCTCTCCGGCGGGGCCGCTGTTCGGCAGAACTGGATCAAGCCCCATCCATGCTGCCTCGCAGCCCTAAGCAGCGTCGAGGCGGCGGCTGAACTTCGCGCGCAGCGGCCGCCACCGGTTCGCTCGCTGACCGTGGTCGTTCATCCGCAGGCAAGGCGAGCGGCGATGCGCGACGGCGTCGAGAGCGGCCTCGAGGCCAAGTTCTCGATCCCATACCTGACCGCATACACGCTGCTGCACGGGCCGCCGGCGCTCGACGACTTCGACGCCGTCGATGCCGACGCCCGCCGGCTGGCGGCCGCGGCGATCTCCATCCGTGAGGACGACTCGCTGCTCGAGTTCGAGTCGCGGCTTCAGCTGCAGGGCGAGACCGTCGTCGCGGTCGAATGGTCGCGCGGCTCCCCGACGCGACCGCTAGACGCCGCCGGCCTGGCGGCGAAGGTTCGGGAGCTGGCCGGCAGCCGCCTCGACGGCGTGCTGGACGACCTCGACCGCCCCGCGCGAGACCTGCTTTCGGCCGCCGGCCTGAGCAGGGCCCAGAGCTAGTCCACGCCGAGCGCTTGCCGCAGCTGCGCCGGCTGCATCCCCTCGACAGCGACCAGCTTGTCGCGCGAGGAGGCGCCACGCACGATGGTGACTCTGCCGACCCCGATCCGCAACCGCTTGGCGATCAGCTTGCGCAGCGCCTCGTTCGCCCGGCCGTCCAGCGGCGGCGCGCTCACCCTCACGACAAGTGCGCCCTCGCGCTCGCCCACGATCTCGCTGCTGCGCGCGCGTGGTTGGAGCCGGACGCGAATCTCGGCTGCCACCGCTAGTGGCCCTTCTCAAAAGGTTTCAGCGCAAACGGCGTGAGATGGAGCACTACATGCCGAGCGTGCGCGCGACCAGCCGGTCGAAGGTCCGGTCCGGCAGCACTCGCGCAAGTTTGGCCCTGATCTTCGCGTCGCGTCCAACGAGATAGCGCGTGCGAGGCCTGTCCGCAGTGAGGGCGTGCTCGACTACCTTCGCCACCTGCTGGGGCGGAAGCCCGTTGCGGCCGACCTCGGCTGCCAGTGCGCCCATCGTGTCCATCGCCTTGCCATAGACCCTCTCCCCCTCCGGCGTGATGCTCTTGCGGATCTCCTCGGCGGTACCCGCTCCGCGTTCCCAGATCGGCGTCTTGACGCCGCCGGGCTCGATGATCGAGACCTCGACCTGCGATGCGCGCAGCTCCCGTCGCAGCGAATCGGTGATCGCTTCCATCGCGAACTTCGACGCGGCGTAGGGCCCGGCGAACGGAAGAGCTATGCGCCCGCCGATCGAGCCGATGTTGACGATCCGGCCACGTGCCTTGCGCAGCTGCGCCAGGAACGCCTGCGTGACGGCGACCTGCCCCACCACGTTGACCTCGAGCTGCCTGCGCAGCTCGGCCAGCGGGATGAATTCGAGCGGCGCGGAGACCGCGATGCCCGCGTTGTTTACCAGGCCGGCGAGCCCCTGCTCCCCGACCGCCGCCTCGACGGTGGCGCGTGCCGACGCGATCGAGGCATCGTCGGTGATGTCCAGTTGAAGCGGCGTCAGCCGATCCGAGCTCTCGGTACGCAGGCTCTCTCCGTCCTCGGGCTTGCGCACTCCGGCAAAGACTCGAAAGCCGAGCGAATCCAGATGCAGGGCGCAGGCCTTCCCGATCCCGGTCGACGCCCCAGTCACCACCACCGTGCCACGGTTTGCACCGTTTGTACTCGTCATCGCGCCCCCTCTGCTAGCCGGTTCGGGGAGCACGATAGTCGGAAGGGGGCACCGCGGTCGATGGCGCCCCCAATGCGTTGCCGGTCAGCTCATGCGGCCTGATCGCTATAGCGCAGGGAGCCAGGAGTGTCGAGCAGCTCGCCCGTCTCCAGCAGCGTCTTGAGGCCGGAGAGGATCATCGGCCAGCCGCCGTAGAGCTCGTCGTTGGCGTCCTCGCGCAGCTGGTCGTGGGTGACGGTCAGCCGGCAGGAACTGCCGACGGGCTCGATCTCCCAGGCGACCCTCGAGGTCCCCTCGTTCTTCACGTCGTCGCTCCAGAGCGCAACCATGCTCTGGACCAGGCGGCGCGGCGGATCGACCTCCAGGTTCTCGCCTTCGACCAAGAGCCCGGCCCCAGGGGCCGATGCCTCATAGCGCGAACCGGGCTTCCAGTCGGAAGTGGCTCCCATGCCGAAGTTGTACTTCGCCCTCATCTCGCCGTCGGTGATCGCCTGCCACAGGCGCTCCGGCGTGGTCTTGATGTAGATCTCGAATACCTTCTCCATCAGTTGTCCTCCTCGATCGTTTTCTTGAGCCCGCTCAGCGCTGCCGCCCAGGGCTCGGCGTACTTGCTCACCCAGCGGTCGTGGACGAGCCGGATCGGGACGGGGTTCAGGAAGTGGAGCTTCTCGCGACCGCGCCGCTTGGTGGTCACCAGGCCCGCCTCCTCGAGCACCTTCAGGTGCTTCATGACGCCGAAGCGCGTCATCGACAGGCGCTGCTCGAGCTCGCTGAGCGTCTGCCCATCCCGCTCGAACAGCTCGTCGAGGAGGCTGCGGCGGGTCGAGTCGGCGAGGGCCTTGAACACCGCGTCCATGCCATGATCATACGTGACCATTTGGTCACCTATTAAGATCGACGACCGGACGAGCCCAATAAAAAAGGAAGCGACCGCTCCCAAAAGCGGCCGCTTCCAGGCGTGACGTTGAATTTCGTCACTAACGGGAAACGCAACCGGGATGCGCGGCTGCGCACCCGTTTGTCGAGGCCGGGTCACCGGACATTGGGCCAAGACCGGGGGCCCGTCCCCAGAGAGAACCATCGCGAGGCTCTCCCTTGGTATTCCCTCCCTCCAAGGCCCATGGTAGACCCGATTCCGGGACCTGTGGGCTTTTTCTAGCCGCTCCCCAGCAGGGCTAACCGGCCGGCTCTACGGCCAGCGCCTCGAGCCTCTCGGCGAGCCGGTTCATGCCGAGTTCCCGCGCGGCTTTCGCTCCGCCGGCGAAATCGGTCGGGCGGTCCTCGGGCAGCTCGACGTCGATCTCCCGCAGCGTCGCGATCTCCTTGAAGTCCAGAAGCTGATCGGCCTGCTCGCGAAGCGCCAGCCGCACGCCGCGGCTCTGCTGGTCGGCGGCCGCGATCACCGCCTCCAGCGATCCGTGCTGGCGCAGCAGGGCCGCCGCCGTCTTCTGGCCGATGCCGCGCGCTCCCGGTATTCCGTCGGAGGGGTCGCCACGCAGGGCGATGAAGTCCGGCACCAACGCGGGCAGTATTCCGTAGCGGTTGACGACCTCGGCCTCGTCGACGATCTCGGCTCCACGAGCTCCGGTCTTCAGATACAGCACGCGGCAGCGGTCGGCCGCAAGCTGGTACATGTCGCGGTCGCCGCTCAGGATCAGCGCCGTCCCGCCCGCCTCCTGCTCCGCCCACGCATATGAGCCCAGCAGGTCGTCGGCCTCGAAGCCGGCCTCCTCGTCGCTTGGCCAGCCCAGCGACTCGAACAGGTCGGGCGCCTGCTCCCACTGCTCGTCGAGCCCCTCCGGCGCAGGCCCGGCGCGATCCTCGTGGTAGCCGGAGAAGAGGTCCACGCGGTAGTCGGCGGCGTCCTGACCGAAGCACATCACGACTGCTCGCGGCCTGTGAGCCAGAATCTCCCGCAGCACGAGGTTGACCGAGCCGAGCAGCGCGTTCACGGGGCGCTCGCCGCTGCCCTTTATGGAGCTGGGCAACGCGTAGTAGGCCCTGAACAGGACCGATGGCGCATCGATGGCAAGCAGCGGCTGTGGCACTTAGATGATTGGCACGGTCATCTGCCTATGGCCGCAGGCCGCGGCTCTTCGGCCCCTGCCCAAGCTCGTGGGCGACTATCTGGTGAGCCCGCTCCGCCCATTCGCACAGCAGCGGCCGGGTGTCCCGGGGGTCGATGATCTCCTCGATCCCGAAGCGCTCGGCGGTCCGAAACGGAGAGCGCACCGCGTTCAGGCGCGCCTCGATCTCGTCCCGCAGCGCGGCCGGGTCATCCGCCGCCTCGAGCTCGCGCCGGTAGGCCGCCTCGATGCCGCCCTCGATCGGCAGCGAGCCCCAGTCGCCGGAGGGCCAGGCGTAGCGCAGGTTGAGGCGCTCGGCGTTGCCGTGCGCCGCACCGGCGACCCCGTACACCTTGCGCACGATCACCGACACCCACGGCACGCCGGCCTGGTAGACGGCGGCGAGAGCGCGTGTCCCGTGCCGGATCGTTCCCTGGCGCTCGGCCTCGGTCCCGATCAGGAACCCCGGCTGGTCGACGAGGTTGACCAGCGGCAGGCGAAACTGGTCGCAGACGTCGGCGAAGCGGATCAGCTTCTCCGAGGCGTCGGCGGTCAGGCCGCCGCCGTAGTGGTTCGGGTCCGAACAGAGCACGCCCACCGGCCGGCCGCCCAGCCTCGCAAGCGTCGTTATCAGGGAGCGCCCGTAGCGCGCGCCGACCTCGAACAGCGACCCCCGGTCGAAGACGGCCTCCAGAATCGACCGCGCCTTGTAGGGCTTGCGGCGGTCGCGAGGGACTATCGACACCAGCTCCTGCTCACGCCGGTCGACCGGATCGCTGCTGGCCTCGATCGGAGCCAGCTCCCACACGTTGGACGGCAGGTAGGAGAGGAAGCGCTTGATCTGATCGAGCGCGTCGTCCTCGTCGGCGGCCTCGTTGTCGACCGCCCCCACCCGCGTCTGCGCGCGAGACCCACCAAGCTCTTCTTTATCCGGCGTCTCTCCCATCGCGGCCGCCACCACCGGCGGGCCGGCCACGAACAGCTGCGCCGTATCTCGCACGATCGTCGAGAAGTGGGAAGCGACGACCCGTGCCGCTCCCAATCCGGCCACCGGTCCCAGCGCCGCCGCGACCACCGGCACGACCGACAGGTTCTCCACGGCGACGTCCATGCCCGGGATGAATGGCACGTAGGTGAAGCCCATCGTCTCGAGCGACTTGACGCTGCCCCCGCCCCCGGTCCCGTCGACCAGTCGCACGAGGGGCAGCCGCAGCTCGTTCGCCAGCTGCTCGGCGTAGACCATCTTCTGCCAGATCGCAGCATCGGCGGCGCCGCCGCGAACCGTGAAGTCGTCTCCCTGCACGACCGCCGGCCGGCCCTGCAGACGGCCCTGCCCGATCACCACGTTCGCCGGCAGGAAGCCGGCCAGCTCGCCGTCCTCGTACTCGGCGCGGCCGGCGATCGATCCCATCTCGCGAAAGGTCCCCGCGTCGAAGAGCCGGTCGATGCGCTCGCGGACCGTCAGCCGGCCGCTGGCGTGCTGGCGCTCCACTCGCTCCGGACCGCCCAGCCGGCGGGCGAGCTCCTGCCTGTGTCGCAGCTCCTCGAGCTCGGGCTCCCAGCTCATGGGCGGCAGCATACGCGTGGCCGAATCTCGCACTCCGTCCGGCAAACTGTTTCCAGTCCCCGGTCGGAAGCAGACTCCGCGCCAGTGGCACCTCACGGCAAGACGTGGCCACCGTGGGGGGTGCCCCACTCCCGCAAACAGGTTTAGATCCGGCGCCTGCGAGGTAAGCCATACCAGTAGGTGGGGCGAGGCGCCAGGATGGGGGCCGGCTCCAAAGGGTGAGGGCGACGGCGCAGCGAGCCGTCGCTTTACGATTCAGCGTCCGGCGGAGCCGGGCAGGAACTTATCTGAATGGATTTGCAGCGGAGGCATCGCTACTCGCGGTTCATGTTGGGGATCCTGGCCCTGGCGCTGTTCGCCGCTCCGGGGGCGGCCGGGGCGCTTACCGTCGGCGCCACGTTGCCGTCGCTGCCCGCCGGGCCGACCGGCCCCGTGGCCGCAC
>JBBQNR010000024.1:0-36568 GCA_038330145.1 Solirubrobacterales bacterium
GGAGTAGACGATGTCGCAGGAGAACGTCGAGAATGGGTCTACACGCTTCGAGACGGAATGATCATTCGCCACCTTCCGTTTGCAAGGGAAGCCGAGGCGCTCGAAGCTGTGGCCGGTGCGTTGAAGCAGGACGCGCTTCCCCATCCCGGCATCCCATGATGCCGCCGGACAACGTCGACCTCGTCCGCAGGATGCTCGAGTCGCTCGATCCCTTCAGGATCGAGGCACTCCAATCGATGCTCGATGAGTTCATCGACCCTGACATCGACTGGCGGGCGGTTGAGGGGGCCATCGACGACGTCGGTGGAATGCGAGGGACCGAAGCGATCCGCCGCTACATGGAGGACTGGCTGGACGAGTTCGACGAGCTGGCCATGAGGCCCGATGAGGTCATGGAGGTCGGTTCCGACCGCGTGCTGGCTTGCCTGCGATTGAGTGGCCGTGCAAAACAGAGTGGCATCGAAACGGAGCTGAAGTTCGCGGTCCTCTACTCGATCCGGGACGCGCGCCTGGTCAAGGTTCGGGAGTACGCAACCAGGGCCGAAGCCATCGAAGCCGCGGGATTCGAAGAGTCTGCGATGTCCCGCGAGAACGTGGAGCTGGTCCGAGGGTTGCTGGAGGCATTTAGGCGTCGAGACCACGAACGCGCCTTCGACTTCTATGACTCCGACATCGTCTGGGAGGACAACGCCAACCCGGTTGATGACATCCGGGGCGTCTATCACGGCCACGAGGGGGTTCGGACGTACTGGCGAGAATGGCTGTCGGCGTGGCGAGACCTTCAGTTCGAGGTTCAGGATGTCCGGGACGAAGGCGATGAGGTGGTGGCGCTGATCCGAAATCAGCGCCAGTGGGGACGGCACAGTGGGATCGAGACGGAGGTACCGCCATACGGGCTCGTCTTCACCTTTCGCAGCGGCAAGGTCGTGCGATGGCGCTCCTTTCCCGACCAGGCGACGGCCCTCGCGGCTGTCGGCCTATCGGAGTAAAGCCGTGTCGCAAGAGAACATCGCAGTCCTCCGCAGAGGCTACGAGGCCTGGAATCGCGGTGACCGCGACGCGGCCTTCGAGCTCATGGAGCTGGATTTCGAGCTCCAGCTCCCCGAAGGCGGCATGAACGTCGGCACCTTCCATGGCCGCGAAGGCGTGACGAAGCTTTTCGAGGACTACTTCGAAGTCTTCGAGTCCTTTCGGATGGAACCGGAGGAGTTCTTCGAGGCCGACGATCGGATCGTCGTCTTCGTTCGCACACCCGCCCGCGGGAAGGGCAGCGGCGTCGAGGTGGTGTTCCGTCCCGCACACCTCTGGACGATGCGAGCCGGGAGGGCGGTGCGACTGGAGATCTTTCCCGAGCGCATGGAGGCCCTCGAGGCTGTGGGCCTATCGGAGCAAGACGCTCAAGCCGGCTCCTGATGGCTGCGAAATACTGCACGGACGATGTCGCAGGAGAACGTGGAGATCGTCAGGAGCCTTCAGCCGGGACCAGACGTCGACTTGGTGGCGTTGTTTCGTGACGATGCGGCTGCTAGTGGCTGGATTGACACTGTGTCTCCGTTCTTCCACGAGGACTGTGAGATAGTCGTGCCGACGCTGGTAGCCGGAGAGAGCGTCGGATTCGTAGGCCTCGTCGGTCTTCGGGCCGCATGGCTTGACTGGCTAGAGCCGTGGGAGAGCTATCGCGTTGAAATCGAGGACGTGATCGATTCGGGTGACGAAGTCGTCGTGTTGCCCCGCGACTACGGACGACGCACGGGCATGGCGGCGGAGGTCGGCCTTATGGGTGCTGCCGTGTGGACCGTTCGCGACGGAAAGGTCGCACGGGTGGTCTTCCATTTCAATCGAAGCGAGGCCCTCGAAGCCGCCGGGGTCTCGGAGTAGGCGATGTCGCAGGAGAACGTGGAGATCGTCCGTCAAATCTATGGGCGGTGGGAACGAGGAGACTTCCGAGCCGGTCAAGAGATCTATGACCGCTACGTTCTGCTTGTCCTGCGCCCCGAGTTTCCCGAGGCAGGCGCGTATTGCGGGCTGGACGAGATCAGGAGATACATGCGAGAGGACTTTCTTGCGGATTTCGAGGGCGCGTCGATCGCGGGTGAGGAGTTCCTCGACGCGGGAGATAGCGTGATCGTCCGTGTGAACCAGCAGGCGACGGGTCCGGAGAGCGGGGTGCCAGTAGGAATGCGCTACTACCAGGTGTGGACATTTCGGGCAAGGTCGGTGATCCGGATCGAGAGCATCAGAGAACGAGCTGACGCCCTCCAAGCCGCGGGGCTTTCCGAGTAGGCAATGTCGCAGGCTCAGGAGTCGGCGTAAGCGTCATGCTCGGAGAGGCCAGCGGCTTCGAGGGCTTCCTCCACGCTCGCGTACATCTGCATCCGGATCCCCTGGCCGTCTCGGAGCGTCCACACTTGAGCGAAGCGCATGTCGACGGGAATTCCCGTGCTCTTCGAACGCCCCCGCTGGTTGAGGATGACGATCACGCGCTCCCCGGCGTCGACGTAATCCTCGACCTCGACCTCCCAGTCATCCCAGGCATCGGCCCACTCGGCGTTGAATTGCATCGCGCCCTCAACTCCGGGGTAGATCTGCTGGTCGGGCCAGCCGAGTCTTGACACATCCCAGACCAAATCGGCATGGGCGCGGATTTCACCCACCCCGGCGCCGCCGGTGGCCAGCCAGCGCTCGTAGCTGCGTCTAACGATCTCCACGTTCTCTTGCGACATCGCATAAATGAGAAAGCCCCAAGGTAGCGGGGCAATCTCAAGCTCCGGGGGCGAGACTCGAACTCGCAACCTACTGGTTAACAGCCAGCCGCTCTGCCAATTGAGCTACCCCGGATCGCTTCGCCGGGGCGGCACCCCGGCGAGACCTGACTGTAGCAGCGGGGCGAACTCCTCCCGCCCACGCGGGCGACGTCTATCCGACGGTCTCGCGCAGGGATTTCGCGAGCCGGAACGACTGCAGGCGGCGCAGCGTCTTGAGCTCCATCTGGCGAATGCGCTCACGGGTGACACCGAGCCTCTTGCCCACCTGCTCAAGCGTCATCGGCTCCTCGCCGGTCAGTCCGAAGCGCAGCTCGAGGATCCTTCTCTCGCGCTCCGGCAGGCCGTCGAGGATGCGTCTGATGTCACGCTTCATCATCGAGTCGGCTGCAATCTCGTCCGGCTGCGGCGTGTCCTCGTCCTCGATGAAGTCTCCGAGTGACGCGTCGGCCTCGCCGATCGGCGTCTCGAGCGACACGGTCTCCCGCATCAGCCGCTGTACTTCCTCCACCTTCTTTGGCTTCATCTGCAGCTTCTCGCCGACCTCCTCCGACGTCGGGTCGCGACCGAGCTCCGCCATCAGCTCGCGGCGCGTGCGCACGACACGGTTGATCACGTCTGCCATGTGGACGGGGATGCGGATCGTGCGGCCCTGGTCGGTGATCGCGCGCGAAATCGCCTGCCGGATCCACCAGGTCGCGTAGGTCGAGAACTTGAACCCCTTGCGCCAGTCGAACTTCTCGACGGCGCGGATCAGGCCCAGGTTTCCCTCCTGGATCAAATCCAGCAAGGTGAGGCCTCGACCGACGTGTCGCTTCGCGATCGAGACGACGAGCCGCAGGTTGGCCTCGATCAGGGCGTCCTTGGCGCGCTGGTCTCCGCGCTCGATCAGCTTCGCCAGCCGCACCTCGTCCGCCGCGCTCAGAAGCGAGACAGTGGCGATCTCCTTCAGGTAGGACTGGACCGAGTCCGCTGAGTAGTCGCCGGCCTGCGCCTGCTCCGGTGCTCGGGGTTGGCCCTCGGCCTCCTGGGCGTAGGCGTACTCGGCCCTGCTCACGTGGCCCCTCCGCCGGGCCCGGCGGAGGGTGCCTGCTCGAACGAGCCGTCCTCTCCTCCCATGAGCCGGGCAATGGCCTCCGTCATCTCGCTGCGCCGCAGCGAAAGCTCCCGCTGGCGCTCGTAGTCCTCGGCTTCAGCCGCTGCCTTGATCTGGCGTTCGAGGCGGCGGCGCTCAAGTCCGAGGAACCCGACCTCGAGCGCGTGCTCGCCTGCCGGTTGGCCAGACGCGCGAACGACGATCTCGCTCACCGCCTGCGCGAGCTGGTCGTCGTCGTGCGTCAGGCCGGCCGTGGGCGAGTCGTAATGCTCGAGAATCCAGGTGCGGGCGTGGCGCAGAACTTCAGAGGAGAGATGTTCGTCGGTAAGACGCTCGAGGTACTCGCGTCCCCGTTCCTCGCTCGAAACGCACATGGCGAGGAAGATGCGCTCCCAGCGCTCTCCGTGACTGGCGAGGCCGCTCGCAGCGGGCTGCGACGCGCGGCCCTGTCTGCCCTTCGAGGGCCGGGCCATCAGGGGAGCGAGCAGATGCTCGGTCAGATCCAGCCGGTCGGCGACGTAGCGCAGCTGCTCATCACGATGCGCGGATGGCGCCACCTGCGCGAAGACCGGACTGAGCTGTGCCAACGCGCGGTCCTTACCCGCGGATGAGCTCAGATCCGATCGATCGATGACTGTCTGAACCTGGAATTCCAAGAACGAGATTGCCTTCTCCAATCGGTCTGCAAACGGCCCCGGACCCTCCTCCAGAAGGAGGTCACTGGGGTCTTTATCGTCGGGCAGGCGGACCACCTTGAGATCGAGTTGACGGCCTGCAGCGGCCCGGTGCACCCGCAACATGGCCTCCTGGCCCGAACGGTCGGCATCGAAGGCCAGAACCAGGGATTGGCCGATTCGGGACAGCTCGCCGACCTGGTCCTCGGTCATCGCGGTTCCCATCGCTGCGACCGTGTTGGGAAAGCCGCCCTGGCGCAACGCGAGCACGTCGGTGTAGCCCTCCACGACGATCACCTCGCCGGCCTTGGTGGCGTGCGGCCGAGCGAGGTCTAGGCCGAACAGGGACCTGCCCTTGTGGTAGACGATGCTCTCGGGAGAGTTGACGTACTTCGGGCGCTGGTTGTCGCGCATGGCGCGCGCGCCGAACCCGAGCACGCGACCGCGGGCGTCACGCAGCGGGAACATGATGCGGCCGCGAAAGCGGTCGTAGAGGCCACCCTGCCGGCCGCGCTGCGCCAGGCCCGATGCCAGCAGCTCGTCCTCGCGAAAGCCCGAGCGCTGCGCGCTGGTGAGAATGCGGTCCCAGGCACTGGGCGCGAATCCGACGCCGAACTGATCGAGCACCTCTTTCCCCAAGCCTCGCGACTCGAGGTAGGCACGCGCGCGTGCGGCCTCGTCCGACTCCTGCAGGTACCGCTGGTAGAAGGCGGCCGTCTTGGACAGCAGGTCGTAGAGGCGCTCGCGGGCACGGCGGCGCTCGTCGTCCTCGCGCCCGCTCTCCTGATACTCCAGCTCGACGCCGAAGCGGTCCGCGAGATGCTCGACCGCCTGCCGGAAGTCGAGGCCCTCCTTCTCCTCGACGAAGCTGATCACGTCTCCCCCGGCCTGACAGCCGAAGCAGTAGTAGAGGTTGTTGCTGGAGTCGACCGAAAACGACGGCGTGCGCTCGTCGTGGAACGGGCAGAGGCCGAGCCAGCGCGTGCCTCGCTGGCGCAGGTCCGTGTGACCGCGGGCGACCTCGACGATGTCAGCGGACGTGCGGACGCGCTCCAGCGACTCGTCCGTGAAGAGGCCGCCCAAGGCGCTAGCCGCCGAGCTGCTTCGCCAACTCGAGCTGCTCGAAGGCGGCGATGCAAAAGCGGTCGGTCATTCCGGCCACGTAGTCGGTGACTCGTGTGGGCAAGTCGGAGCTGGTGGTGTCGGGGATCTCCGCCGGATGCAGAAGGTAGTGCTCGAACAGCGACCGCACCGCTCGGCGCGCACGCTCCTGCTCCGCGCGCGTCGCGTCGCTGAGATAGACACGCTCGAACATGAACGACCGCAGCCGTGACATCGCCGCTCCCACCCGTTCCCCCTGCACGATGTCGCCGGCAACCTCGGAGTGCTCGACGAGGTCGTGTACGAGCGTGTCGATGCGTTCGCTGCCGGTTGCGCCGAGCGTGGCGATCTCGTCTCGCGGCAGGTCGCTAAGTGAGATGACGCCCGCGCGAAGGGCGTCGTCGATGTCGTGGTTGATGTATGCGATGCGGTCGACGAGGCGCACGATCCTGGCCTCGAGGGTTCTCGGCAGCTCGGAGCCGGTGTGGTGAAGGATCCCGTCACGGACCTCCTCGGTCAGATTCAGGCCCTCGCCGTCCCGCTCCAGCGTCTCCACCACGCGCAGCGAATGCTGGTTGTGGCGGAAGCGACGACCGGTGTGCTCCTGGAGCACCGCATCCAGGGCCTCCTCTCCCGTGTGCCCGAAGGGCGGGTGCCCGAGGTCGTGCCCGAGGCCGACGGCCTCCGTCAGGTCCTCGTTGAGACGCAGCGCGCGGGCGACCGTGCGCGAGATGCCACAGGTCTCCAGCGTGTGGGTGAGGCGGGTGCGGTAATGGTCGCCGACCGGGGCGATGAAGACCTGGGTCTTGTGCTTCAGACGCCGAAAGCTCTTGGTGTGGACGATGCGGTCGCGGTCACGCTGAAAGGGCGTCCGCAGGCGGCACGGCTCCTCCTCGATCTCACGGCGTGCCGGATAGGACGGCGTCGCGTTGGCGGCCAGCGATTCCGCTTCCAGCGCCCGAATCCGGCGCTCGAAGACGGCCGCCACCGAGTCCTGGGTGGGGTCGATTCGGAGGTCTGCCGCGTGCCCTTCCACAAGGCGATTCTCGCATGGCGAACGGATAGGGGGTCCAGGCCGAGGCGGTTTCTTTGCCCCAACGAGCGCAGTTTGCCCGCTTCACGATCTCGCCGTCTGGAGTCGTCACAATCCTTCGATGAGCGCCGAGCGGACAACCGAGGACGAGTCGCGCGAAGCCCGAGCCGACTTCCTGGCCAGGAGGGCACTGCTGTGTGGATGGCTCTGCGTCGTCCCCGGGGCGTTTCTTCCTCTGCTCGCCCTCGGAGGGGTCTTCTTCGGCCACCAGGTGATCCGGTACGGGAGAAAAGAACAGGGAATCACGTTGATGGTCGCCGGAGCGCTGGTGTTCGCGGTCCGGCTGGCGCTGTTCGTGGCGGGATAATCGGGCGATGCCGCAGGAGAACGCGGAGATCGTGCGCAAGGTGTTCGGCTTCGGCTTTGTCGATGGCGACCTCGACGCCGCATTGGAGCTCATGGATCCCGAAGGCGTGATGGACTGGTCCGATTCCCGTGCGCCCTACAGCGGCATCTTCCGAGGCCACGCGGAGATTCGCCGAGCGTGGCAGGGATGGAGGGACGCCTGGGACGAGTGGAGCCCGGAAATCCGGGAAACGATCGACATCGATCGCGAAACCGTCGTCATCGTGACCCTGATCCGGGCTCGTGGAAAAGGCAGCGGAGTCCCGGTCCAAGCCAGGGGCGCCAGCGTCTGGACGGTGCGCGACGGCAAGGTCGCCTACGCGAAGCTCTGTCAGAGCAAGGCGGAAGCTCTTGAAGCCGCGGCCGGCGTGTCGGAACGAGACGCGGGATAGGAGAGCGCCCGGCGGCTCGGCCATTTTGAGGCGAACCGTTGCGGACTCACCGGCACCGGCAGGACGGTCGACCGAAGTAACGAAAAAGGCTGGTCCATGCCATCCGTGGAGCTGGGCGCCATATACCGCAGCGAGGAGTGGCCGCATGGACTGACGTGCGCCCTCTGTTCGCACGTCTTCAGCGACGGTGACGGTTACTCCGAGCGGCTCTATGCCTTCATAGACGAGGCGCCGATCGTCGAGATCGCATGTCTCGACTGTGCCACCGCTTCGAGTGCCGGATGACTGTGCCGAGACCTATCCATCCACCGGGTTCGCAACGCCGCTGACTTCGCGGTAGACGTCGGCCGTCTGGCGGCCGCAGCGCTTCCATGAGAAGTGCTCGAAGGCGGTCTGGCGGGCGGCCTCGCCCAGCCGCCGCAGCTCTCCCGGCTCGCTGAGCAGAGTGTCGATCGCGCCGGCGAGCGCGTTCACGTTGCCCGCCGGCACCAGCAACGCTCCCTCGCCGGCCGCGACTATGTCTCGGGCTCCGGTCCCCTCGCCTGCGATAGTCGGCACGCCGGCGGCCATCGCCTCGATGTGCGCGACGCCGAAGGCGTCGTGGCGGCTGGGCATCACGTGCAGGTGGCAGCGTGCAAGCTCGGCCATCGCCTGCTCGTGCGGCAGCGCGCTCATGAACTCGACCCGATCCTCGACGCCCAGAGAGCGGGCGAGGGTCTCGAGCGAGCTGCGGTCCGGGCCGCGCCCGATGAGCACGTAGCGAAGCTCGGGATGGCGCTCGTGCAGTGCGGCCAGCGCACCGATCACGTCGGCCTGCGACTTGTGCGGCTCGAGATGAGCGACGGTCACCAGCGTGGCCTGTGGCCGCTTGTCGACGTTCCCGGGCGCAACGTCTGCGCCGGGATGGATCACGTACAGGTGCTCGCGGGGCCCGATCAGCGCCTCGATGCCGTCGCGCGTGAGGGTCGAGTTCGCGATCACCGCCTCGGCACCGCGCAGCGTCGATGTCACGGCGCCGTGACCGCGGCGGCTGCGTGGCGCCGCGTAGCTGAGGTCGCCGCCATGGACCGAGACCACGAGCGGGAGCCCAGGCCGGCGGCGCTCGATCCACCGCCGGGCTGCGGCGCCCGAGGGGACGGCGTAGTGGGCGTGCACGAGGTCGATGCCGCCATTGCGGTCGAGGGAGTCGAGGGCGCGGCCGACAGCGGGCGCGGCCCAGCGCCCCCAGCTGCCGTAGCTGAGTGGCCGGGGTGGCGAGAGGAAGCGCGCGTACGTGACCTCGATTCCGTCCAGCTCGGCGGATCGGGGCTGACTCCGAAGCTCGTGCCACCATTGGCGCAGCGGCCCTGGATCTGGCCGTCCGCCGCCCGGGCCCAGCGACCGCATCGCGTGCAGGGGCGGCAGCGGGCGATCGAGTGCGATCACGCGCACCTCGGCCCCCTCTTGCGCCGCCGCGACCGCCTGGCAGTGAGCCCAGATACCGAGCCCGGGATGACCGGGCCGCGGGTAGTACTCCGCGACGACCGCGACGCGCATTTGGCCGCTACGCCGTGGCATCCAGCTTCGATTCTATGCCGCCGGTGACGCGGAACTAGGCGGCGCTGCGAAGCCGCACGTGGGCATGATGCTCGAGCGTGCCGTTCACCGCCCGGTCGACCTGGGCCAGCGACGCCGGGTCGGCATCGGCAGACTCGCGCAGCGGGGCGGCGATCGCGGCCGTCATGAACCTGTAGGCACGATCGCTGAGCTCGAATCCATCGCCGGTCGAGCATTCGCCGCAGACAACACCGCCCGCCGCGGCCGAGAACCGTGCCCGGCCGGGCGCACCGCAGTGAGAGCAGGCCGAGAGCTCGGGCAGGAAGCCCGCCGCCAGCAGCAGCTTGAGCCGGAACGCCAGCAGGTTCGCCGGGCCGGCCGCAGAGGGCTCGGCGTCGAGCAGTTGGAGCTCGTGGCAGAGCAGGTTGTAGGCGGGGCGGTTGGACTCACCGTCGTGGAAGAGGCGTAACACCGACTCGCACGCCGTCGAGGCGGCGCCGAGGGAGCCGCCGTGCTCGCGCAGGCGGGGATAGGACTCGACCGTCTCGGCCTGCGTGACGGTGTGCAGCTCCCCCCTGCCCTCGTAGAGCACGAGGCTGAGCCTGAAGAACGGCTCCAGCCGGCCGCCGAAGCGAGACTTCGTGCGGCGCACGCCCTTGGCGACGGCGCCCACGCGCCCGCGCTCGCTGGTGTAGAGATGCAGCACGCGATCGGCTTCGCGCAGGCGAATCGTCCGCAACACGATCGCCTCTGTCTTGTAATAGCGCGCCAAAGCCGTACCCCGGGATATCTACACTTTGATTGGACGCCCGGATGGATCAGCCAGCCACACAACCCGAAATCACCGTTTACACGACCGATCCGTGCCGGCGCTGCCTGCGCGCGAAGCAGTTGCTCGAGTCGCACGGGCTGGTCTACATTGAGGTCAACCTGGCCAAGGACCCGGTCGGGCGGCGCCGGCTGGCCGAGTGGACGGGCCACATGACCTTTCCGCAGATAGTGATCGACGGCAAGCCGTTGGGCGGCTTCCAGGAACTCGAAGAGGCCGACGGCCGCGGAGAGCTCGCAGCGCTGGCGCCTTTCTGAGCTCCGTAACCCCGCTCATCAAGGAGGATGATCCGGCCGTGACAGAGCATCGCCGCCGCAGGCGAACGTCGATAGCGGCTGCTGGAGCGGCAGCACTGTCGCTGGCCTGCGCCGGCCTGGCGTCCGGACACGGCAGCCACTCGCTGAAGCCCGTCGACGCCAACCTCGATGCGGACCCGGCACTGGAGCGCGTCGTCGCGCGGGACCTGTGCCACGCGGGTGACGGCAGCATCGTCGTCAAGCCGACGTGCAGCGCGAACGAGACGCAGCATCACCGCATCGAGATCGAGGATTACTGCGGCGCCGGCCGGCGGGTGATCCAGCTCTCCGGTGTGATCGACTACGTGCTTCAGTTCAACGTCACCGACGTCGACGACGACCCGACTCGCAGGGAGGTATTTCTCGACGTCCGCAGCGGGGCGACGGGCCGCGGCGGCGCAGCCGGTGTCGTTCGCCTCAGTGGTGCCGGGGCGGACGGCTGCGCGGCCCCGAGGTGGCTGTTGCGCTATCCGAGCAAGGCCACCCTGGGCGCCCTGCCGCGCCGAGCCGTGGCGCTCACGAGCTGGGGGCTCAACCTGGCGAACTACAAGCAGTCCTTCCCCGGCAAGGAGGTACGCGTGGGCGAGGCCTACCTCGACCGAAACGACAACCAGTGCTGCCCGAGCTTCATGCGCTTCAGCTATTTCCGCTTCGCCCGCGCGAAGGACCGCTATGTCCGGTTCGCCACGCGGGTGAAGCGGATCTGGCGGTGGAGCGCGCGCGAGTCGAGGGCGTGCGGGCCAGGAGCCGGGCTAGCGGTCGGCGAGGTCCGCCAGCGAAGGGATCCCCGCCACGGTCTGGGCCTCGAGGCAGGCGTTGCGTATCGCCTCGGCCGTGAGCGCCGCCGCGATGACGCCGGCCGTAAGGGATTGCAGCTCTGCGGGCCGGTCGCCGTAGGCGCCGCTCGCGAGAGCGAACACCACGTCACCGTCGACGGCGGAGTGGACAGGATCGACGGCACGCGCCATACCCGCCTGCGCCATCTTGGCCACGATGCCGCACTCCGACTTCGTGAGCGTGGCGTCCGTCATCACGCAGACGAGCGTGGTGTTGCCGGTCATGCCCTCCTGGTCGAAGCTCGGCGGCTCGATCAGCCGTTTCCGCATCACGCCGGTCGTGCGCACGAACTTTCCGTCGCGGCGAGGGCCGGCAAGCACGCTGCCGTCCTCGCCGATCACGTCGCCGAACGCATTCACCACGGCCAGCGCCGCCATGCGTCCGCCCTCGGGATGCGGCAGATGCTGGACCACCAGCCCGACCCCGCTCTTGACCGACGACGGGCGGCCGAACAGCTTGCCGACGGAGGTGCCCGTGCCGGCACCGACGCTGCCCAGCTCAGGTTCTGTCGAGGCTCCCTCGCAGGCAGCGTAGCCGTCGTCGGGGCCCGGCCGGCGTTTGGCATCACCGCTCGCCAGGTCGTACACGACGGCTGCGGGCACGAGCGGCACTAGGCCGCCGGGCGTCGGATAGCCGCGCCCTCGCTCCTCCAGCCAGCGCATCACTCCGTCTGCGGCTCCGAGGCCGAATGCGCTGCCACCCGTCATCAGGACGGCGTGCGCCGACGGCGCATTGGCGAGCGGATGCAGCGGGTCGGTCTGTCGCGTCGCCGGCCCGCCTCCGCGCACGTCCACCGCCGCGACCGCGCCCTGCTCGGGGCAGATCACGACGGTGCAGCCGGTGGCGGCCTTCCGGTCGCTCCAGTGGCCGGCGGTGAACCCGTCCGGCAACGTCCGGGGCGAGGCCTCCATCAGGCGG
Organism: Solirubrobacterales bacterium; assembly: GCA_038330145.1. Classification (GTDB taxonomy): domain Bacteria; phylum Actinomycetota; class Thermoleophilia; order Solirubrobacterales; family JBBDJG01; genus JBBQNR01. The sequence continues at coordinate 11,880 of JBBQNR010000024.1, forward strand.
ATGCGCCGGCCGCCCTGCGGGCCGGCCGTCGAGCGCGCGAGCGGCGCGGAGCGCGCTGGCAATTGGGGCAGATGTAGGTGCCACGTCCGGCCGCCCGCAGCTTCACCACCGCGGTGCCACAGCGCGGGCACGGCTCGCCCTCGCGCAGGTGGACGAGAAAGCGCTCCTGCATCGAGCCGCGTTGTCCGTCGACGTGACGGTAGTCGTCGATCGAGGCCCCTGCCGCGGCGATGCCGGCGTCGAGCGTGTCGACGATGGCGTCGCGCAGCCGCTCCAGCTCGGGGCGTCGCAGCCGGCCAACCGGCTTGAGCGGGTGTATCCGGGCCCTGAAAAGCGCCTCGTCCGCGTAGATGTTGCCGATGCCCGCGATCCGGCTCTGGTCGAGCAGGAACGCCTTCACCGGCGCCCGGCGACCGCTCGCCTGCCGCCCCAGCAGCTCGGCCGTGAACCGTGGGTCCAGCGGCTCCGGTCCCAGCCGAGAGCCGAGATACTCCTCGAGCGCCTCGCGACCCTCGATCACGGCGCCCGTCCCGAAGCGCCGCACGTCGTCGAAGACGATCCGCTCGCCGCCGTCGAGCACCAGCCGCACGCGCACGTGTGAGGGCTGCTCGGAATCGGCCGACGCGAGCCAGAGCAGGTTGCCGGTCATGCGTAGGTGCATGACGAGGAAGCGCTCGCCCTCCAGCTCGAGCAGCAGATACTTCCCGCGCCGCCCCAGCGAGACGATGCGCGCGCCGCGTAGCGCCCGCTCGACCTCACGAGGGTCGCGTGGCGAGCTCCAGAGCGGGTCGAGCACAGCGGCGTCGACGATCCGCCTGCCGGCCAGCTCTGGCTCGAGCTGGCGGCGAATCGTCTCGACCTCGGGTAGCTCCGGCATGCCCCCCACTTTAGAAGAGGCCGGATGCGGGCTAGCGTTCGGTCGCTCTCGGATGCGCCTGGAAGTAGACCTTCTTCAGGTGCTGGTTCGAGAGGTGCGTGTAGACCTGCGTCGTGGCCACGTCGGCGTGCCCGAGCATCTCCTGAAGCGAGCGCAGGTCGCAGCCGCCCGAGAGCAGGTGAGTCGCGAACGTGTGGCGCAGCGTGTGCGGGCTCATGCGGCCGCCGAGGCCCGCGGTCTGGGCGTGGCGCTGGACGATCTTGTAGAGACCCTGGCGAGTCAGCGGCCCGCCGCGGAAGTTGACGAACAGGCGGGGCTGGACCCGCGCCCCGATCAGTCCCGGCCTGCCACGCCGCAGGTAGTCGCGCAAGGCGCGCACAGCGATCTTGCCGATCGGAACGATTCGCTCCTTCGAGCCCTTGCCGCGCACGCGCAGCAGGCCTCCGTCGAGGTCCAGCTGCGAGGTCTCGATGTCGATCACCTCGGAGGCACGCAATCCGCAGGCGTACATCAGCTCGAGCAGCGCGCGGTCGCGCAGGGACATCGGTTCGGTTCCCTTCGGCTGGTCGAGCAGACGCTGTATGTCGGCACGGCCGAGCACGTTGGGGAGCTTCTGCGACATGCGCGGCGTCGAAAGCGATGCGGTCGGATCGGAATCGCGCACGCCCTCGCGCCTCAGGTGACGGTAGAAGGAGCGAAGCGTCGCGGCCTTGCGCTGGATGGTCGAAGTGGCAGCGGGCCCCTCGCCGTTACCGATCGCGACCTGAGTCAGGAACTCGGACACCTCGCGCGCCTGCACGGTTGCCGGGTCGAGCTTGTGCTCGGCGAGGTAGGCGCCGAACTGAAGCAGGTCGGAACGGTAGGACGTGAGCGTGTTGCGGGCCATGCCTCGCTCCAGCTCCAGATAGGCGATGAAGTCCAGTACGAGCTTCTCGAAGTCGCCATCGAGCGCTCGTTCGTGCAGGCTCGGGAAGCGGGAGGCCACCCCCAGCGATTCGCCTCAACCGGCGGACCTCCTTGCCGGCGTAGGGCGCGGTGGTGCCGGCGCAACGCCCGGTGCACCCGTCCTAGTGGCCCTCCTCAAAACGTTTCACCGCAAACGGCGGTCGTTCCGAGAAGGGCCTCTAGAGCACGAAGGCCCGGAACCACAGCAGCGATACCAGGGTCTTGGCGTCACTGCAGGAGCGGATCACTTCGTCGAGCCGTGACAGCGGCTCGGACACGATCTCGATGCGCTCCTCCTCGTCCGCCTCGGCAGTTTCGTCGCTCAGATCCGTCGCCAGGAAGGCGTGAATGCGCTCGTTGGTGAAACCGGGGCTGACGTAGAAGCTGTGCAGCGCCTCCCAGGTGGCGGCCGACTTGCCGACCTCCTCGCGCAGCTCGCGCTTCGCCAGCTCCAGCACATCCTCGTCGGTGTCCAGCTTGCCGGCCGGTAGCTCTAGGAAGCGGTCCTCTCCGACCGCTTCACGCGGTTGCCTCACGAACCAGATTCGCTCGCCGTCGAAAGGGAGCATCACCACGGCGCCCGGGTGCTGCACGACCTCGCGTGTCACGACCTCGCCGTCGTCGTGACGGAAGCGATCGACTCGCACGGTGGCGATCCGGCCCTGCCACACCACCTCTCCGTCAACGTGCTCGAAGCTCATCGTCTCTTCGCCACCACCTTTCGTGCCAGTTCGGCGCCCGTCGCGAGTGCCGATCGGAAGAAGTCCTCGTCCTGCTCGAACGAACGGCCCATCGTGCTGGACGGAAGGCCGCTGTCGAGGTACGCCGGTACAAGATCGTCGACGTCCGTCTCGACCAGCCGGTGCGCCCCCGCATCGGCCGCGGAGGCAAGCTCGGAGCGGGCGACCTCCGACACTCCGCTCGCGAGCGGGACCTCGACCGGCCGCATCAGCAGCTCGAGCACGGTGGCAGTGTGGTGGCTGAGCCCGCGGTGTCGCTCGCGCGAATCGCCGCTGGACATGCGGGGCGCCAGCGTGACCGGGCAGCCGAGCGCGAGAGCGGATTGAGCGCTGTGCAGTGCCTCGACGCCGCCGTTGCCGAGCGCGGAAGCCGATCCGAGGATGCCGGGCCCGGGCCCCACCATGGCCGCGTCCCAGCCCAGGCTCTGTGCTCCGGCATGCAGCGCGCCCTCGAGCGTGATCGCCTCACGCTCACCGCCGAAGCAGGGCGCGACGGTGACGTGGTCCGCGAGCAGGCCCTGGGAGCGCAGCGTCCGGACCGCGTCCGATAGCTGTCCCGGCAAAGCGCCGCCCGCTGTCTGGACGAACCCGATCCGCGCATCCGGCGCCTCGCGTGCTGCGGCGAAGGCCGCGGGTGCGAGCTGGCCGTGCAGACCGAGGACGGCGACCGGCATCCCCAACTCTTTGGGTACGTCGTCAAGCCCTTCCTCAACCGGCACGACGGAGTGCTGAAGCGGTGTGTAGTTCAGCTTCATGACGTGGGCGCCCTCCGCCCCATCGCCCTTCATTCCACGAGTGAGATTGACGTAGACGATGTCGAAGCCGCCGCTGCCCAGATCCAGGTCCTTTGACTCGACGTTCACGACCACGTCATCGCCTGTCTCGACGGGCCCGGTCAAATCCGGATAGGCGAGCGCTGCTCGCTGCTCGTCGCCGACACGAACGGTGAGCCTGGTCACCCGCCCGCCCGGCCCCTCGATCGAGGTCACCTCGCCCCGCCTCAGCTTCAGCATTGCTGGTGCCCCGTCTTGTAATCCAGGCCCGTTTCTGGCCGCGAAAACCGAACCTGCCAAGGACGCAGGGGGCCCCTGTGCCGATGGCACAGGGGCGACTGAGGACGCCGGCAGGGGAAGGTTTGCAGCGAGCCAGAGCGGGTGTGGATTGCTGGATGGGGCACTAGTGGCCCTTCTCGGAACCTTCGCCAGGCGACTGCTCCGCCGCGCGAACGAGCAGCCGCGTGACGACGTCGAGCATCGTCTCCAGTGCCTGCACGCTCACGCGCTCGTCGGGAGTGTGGTTGAGCTCGGTTCCGTTGGCGACGTTGAGGCAGCGAAAGCCCTTCGCCTCGAACGCGTTGGCATCGCTTCCGCCGCCGGTGGCGGCGTGCACCGGTTGGATGCCGCAGTCGCTCAGAGCCGCGGCGGCGGCAAGCACACAGGGATCGGATTCGGGCATGCGGTAGGCGCGAAACTCCTCCTCGATGCGGGCGTCGACGTCGGTCTCGGTGCTGCTGGCGGCCCACGTCAGCGCGTCGACCATCTCCTGGGCCCTGACCGTTGCCTTGTGGTCGTCGAGGCTGCGCACCTCCGCCTCCAGGTGGCAGTCGCCAGGCACGACGTTGGTGGCGGTGCCGCCCGAAATCTTCCCGACGTTCGCCGTCGTCTCCTCGTCGATGCGGCCGAGCTGCATCTGGCCGATCGCCTTGGCCGCGGCGACGATCGCGCTGCGGCCCGCCTCCGGCCGGATGCCCGCGTGCGCGGACCGGCCGCGAAAGTCGGCGATCACCCGGTAGTAGGTGGGCGCCACCACGATCAGCTCTCCGATCGGGGAGGCGTGGTCGAAGACGTATCCGAACTCCGATGACAGCGCCTCGCGGTCGAACGCGCGCGCCCCGCGCAGTCCGTTCTCCTCGCTGACCGTGAACAGAAGCTCCACTCCCACCGGCGCGCCACCCGTGGCGCACCGGCGCGCGACCTCCAGCAGCACCGCGACCGCCGCCTTGTTGTCGGCACCGAGGATCGCCGGGCGCCGGTTGAGGAAGTAGCCGTCGCGCAGCTCGACCTCGATCGAATCGGTCAGCGGCACGGTGTCGAGGTGGGCGCCGAGCATGATCGTGCGCGCGCCGTGGGGGCCCGGCAGCTTCGCCAGCAGGTTGCCGCACTCGGCGCCCGTCTCGGCGGTGGTGAAATCCTGATCCACCTTCAGCCCCAACGACTCGAGCTCGCCGCGCACGGCGCTGGCCACCTCGAGCTCGCGACCGGACGGGCTCTCGATCTCGCACAGACGAACGAAGGTGTCGGCGAGGCGCCCCTGTGAGGCGGCCGGCGCCGCGGTCACTCTCTGGTGGGAGCGGGCTCCGCCTCGTGAGCCGGCTCGGCCGGCGACTCGGCTTCCCCGCGCTCGCGCGCCCGCCGCAGCGCCGCGCCGACGAACTCCCTGAACAGCGGCTCGGGGCGGTTTGGACGCGACTTGAACTCGGGGTGGAACTGGGACGCCATGAAGAACGGGTGGCCAGGCATCTCGATCACCTCGACCAGGCGGTCGTCGGGCGACGTGCCACTGAAGACCATGCCGGCGTCCTCGAGGCGGCGGCGCAGCAGGTTGTTGACCTCGTAGCGGTGACGGTGGCGCTGGTAGATGACCTGCTCCTGGTAGGCCATGCGTGCACGAGTGTCCGGGTGCAGCTTGACCGGGTCGGCTCCCAACCGCATCGTGCCGCCCATGTCGTCGACCTCCTTCTGCTCCGGGAGCAGGTCGATCACCGGGTAGGGCGTCTCGGGGTCGAACTCGGACGAGTTGGCGCCCTCCATGCCGACCGCGTGGCGGGCGAAGTCGATGACCGCGATCTGCATGCCGAGGCAGATTCCCAGGTACGGGATCTGCTGCTCGCGCGCGAGTCGTGAGGCGTTGATCTTGCCCTCGATGCCGCGTATGCCGAAGCCGCCGGGGATCAGCACACCGTCGGCGTCCTGGAGCAGCTGTGCGGACTCCTGATCGCCAAGCGTCTCCGAGTCGACCCAGAAGACGTCGATCTTGGCACCGTGGTGGACGCCCGCGTGACGCAGCGCCTCGACCACCGACAGATAGGAGTCGGCGACCCTGACGTATTTGCCGACCAGCGCGATGCGCACGGTGTCCTGCGCGCGCTCGGCCTTTCGAACGGTCTCTTCCCAGTCGCTCATCTCTGGCGCCGGCGCCTCGACGCCGAAGTGGTCGAGGACGAGGTCGTCGACGCCCTCGGCGCGGAACATCAACGGCACCTTGTAGATGTCGTCCACATCCCTGGCCGAGATGACCGCCTCGACCGGCAGGCTCGCGAAGAGGGCAATCTTCTGGCGGATCTCGCGCGAGAGCGCCTCCTCCGAACGGCACATCACGAGGTCCGGCTGGATGCCGATCCGCCTCAGCTCATTGACCGAGTGCTGGGTGGGCTTGGTCTTCAGCTCGCCCGCGTGCTCGATGAAGGGCACGAGCGTCAGGTGCACGAACATCGAGCGCTCGCGCCCGAGCTCCGTGTAGAGCTGGCGAATCGCCTCCAGGAAAGGAAGCGATTCGATGTCGCCCACCGTGCCGCCGATCTCGGTGATCACGAAATCCAGGTTCTGCGACTCCGCCACCAGCTTCACGCGCTGCTTGATCTCGTCGGTGATGTGCGGGATCACCTGCACCGTCCCGCCGAGGAAGTCGCCGCGCCGCTCCTTGCGGATCACGGAGTAGTAGACCGCGCCGGCGGTCACGTTCGAGGTCCGCGAGGTGTTCTCGTCGGTGAAGCGCTCGTAGTGGCCGAGGTCGAGGTCCGTCTCGGCGCCGTCCTCGGTGACGAAGACCTCTCCGTGCTGGAACGGGCTCATCGTGCCCGGGTCGACGTTGATGTACGGGTCGAACTTCTGGATCTGCACCCGCATGCCGCGACTGACGAGAAGCCGCCCCATCGACGCCGCCGCAATCCCTTTTCCGAGAGACGAAACCACTCCGCCGGTGACGAAGATGTAGCGCGGAGCTTTCGATTCGGCAGGCCTCACGTCCTGCCAACAGAGTCTAGCCAACGCAGCAGAGGGTTCCTTTCGACGAGCGCGCTGATCGACCGAAACTCCGCATAGAACGTGATGGCGGCGAGCACCCCGAGCGCGACCGCCTCGCCCGTAGGACCAAGCGCAAGTACGAGCCAGAGCCCGGCGACCGCCCCCAGCACGTTCGAGCCTGCGTCTCCCAGCATCGCCCGCTCACGCAGGTCATAGGGCAGCAGCACCAGGGCAGGACCGATGAACAGGCCCAGCGCCTCGAGCGAATGCGTGTCCCAGCTGCCGATGGTCAGGACCGCGCCGAAGGCGACGAACGCCTTGCCGGCACGCCCGGGACGCAGGTCGAGCAGGTTGAAGAGGTTGGTCGCCAGCAGCAGCACCCCCCCGCCGACGAGGTACTCGGCCGCCGAGCGCCCCTGGCCCGAGAGCACGTACAGCGCCAGTCCCAGGGCGCCGAGCGCCTTCAGCACGCCGGTGCTGAGCTGCCCGCTGGCGAGCGCCCGCGCGTGGCCGCGCCAGCCGCGAGGGGCATGCGGCACGGCCGCCGCTCCGGCCGGAAGGCGACCGCCAAGCAGATCGTCCACGAGGCCCAGCACCGCGATTCCGAGCACGTATATGAGCGCACCGCGCAGATCGGGGTCGAGCGTGTCCCAGCCGGCAAGCTCGTCGAGCGCCGCCAGTGGAGCGAGCGCGAGCAGCGCCGCGATCGCGATCAGCATCCCTGCCGCAGCCGGCAGCACCCGGCCCCTGAAGTTCTCCCTCACCACGCCCGCCTGCTCGAGGCGCTCGAGGATCGAGGGGGCGAGCAGGGCGGCGATGCCGAGCGAGACCGCCAGCGGAAGCCAGCTCACCTGTCAGCGCCTGCTCTGGCCCTTGATCGGAGGCGGCGGCAGCAACTGGTCGGCGGTCTGCTTGACGCCAAAGGCGCCGTCGGCCCCGAGCAGGGCGTACACCAGCGCCGCGTGACCGGCGATCAGGTCGAGGTCGTCGACGCTGGTCAGGCCCTGCTGCTTCAGGAACGGAATCTGGGATGGGTTGGTGTCGCGAGTCTCCACGGCCACGATCTGGGCATTGGTAGAGCGCAGCCCGCCGATGAACGCCGACTCGAAGCGGTTCTGATCGGAGCGTTCCGAACCCTTGAGGCCCTCCCGGTCTCGCACGTACACGATGCCGTCGAGCCCGCGGTACTCGCCCCGAGAGCTGGAGAGGAGGCTCTTGCGGGTGCGTTCGACGATGCCTCCGCCGTTGACGAGCTGGCGGCCGAGCCGGCGGCCGAAGTTCGCGAGCTGGTCGCCGTCGCGGTCGAGGCGCGAGAACTGCGTGCGACGCAGGTCCTGAGCCAGGTCGCCAAGTCGCAGCGGAGCGCGAATCACCGAGACCGATGCGATGTCGGCTCCGGCCGGGTCGACCGCGTCACGGACCGCGGGAGAGTAACTGGAGGTCAGATTTCCCATCGCCACCACGCCGATGCGGAATCCGGGCAGCAGATTTGCGACGAGGCTCGGGTAGGACTGGCGTTCGAAGTCGTCGCGGATGCGAAGCTCCCCGCGCAGGTCGGAGTTGCTGTTGCGCACGTCGCGAAGGTCGCCGCGCAACGAGTCCTCGAGCCCCTTTCGAGCCCCGGACACGACTCCCTCCTCCCCTATCGAGACGCCCAGCAGCACCCCGATCCCCAATGCGAGGAAGACCGCGATCAGCGAGGTTGCGTGGTAGCGGAAGGAGAACACGGGAGGGCCTCAGCGCGGCGGGGGCTAGCCGCCGAGGAGAACTTGCAGCTTCAGCCACAGCAGGTCGACGAGGTCCACGAGCTGTGGTGAGCTGAGCACCACGATCGTGACGGTCACCAGCGCGACGAGCAGCAGCATCAGGACCTGAGAGTTGCTGGGCATGGGCGTGTAGAGCCGGCTCACTCCCTTTGTGTCCACGAGGATCTCCCCCACCCGCAGGCGAGTCAGGAAGGTGGACGACATGCCGGCGCGATCCTTGCCCAGGAACTCGGTCAGGTTGAAGTGCGAGCCGACCGAGACGATCAGGCTTGCGCCACGCTCGAACGCGACCAGCATCGCGACGTCCTGGCTCGTGCCGGGCGCGGGCAGCAGCTTGTAGTCGAGCCCCAGGCGCTCGAGCCTGTCGCGCCCCGGCGCCCTGCCGTCGTCGTAGGCGTGCACCACCAGCTCGGCCCCGCAGCGCAGCACGCTGTCCGAGGCGGAGTCCATGTCGCCGATGATCAGGTTGGGCCTCATGCCCGCCTCGACCAGCGCGTCTCCCCCGCCGTCCACGCCGACGAGCACCGGCTTGACGTCGCGCACGTAGGGCCGGATCGCGCGCAGGTCACGCTTGTAGTCGGTGCCGCGCACGACGATCAGAGCGTGGCGATCGCGGAAGTCCGTCGTCAGAGGCGGCAGCTTCAGCTTGCCGGAGACGAGCTCGCGCTCCTCCCGGATGTGCGCGAGCGTGTTCTCAGCAAAGGCCTCGATCGCCTCGCCGATGCGACGTTGCTGGTCCTGGGCCACGAGCGTGAGCTGCTCGCTGTCCCAGAGGTGGCCCTCGGCGACCACACCGTCGGGCCCGATCACCTCCCCGCCGCGCAGGGTGATCACGATGCCGTCGCTGAGGCGCTCGAACAGCGGAGCGCCGGGTGCGTCGATCAGCACGATGCCGGCCCGCGTGATTGCGAGCGGCCCCGGGTTGGGATAGCGGCCCGTGGTCGAGGGCGCGACGTTGACGACCGCCCGCACGCCGCGCTCGACAAGGTCTTCGGCGGCCATGCGGTCGATGTCGCGATGGTCGATGATCGCGATATCGCCCGGCCTCAGACGCTTGACCAGGTCCTTCGTGCGCTTGCCGAGCCGTGCGATGCCGCAAATCTCGGTGACTGGCGCCGCCGATGGCAGGCGCTGCGCGGCAGGTGCGGCCAGGCCCGATGTGGCCTGCCCCGTTTCAGAAGCCATCAATTTGCCGATTCTACGCTGCCTCGAGCAACCGTTCTGCATGCCGCCGGACCGTCCCGTCAGCCGAGTCGGCTCCCAGCATCCGGCACAGCTCCGCCACCAGCCCGCTGTGATCGAGCCGCTCCACGTCCGTGCGAGCCACGCCCGCGTCCGCGCTCGCTCGCTTGACGACCCTGAAATGGCGGGCCGCCAGCGAGGCGACCTGCGGCAGGTGGGTGATGCAGATGACCTGCCGATGCCGCGCCAGCGTGCGCAGCCTCTCGCCCACAGCCCGAGCCGTGTTTCCGCCCACGCCGGCGTCGACCTCGTCGAACACGACCGTGGAGGCGCCCCCGGCGCCGGTCGCGATGCTCATCAGCGCCAGCATCACGCGCGACAGCTCACCACCCGAGGCGATCTCCCGCAGCCGGCCCGCCGCCACGCCGGGGTTGGGAGCGATCACCATCTCCACGGAGTCGGCGCCCTTGGGGCCGAGCCGCTCGAGCGCTCCCGCGCCCTCGACGTGCTCGCGCTCACCGACGACGACCTCGAACGAGGCCTCTGCCATGGCCAGCGACGCAAGCTCGCCGCGAACCTCTCGCTCAAGCTTTGACGCGACCTTTCGCCTCTCGGCCGACAGCTTGGCCGCAGCGCGGTCCAGCTCGGCGAGAGCCGTGTCGAGCTCCGATTCGAGCCGTGCCGTCGTCTCCTCGGCGTTCGAAAGCCGCGCGTGCTCTTCGCGGCAGCGCTCCGCGTGCGCAAGCACCTCCGCGATCGAGCCACCGTGCTTTCGCTTCAGCCGCCCGAAGGCGGCGAGGCGCTCGTCCAGCTGCTCGAGACGGCCGGGATCCGCCTGCAGAGAAGATTCGTAGTCGCGTAGCTCGCGGGCGATGTCCTCCGCCTCGTATGCCATCGCCGCAGCGCGATCCGCCAACCGGTCGAGGGCCGCATCGACACCGCGCGAGCTGGCCAGCTCTGCGCTCGCCCGCGACAGCAGCGACAGCACGCCCTCCGTGACGTCGCCCTCGCCGCCGGGCTCGAGCGCCGCCGTCGCGCCCAGCACCGACTGACGAAGCGTTTCCACGCTCGCGAGCCGTGAGCGCTCGGCTTCCAGCCGCTCCTCCTCGGCTTCATCGGGAGCCGCCTGCTCGATCTCGTGCAGCTCGAACTCGAGCAGGTCGAGGTCGCGCTCACGGGCGCCGACACGATCGCGAAGCTGCTCCAGCTCCTGCTCCAGCCGCCTGGCGGAGGTCCAGAGCCGCTCGTATTCCGCGCGGGCCTGAAGGTGCCGGCGACCGCAGAACGAGTCGAGCACCTCGAGCTGGGCCGAGGCCAGCGTCAGCCTGCGGTGCTCGTGCTGGCCGTAGAAGGAAAGCAGGCGCGTGCCGATGGCGCGCAGATCAGGGGCCGAAGCCGAGCGGCCGTGCACGTAGGCCCGGCTACGCCCGTCGGCGGTGATGCGCCGCGCCAGCACGACTTCCTGCCCGTCGAGCCCGACACGCTCGTGGAGATCCGCCAGGTCCGAGTCGGCGGCCAGCGAATCGGCTCCGGCGAACACTCCCTCGACGTAGGCCTCCTCGGCGCCGGGCCTCAGGAGTCCGCGGGCCGGCTTTCCGCCCAGCAGCATGTCGAGCGCCTGTGCCAGCACCGTCTTCCCGGCCCCGGTCTCGCCGGTGATGACGTTCAGGCCGGGGTCGAGCGAGAGCTCGGCGCTCTCGATCAGCAGCAGGTTTTGGACACGAAGCTCGAGCAGCATGGGGTGCCCGGCGGCGCTCGCCGGAACAGTCCTTACTACCAGCGCAAGCCGACGGAGCGCTGCTTCAACCGGTGAGAAGTCGTAGCTTCTCTCTAAAGCGGCTGTAAAAGCTCGAGCCCGGAAGCTGGGCCAGGCCGACGGCGTCGGGCCTGAACCTGACCTTGACCCGCTCGCCCGGGCCGATCTGGCCCGTAGGCATGCCGTCGATCACCACTCCGACCGCCTCGGCCCCCTCGTTGCCGACCTCCAGCACGTCCTCGGGCGCGGCGACGACGGAGCGCACGCTGAGCGAATGTGGAGCGACCATGCTCACCACGTAGCCCTGAAGGTTCCAGGCCAGGATCGGGCCGCCGGCCGACAGGTTGTAGCCGGTGGACCCCGTGGGTGTGGCGGCGATCAGACCGTCACATGGAGCGCGCGCCACCTCCTCCCCCGCGAGCCGGTACGAGATGTGCGCGACGTTCGTGTGCGCTCCGCGCTGAAACGAGACCTCGTTGAGCGCGAACTCGCGCGCATCCGTGCCGAGCACCAGCGCCGGCAGCCTGATGACCTCGAACTCGCCGGTCAGCGCACGCTCGAGGCCCTCTGCGGCGCGGTCGCGGTCGACCGTGGCCAGGAAGCCGACGCGGCCGCAGTTGATCGAGAACACCGGCACCTCCGTGCCCGCATGGGCGCGCAGCGTTCGCAGCGTCGTGCCATCGCCACCCAGCACCATCGCCAGGTCGACGTCCTTTCCGTCCTCGGAGTTGGGCTTCAGCACCTGGTAGGGATGGTTCTCGAGCGCGTGCTTGATCGTCTCGTCGCGGTCGAAGCGCAGCTCCACGTCGAGGCGACGGGCGAGGTCGGTCAGCATCTGCACGATGTCGCTGGTCACCTCTCGGCGGCGGTGGGTGTAGACGGCGACCGACTTGATCGCGCGCTTGCTCGCGTAGGTCTGGGCGCTCATCGCGTCGGCGTGGCGGCCTCCGGCTCCGCCTCGAGCGCAGCTGCGCGCAGATCGTCCACACCCCGGCGCGTGCCCTCGGTACACCATATGAAGCTCTCTAGGTTCCCCGCCGGACCGGGCAGGCCGGAGGAGCAGAAGCCCTGCACGCCGAGGCCGAGCTCGTGTGCCGCCGCACCGACCGACACGAGCGCCTCCAGACGGTCGGCCGGATCTCGAACCACGCCCCCCTTGCCCACCCGGCCGCGCCCCAGTTGGAACTGCGGCTTGACGAGGCCCAGCAGGTCGAACCGGTCCGCGGCGCAGACCGTGAGCGCGGGCAGGACCCTGTCGAGTCCGATGAATGAGACGTCCACGACGATCAGGTCCGGAGCGTACGGAATCTCGTCAGGCCTCAGCGCGCGGACGTTCGTGCGCTCCAGCACGGTGACCCGTTCCTCGTTGCGGATGCGCCAGTCCAGCTCCCCGTAACCGACGTCCACGGCCACGACGTGCGCTGCACCCGCCTGAAGCAGGCAGTCGCTGAAGCCGCCGGTCGAGGCGCCCGCGTCGAGGGCCATGCGACCGGCGACGGGGACGGCGAAGCGCTCGAGTGCCCGCACCAGCTTCAGGCCTCCACGCGAGACGTAGCGCGGCCGCTCGGCGACGGTCAGCTCGACATCGGGCAAAACCATCATTCCCGGCTTGTTGGCGGGCGCGTCGCCGGGAACGAGCCGAACCTCGCCCGCGAGCACCGAGCCGGCCGCCTTACTGCGCGTCTCGTACAGCCCGCGCTCCACCAGCAGCCTGTCCAGCCTCACTCGTACCGACATAGATACAAAAGGTACTTCTTGCGGGAATTTTGTCGTCTGTGATCGAGATCACGTAAGAACAGGTGTTCGATAGGTACCTTCAATACACCCTCCCCAAGGGTGGACTAATGACCATCGCAAGACTCCTTCCACTTCACATACACGGTGCTCTGGAAGTAGCGCTTGCCGTGGTGATCATGGCGGCGGCTTTCCTGCTTGGACTAGGGCCCGTCGCCATGGTCGCCTCGTTTGCGCTCGGTGCCCTGATACTCGGCGTCTCGCTCGCGACTCACGCCAGCGAGGGAGACGGCATGCCGATCTCCACGCACCTTGCGTTCGACCTCATCTTCGCCATCGTGTCTGGCGCCGCAGCCATCGCCTTCGCCATCGTCGGCGACGTCCTGGCCGCCTCGCTGTTGGGCACAGCGGCGGTCAGCCAAACGCTTCTCAACTCTCTCACCCGCTACAGCCCGAGCCACAGCTAAGTCTTCCTCGCACATACGCAGCAAGTAGGGAATCTCTCCTCCCCAAGCGCCCCGCCCCTCGCGGGGCGCTCCCCTTTTCGGGGCGGCTGGTTCAACCCGTAGCGCCCACATCTTCCTGACGGCGGGCTACACTCGCCTCAGTGGGAAGACAGGTTCTGATGGTGAAGCGCCGCGCATCGAGGAGTGCCCTGGTTGCAGCTTGCCTGGCCCTCCTGGTCACCAGCTCTGCGCTCGCGACGCACCCGAGGCCCGGCGGCGGGACGCCGCTACGCACGCCCTTGGTACCCGCCTACAAGGAGTGCACCAACCTGAACACCACGCACGTGGCGCCGCTCAGCTACGGGTCCTGTGATCCGCCGGAGATGCAGTCGCAGATGCTGACGATGACGGGCTCGGGGCTGGCCGCGGGATCGCTGCGGTTGGACGTCTTCTGCAACAACGCGCAGGTGCCACCCTGCACCGGCGCGGTGGGCGATCAGCTCGACGACAGGGTCGTATTCAGCCAGAGCGACGTGCGCTGTGCCGTCGGAGGAGTGCCGGGCTGCACCGCGCCGGGCGCGGACTACACCGGCAAGCTGCTGGCTCAGGTGCGGATCCGCCTCACCGACCACGCGAACCCCGCTCCCTGCTCCACCGGAAACGGAATCCCTCCGTGCGTGCCGGCCACGATGCGCGACATCACCTTCTCGGCGCCGGCTCAGTGCACCGACAACGGCGGTGCGGGTGGGGCTTCCTGTTCGCTGAACACGACTTTCGACGCACTCGAGCCCAACACGGTCCAGGAGTTCCAGAGGCAGATCGTCGAGGTGCTCTCGGTCGAGGTGCAGGACTGGGGTCCCGACGGGGTCATCAATCCGACCCCTGCCGGCGACCCGCTCGGGCTCGGCTGCCCGCCGATCTGTGGCAACGGCGACGAATCGCTGTTTGTCCGCAGCGGCCTCTTCAACCCTTAACTGGAACGAGCACATCGGCGCTGGATCGGCGTCCTCAGGCTCGCCGATGCCACCAGCATGGCTTCACCCTTGCGACCACCTTGCCCAGCTTGATCTGCTCGCCCCAGGAGCGCGCCATTACGCGCTGCGTAGCACACCAGGCGACGCGAGAGCGGCGGCCACGTCGGTCGCTATCCGCTCAGGTGTGAGGCCGATCTCCTCTCGCAGCAGCTCCGGCTTGCCGTGGGTGACGTAGCGGTCGGGAATGCCGAACCGCATCACCCGCAGGCGCATCGCGCCCGAATCGGCGAGCTGCTCGACGACGGCAGAGCCGAAGCCGCCCGCGAGCACGTTCTCCTCGACCGTGGCCAGCAGCTCGTGCTCGGCGGCCAGCGAGGCGATCAGCTCGGCGTCGAGCGGCTTGGAGAAACGGGCATCGCAGACCGTCGCCGCAACGCCCTGCGCGCGCAGCAGCTCCGCGCTGGCGAGCGCGATCTGGACGCCGCTGCCGTAGCCGAGCAGAGCCACCCTGTCGCCCTCGACGAGGATCTCGCCGCGGCCGATCTCGATCGCCTGTGGCCGCGCGGGCAGCTCGACGCCGACGGCGTTGCCGCGCGGATAGCGCAGCGCTATCGGGCCGTCGTCGTAGAGCAGCGCGGTGCGCAGCATCTGCACCAGCATCGCCTCGTCGCGCGGCGCCATCGCGACCATGTTCGGGATCAGGCGCAGGAACGAGATGTCGTATGCGCCATGGTGCGTGGGGCCGTCGTCGCCGACCAGCCCCGCTCGATCCATGCAGAACACGACGTTCAGCTTCTGGAGGGCGACGTCGTGGATGATCTGGTCGTAGGCGCGCTGGAGGAAGGTCGAGTAGATGGCGGCAACGGGCTTCATGCCCTCGAGCGCCAGGCCGGCGGCGAACAGCACGGCGTGCTGCTCCGCGATGCCGACGTCGTAGTACTGGTCGGGCAGCTCCTTGCACAGGGCCGACAGGCCGGTTCCGCCGGACATGGCGGCTGTGATGCCGATCACCCGCGGATCGCGGCGGGCCTCATCCACCAGCGCACGGCCGAAGACCTCCGTGTACTGGGGCGGCGAGCCGGTGATGCGTCGGCGGGTCGGCTTCTTTGCCGCAGCCGCGCTGTCGGTGGCCTGGCCGTTCTTGATGCTGCCCGGCTTGGCGGCGTGCCACTTCTCCATGCCCTCGAGGCCGCCGTCCTCGGCCGGAGCGAAGCCCTTGCCCTTGACGGTACGGATGTGCACCACGATCGGCCGCTCGGCGTCGAGCGCCTGGCGAAGCGCGCGCCGCAGCGCCTTGACGTCGTGCCCGTCGACCACGCCGACATAGGCGAGGTCGAGCTCCTCGAAGAAGAGGCCGGGCGCCCAGAAGGCCTTCAGCGACTCCTTGAGCTGCGGGCCGAGGCGCTCTATGCGCCGGCCGATGCCGGCGGGCAGCCTGGTCAGCCGCTCCTCGAACGCCTCGCGCGCGGCGTAGCCCTTGCGGTCGAGACGGATGCGGTTGAAGTAGCGCGACAGCGCTCCCACGTTTGGTGAGATCGACATCCCGTTGTCGTTCAGCACGATCACGATCGGCGTCTCCAGCCCGCCCGCGTTGTGCAGTGCCTCGAACGCGACACCGCCCGTCATCGCGCCGTCCCCCACCACCGCGACGACCCTTTCCTCGCCCTTGCGGGCATCCGCGTTGCCGTCGATCTCGCTGCGGCGGCGCATCGCCTCCTTGATGCCAACCGCGTAGCTGGCAGCCGTGGAGGCGTGCCCGGCGCCCATGATGTCGTGCTCGGACTCCTCCCGCGAACAGAAGGGCGCAAGCCCGCCGTACTGGCGGATCGACCCCAGCTCGTCGCGGCGCCCGGTCAGCACCTTGTGCGGGTAGGCCTGGTGTCCCACGTCCCAGAGGATCTTGTCCTGCGGCGAGTCGAGCAGGCTGTGCAGAGCCACCGCGAGCTCGCAGGTGCCGAGGTTGGCGCCGAAGTGGCCACCGACCTCGCCCACCGTGTCGATGATGTACTCGCGCACCTCCTGCGCGAGCTGCTCGAGCTGGTCCTCGTCGAGATCGTGCAGGTCGCGAGGGCCCCCGATTCGATCGAGCAGGCGGTCGGGCTTCTGCTTCTTTCGCGCCATCAGCTCTCGCGGGTGAAGACGAAGTCGGTTACCTGCTCGAGTGGGCCGGCGTCGCCGCCGAGGTGCTCCCCGGCAGCCGCCAGCGCCGCCCTTGCCTTGTCGTACGAGTCACCGGCCAGCCCCCGTGCCGCCTCGAGGCCGAATACGCTCACGTAGGTCCGCTTGCCGAGCCGCTCGTCGCTGCCCTGAGACTTGCCCGTGTCCTCCTGCGAGGCCGTGACGTCCAAAATATCGTCGACGATCTGGAACAGCACCCCGAGCTCCGCGGCGAAGCTTCGTAGCGCCGCGGCAACGGTGTCGGAGCTGCCGAGCAGCAGCGCCACGGCGGTGACGCTGGCGGTGATCAGCCTGCCGGTCTTGAGCTCGTGCAGGTGACGCAGCTGATCGGGGCCGAGATCGCCGGCCGACACGTCGATGAACTGCCCGCCGACCATGCCGGCGACGCTGATCGCGCTGGACAGCTCCCGCAGCGCTGCCAGCACCCGCTCGGCATCACCTTGCTGGCGTTCCAGCACCAGTCGGTAGGCCTCGGCGAAGAGCCCGTCGCCGGCCAGGATCGCGACGTTCTCGCCATAGGCGATGTGGCAGGTCGGCCTACCGCGGCGCAACTCGTCGTCGTCCATCGCGGGCAGGTCGTCGTGGATCAGCGAGTAGGTGTGAATCAGCTCGATCGCCGCCGCCGTCGGCAGCAGCCGCTCGGGGTCGTGGTCGAGAGCACGCGCCGTCGCCAGCGCGAGCACCGGGCGTATGCGCTTGCCGCCCGCCAGCAGCGAATAGCGCATCGCCTCGTCGAGCCGGGCGGTGGCGGGCTCCTGCGAGAAGCAAAGCGAGGCCAGATAGTCCTCGACCAGCAGGCGCAGATCGTCGGGATAGCCGGGCGAGCCGGAAGTTGCCGGGCCCTGAGTGGCCGGCGAGCCGGCGCTCACAGCAGCTCCTCCCCGGACAGGACGAGTGGCACTCTCACAGCAACTCCTCCTGACCCGGCACGGCGTCCGGAGGCGACCAGCGCGCCAGCCGGTCCAGCTCCGCCGCCGCCTGGGAGGCAAGCTCGGCGCACTCGCCAACGAGTCGGCCGGCCTGCTCGCCGTCGAGGTCGTCGGCGCGCAGGGCGCGCGCGGCCTCCTCGAGGCGCTCGGAAATCTCGCTCAGTCGAGCGGTTCCCTCGTCAGCCATGGCGAACCTGCCGCAGCGCTCCGCCGAGCACTCCGTTGACGAAGCCCGGGGCCTCGGCGCCGCAGTAGAGCTTGGCGCTCTCGACCGCCTCGTCGATCGCGACCTCGTCGGGAACGTCGGGTCTGTGGACAATCTCGAACAGCCCGACGCGCAGGATCGCGCGCTCCAGTGGAGCGATGCGGTCCACGTGCCAGCCGATCGCGTTCTGCTCGATCAGCTCGTCGAGCTCCTCGCGCGACTGGTCGACTCCCTCGACCAACTCACGGGTGTAGGGCCGCGGCGGTGCGCCGGGCCGGTCATCGGGCTCGCCCTCGCTGCTCGGCACGGGAATATCACGGTCGACCAGGTCTTCGACCTGGGCGCCGGTCACGTCACGCTGATAGCACATGAAGGTTGCGGCGCGGCGCTGATCGGTTCTGCGCACGGAGCGGACCTAGGCTCGCGCGACGTATTCGCGCGTTCGTGTGTCGACGCGAACACGGTCGCCCTCGTTCACGAACAGCGGCACCTGGACGATCACTCCGGACTCGAGCGTCGCGGGCTTTGTGCCTCCGCCCGAGGCGGTGTCTCCACGAACGCCGGGGTCCGTCTGCGTGACCCCCATCTCGATGGCGCTCGGCAGCTGCACGTCCGAGGGGAGCTCGTCCACGAACAGCACCTCGACCTCGTCGTTCGGAAGCATCCAGTCGAGCGACTCGCCGATCACGGTCTTCGGCAGCGACACCTGCTCGTAGTCGCCGAGGTCCATCAGCACGGCCTCGTCCCCGGCCTGGTAGAGGTACTGCATCTTGCGCGTCTCGGTGCGGACGGGGCGAACCTTCTCGCCGGCCCTGAAGGTCTTGTCGAGCACGCCGCCCGAGCCGATGTTCCTCAGCTTGGTGCGCACGAACGCCGCACCCTTGCCGGGCTTCACGTGCTGGAACTCGAGGATGCGGAAAATCTGCCCGTCCACCTCGATGTGGGTGCCGTTCTTGAACTGGTTGGTAGAGATCATGCGGCGCCGGGGCTGCCTCGGACAGCCCTCACTGAACAGTACCGAAGCGCGCCCGCTCGGCGCCCGGCCTGCCTAGGCCGACGCGGGTGAGGGCTCCGCCGTCCGGCTCAACAGCCAGGCGCCCAACCCCGTGACGCCGATCGCGGCGTGGAGGACGTTGTCCTCCGTGTTGATCGGGATGAAGCCGAGAATCGACTCGCCGTCCCCGAGCATGAACCCCCAGATCGCCACCACGATGTAGACGATGCCGAAGCCGAGCGCATAGCTGCGCGACGCGCGAGGGCCGGAGGTGAACGCGAGCAGGCCGAGCACGCCGCTGGCGATGTGGATCAGGTTGTGCCAGGCGTTCACGTCCAGTATCCCCAGCACGGGGTCGACGTCTCCGGGCGATCCGAAGCTTGCCGAGTAGAAGAAGCCGATGATGCCGGCGACCACGAGCACGGCGCCGACGACTCCGGCATAGAGTCTCGCTGGGTTCTGGTCCACGCTCTCCCCTCTCCGTGATCAGACTTCGGTCAGCTCGCGCGAAATCCCGGTCAGAACCTCGCAGCCGTCTTCGCGCACCACGACCAGGTCCTCGATCCTGACGCCGAAGCTCCCAGGCGCGTAGACGCCCGGCTCGACGGTGACGACGTTTCGGCTCTCGAGCGAACCCTCGGCGCTCGGGGCCAATCCGGGCCGCTCGTGCACCTCGAGCCCCACCCCGTGGCCGGTCCCGTGCTGGAACAGCTCGCCCTTGCCGGCCTGCTCGATCAGCTCGCGCGCCGCGGCGTCGACCGCCTTGCACTCGGCGCCCTCCCTGACAGCCGCCACGGCGGCGGCCTGTGCGGCCCGCACCAGCTCGTAGATCTCCTTTGCGTCGTCCGCGAGCGGCCCGGTGGCAAATGTGCGCGTGCAGTCGGAGCAGTAGCCGTCGATCCTGCAGCCGAGGTCGACGACGACCAGCGTCCCGCGCGGGATCTCGACGTTCCGCGCTTGCGCGTGCGGCAACGCGCCGTTTTCCGCCGCGGCGACGATCGGCGGGAAAGAGACGGCCTCGGCCCCGATGTCCTGTGCCCGCCGCTCGAGCCCACGGACGATCGCTGCCTCGGTGTGGCCGGCCAGGCCATGAGACTCGACCAGCCAGCGGTAGAGGTCGTCGGCGATCGCCGTCGCACGGCGGATCGCGTCCAGCTCCTGCTCGTCCTTGACAGCGCGCAGCTGCTCCACCCGCCCGCTGGCCGGCACCAGCTCCACGTCGTCGGGCAGCAGCTTCGAAAGCTTCGCGTGACTGGCCACCGACATGGTCGCGTCCTCGAATCCGAGGCGCAGGGCCTGGCCACCGTACCTCTGCTTCAGCAGCTCGGCGACGTCGCCGAGCAGGTCCTGCCGCCCCTGGAGCGTCTCGTAGCCGATCACCTCGGACTTGGAGCGCTCGACGTAGCGAAAGTCGGTCACGAAGGTGCGCTGATCGGGACCGACCAGGCAGAGGCCGTTGGTGCCGGTGAAGCCGCAAAGGTAGCGAACATTGACCAGGTTGGAGACCAGCAGCAGGTCGATCTCCTTCTCCTCCAGCAGCGCGCCGAGTTGCTGCGCCCGCTGCTCGAACGCGGTCATGCCGCCGCAGGGGGCTCGACGCCGAGCTTGTCCGCGATCAGCTCCAGCGCTTCCAGATATCCGTCAGGGCCCTTGCCCGAGATGCGTGCGACTGCCAGATCGCCGATCACGGAGTGGCGTCGCCACTCTTCGCGGGCGTTGATGTCCGAGAGATGAACCTCGACGGCCGGCAGGTGGGCGATCTCGACCGCGTCGCGAATCGCGTAGCTGTA
Organism: Solirubrobacterales bacterium; assembly: GCA_038330145.1. Taxonomy (GTDB): domain Bacteria; phylum Actinomycetota; class Thermoleophilia; order Solirubrobacterales; family JBBDJG01; genus JBBQNR01. The sequence continues at coordinate 32,418 of JBBQNR010000024.1, forward strand.
GTGAGTCCACGCCCCCGGGTTCAGGATCAGCGCGTCGGTAAGCGTGTTCGCCTGATGCAGGCGCTCGATGTACTCGGCCTCCGAGTTGGTCTGGAAGAAGCTCGTCTCCAGCCCGAGGTTGCGGGCCCAGTGGCGGATCCGGACCTCCAGCTCGATCAGGGTCACGGTTCCGTAGTGCGCTGGGTCGCGCTTTCCCAGCATGTCGAGGTTGACGCCATGCAGCACCTCGACTCGGTTGCGCGCGGTCAAGCCCTGACCTCCTCGATCGCCGCGACCAGGTCGGCCTCGGGGATCTCGCAATGAGTGGCGACGTCACCGGGCGAACGCAGCAGCACGAGGTTGGCGTCGCCGCCCCGCCGCTTTTTGTCGCGAGCCGCGATCCTGAGGAGCGCGTCTGCGTCCGGGCCGCTGAAGCTGGTCGCAAGCCCGTGGCGGCGCAGCAGGGTGGCCGCCTCCTCGCGCACGGCCGGGTCGAGGCCGACGTGGCGCTCGGAAAGACGCAGCGCGACGAGCAATCCGACCGCCACCGCCTCCCCGTGCCTGTAGGAGTCGTAGCCCGTCGCCGCCTCCAATGCATGGGCGAAGGTGTGGCCGAGGTTGAGCGCGGCGCGAACGCCGGTGTCCCGCTCGTCGCGCGCGACGACGTCGATCTTCGTGCGCAGGCAGCCCTCGACCACCTTCTCCAGAGCCGCGATTCCGGCCTCGTCGCCAACGGCCTGATCCAGTGGGCCCATCGCTCTCACCAGGTCGAGCAGCGGCTCGCCGGCGATCAGCGCCGTCTTCAGGATCTCCGCGAAGCCCGCGCGAAGCTCCTCTGCTGGAAGCGTCGTCAGCAACTCCGGGTCGGTGAATACGGCGGCCGGCTGGTGAAAGGCGCCGACGTAGTTCTTCGCCTCGGGAAGGTCGACACCGGTCTTACCCCCGTACGCGGAGTCGACCTGTGCGACCACCGTCGTGGGAACCTGCACGACCGCGACTCCACGCTGGTACACGGCCGCGCAGAAGCCGCCGAGGTCACCGGCCACGCCACCGCCGAGCACGCAGACCGCGTCCGTGCGCTCCATGCCTGCGGCCGCGAGCGCTCGCAGCACGCGCTCGGCCTCCTGCATGCTCTTGCTGGACTCGCCCGGCCGCACCGAAACGGTACCGGCAAGGTGGGCCGCGCTCAGCGCTGCCCTCAACCGCTCGCCGTGAAGGCCGAGCGCCGTCTCGTCCCCGACCAGGAAGGTGCGCCCGTCCAGCGGCCACAGTGCCCCGGCGAGGTCCACGACGTCACGGCCGCTGAAGATCGGGTGGCCACCGCCTGTTGTCGAGGCCCAGATCATCTTCGCCTTGGCGGCCGACTCGTATAGCGGCAGCCGTTGTTGGTGCAGGCGCTCGAACGCGGCCCGCTCGCGGGCCAGCGGCCGTCCGCTGCCCTTGCTGCGCTTCCACGCACGGTCGACGTCGACGTCCACGAACACGCAGGCGTGTTCGCGCAGCCGCTCGCGCACCGCCTCGCTGGTCACCGCTCCGCCCCCCAGAGCGAGCACCGCGTCGCCGGGCCGCTCGAGCTGCTCGAGCACCAGCGTCTGCTCGCGTTCGCGAAACGCTGTCTCGCCCTCGCGGTCGAAGAAGCTCTGGATCGGCTCTCCCAGCTGCTCCTCCAACAGCGCGTCGCTGTCGATCGCCGCGACGCCGAGCCGCTGCGCGGCCTGCAGCGCGGCGGTCGACTTGCCGGCACCCATGAAACCGACGAAGACGAGCTTTCGCCCGCTCCCGAGCGCGGGACCGCCCGGTCGCCTTCCCGGCGCCGTCACCTCCGCCATTCGATTCGCCGTTTGTAGGCGTCCAGGGCCGCCAGCATGTCGGCCACCGCGTCGCCACCGAACTTCTCGCGATAGGCGTCTGCGATCTCGAGCGCGACCATCGCCTCTCCGACCACCCCGGCGGCCGGCACCGTGCACGAGTCGGTGCGCTCGCGCAGAGCCTCGGCCGGCTGCTTGCTCTCAGTGTCCACCGAGCGCAGCGGCTTCGTCAGGGTCGGCAGCGGCTTCATGGCGGCGCGCACGACGACCGGATCGCCGGTGGTCATGCCGCCCTCGAGCCCACCGGCGTGGTTGGTCTCGCGCACGTAACCCTTCGACTCGTCCCAGAAGATCTCGTCGTGAGCCTTCGAGCCGACCCGCCCGGCGACGTCGAAGCCGTCGCCGATCGCAACGCCCTTGATGGCGTGGATCGACATCACCGCCCTCGCGAGCCGGGCCTCGAGGCGCGTGTCCCACGTCACGTATGACCCCAGGCCGGGCACGAGCCCGAAGGCGCGCACCTCGAACACCCCACCGAGGCTCTCGTTCGCCTTGCGGGCGCTGTCGATCTCGGCCACCATCGCCTCGGTGGCCTGTTTGTCGAGGCTGCGAACGGGCGAGTCGTCGACGCCGGCGAAGTCCTGCGCCGACAGCGTGTCGCGCTCCGGCGCCCGCACCGATCCGATCTGAAGCACGTGGCTGTGGACGCTCACGCCGACCTCGCGCAACAGCACCTTGGCCAGCGCCCCGGCGGCGACCCTTGCAGCGGTCTCGCGGGCGCTCGCGCGCTCGAGCGTGTTGCGTACGTCGCTGTGGCCGTACTTGAGCAAACCGCCGAGATCGGCGTGCCCCGGCCGTGGCAGGTGCACCTCGTCGATGTCGGCGTCCACAGGCCAGGGGTTCATGCGATCTTCCCAGTTGGCGTAGTCGCGGTTCTCGATCAGCATCGCCACCGGACTGCCGAGCGTGCGCCCGTGACGGATGCCGCCCCAGACGATCGCGCGGTCGGACTCGATCTTCATGCGCCCGCCGCGGCCGTGACCGAGCTGCCGGCGCGCCAGGTCCCGGTCGATGTCCTCGGGAGTCAGCTCGAGCCCCGCGGGCAGGCCTTCGAGCACGGCCACGAGCCCCGGGCCGTGCGATTCGCCGGCGGTCGTGAAGCGAAGCGCCATTAGACCAAGGCTAATTGATCGGCCCGCGAGTCCCGGGCCGAGACCGCAGGTAGTGCGAAATACCTAGGCGCGGTACTAGAAGCCGACGCGCCCGAAGGCGTTGAAGTAGCGGCCGGCCTGGGCGCGCTTGGCGACGCGGGCCTGCTTGCGCTGGCGCTTGGTCGCGTGCCTCGTTACGCTTGCCTTCGCCTGGCCCTTGTTCTTCGAGCTCGCGGCTCCGGACGATCCCTTGTCGAGCACCTTGGAGTCGATCGAACCCAGCTTCAGCTCGTAGGTCTTGAGCGAACCGTCGCTGCCGGCGACCTCGAACGTCTGCGAGTCGCCCGGGCTCATGTAGAGGAAGACGCACTTGTCGGCGCTCGGCTTGCAGGTGCCGTCGCCCTTGAGAGTGAGATCGGCGCTGGCGGAGACCAGGAAGACGGCCTTCTCGCCGTCCAGGGTCGCGCCCATGAAGACCACGATCGGGTTTTCCGAGCTGGGCAGCGACCGCAGCTGCTGGAGCGTCATGCGCTTCGCCTGGCCAAGCTCGCCGAACTTGACATTCGCGACGTAGGTGAAGTATGTGATGCTCGAGGAGCCACTTCCCGTGCTGCCGGTGGAGCCACCGCCGCCGGTCGAGGTCGGGGCGCTCGTGCCCGAGGAACCCGAGCCTGCCGCGGCGCCGGAGCCGGCCGAAGAGCCGCCGCCGGACGTCGAAGCGCCACCACCGGCGTCCTTGGACGCAACCTTGGGCTTGAACAATGACTCGAAGGGGTTCTTGCGGGACAGTCTCTTGACGCTCTTGCGCTCGGTCGAGCCGGCAGCGGAGCTGACGCTCACGGCGGGCTTGAGCTCAGGCAGCGAGACGCTGGTCAGCGATGCGCCCGTCGTGCCGGCGGAGGCGGTCGTCGCCGCGCTGTTCTTGGCCGGCTTGGAAAGGACGACCGGGACGGCGATCAGCGCCAGCGCAAGGCCGACCGCTATCGGCCAGAGCCGGTTCTCCCTCAGATCATCGATCAGGTCCTTGACGAAGTGCGTCACGCTGGATTCCTTTCCCATCACGGAGTCACCGCCGCCGTCGGCGTTGGGGTCGCCGAGCCTGGTGCGGACGCGGCCTGAGGTGTCGCTCCGGTCACCGCCGGGCCTCCTGGCGTGGCGCCGGCGAACAGGCCCTGGCTGGCCGGCAACACGTATGCCGTCGCCGCCATGCTGA
>JBBQNR010000025.1:0-35311 GCA_038330145.1 Solirubrobacterales bacterium
CGGCGAGAATCGAGCCAGGCAAGGACGCAGGGAGGCCGCATACCCAAGCGGTATGTGGCCGACCGAGGACGCAGGATGGCGATGATTCGCAGCCGCGTCAGGCGTTGCGGGTGTTTTTGTAAGGGGCTCTTAGGCGCGAAAACCGGAAGCACCGAGGGCTTTACGCCGGGGGCTCCACGCGAGGGCTCCGTGCCCTGGAAATCAGCTGGCAGCGGTCGCCCATTTGGTGACCGCTGCTCAAGGTCCGTGGGCGACATGCCGAGGCAGGTTTGGAAATGCGCGTGCTTTCCATGCCCTTCCAGCGCCTTGCGCCCGTGATCCTGCTTGTAGCCCTCGGCGCCGCCTTTCTCGCGATCGCCGCGGGCAGGCTGGGCGGTAGCGGCGGCGGCGCCGACGTCAACAAGGTGATCGACAGGGCCTTCAGCGGCGACAGCTTCAAAAGCGGCCGCTTCGACGCCAAGCTGAATGCCTCGCTTCAAGGCTCCCAGGCCGGACGGCAGGGCAACGTCGAGCTCCAGATGGACGGCGCCTTCCAGACCGAGCCAGGGAGCAGCGCTCCGCAGCTGGACGTCGAAATGACGATTGCGGGCGCCGGGTCCCCGCTGCAGCTCGGCGTCGTCTCGACCGGCGACCAGGCCTTCATCAAGGCCCAGGGCGCCGCCTACCGGGTTCCCGCCGGGGAGTTCCAGCGGACCTTTGCGGCGCAGGGCTCAGGCCGGCAGAGCAACACTCCGCTGGCTGCCCTCGGCGTCGATCCCAAGAGCTGGCTCGTGAACGCAAGCGACGAAGGCAGCGCCAATGTGGGCGGCGTCGAGACCGATCACGTCACGGCCGGCGTCAACACGGAAAAAATGATCGACGACGTGCTCGCACTCGGCGCGAGGACGGGCAACTCACAGCTCTCGGGCTTCTCCGCCGCCCAGAAGCAACAGGTCAGCCAGGCCGTGCAGAGCGCGAAGCTCGACCTCTACACCGCCAAGTCCGACGGCACTCTTCGCAAGCTTGCCGCCCATGTCTCGCTCAACACGCCGCAGGGCAGCGGCAACGTCTCCTTCGAGTTGGCGTTCAGCGACGTCAACAAGCCGCAGAAGATCACCGCGCCCTCCAATGCCCTGCCTCTCAGCGCGCTGGACCGCGACCTGGGAGGGAACCTGCTCGCCGGCCTCCAGCAGGGCTCCACGGGCGGCGGCTCGAGCGGCGCAACGCGCAAGGACTCGGCGCGATCGACTCCCGGCACCTCCAAGCCCGACACTGGCAGCGCAGGATCGGCCCCCGCCACGCAGCCCGGCACGATGGCACTTCCGCAGCCCGCGCAGGCCTACCTCAAGTGCGTCGAGAAGGCTAAGAGCAGCGCAGACCTGCAGCAGTGCGCGCCGCTGCTCGACTAGCTACGCGCTGACCGGCTCGACGTCGAAGTTGCGCTCGTAGAGCTCGTCGATGCGGGTCAGGTCCTCTGTGGTCAGGTCGGGCTTGTCGGACGCCGCCGCCCACTCATCCAGCTCCTCGGCATTGGTGATCGTCGGCAGCACGCAGGCAATCGCCTCCTGAGCCAGGATGAACTTGAGCGCGGCCTGCGCCATCGTGAAATCACGCTGCTCGCACAGGAAGCGCAGACGCTCGACCTTCTGAAGACCGTCCACCAGCCACTCACGCGGGCGGTGGCTGCGGTGGTCGTGCTTGGGGAAGGTCGTCTCCAGCGTGTACTTGTCCTCCAGCAGGCCGCTGGAGGTGGGAACCCGCGCCATCACTCCCACGCCGGCGCCGTCGGCGGCCTCGAGGAAGTCGCGCCCCGGCTGCTGCTCGAGCACGTTGTAGACGGTCTGAATGCTCGCGATATCGCGCTCGGCGATAGCCCGCAGACCCTCCTCGCGCCAGCCGATCGCCGGTCCCAGCGCGATGCCGTAGTGGCGGATCTTGCCCTCGTCGCGCAGGTGCTCGAGCTGCTCGTAGACGTCGTCACGCTCGATCGCGTCCATGCGGGGGTTGTGCAGCTGGTAGAGGTCGACGTAGTCGGTGCCGAGCCGCCCTAGGCTCGCCTCGAGCGACCTTCGCACGTGGTCGGGGGACCAGTCCTGGGGTCGCTCACCCTGAGAGTGCTCCTGGCGCCCCTCGTCCAGGACGTAGCCGAACTTGGTCGAGATCTGGACGCTCTCGCGCGGAACGCCAACCAGCGCCTGGGCGACGATCTCCTCGTTGGCGCCCTGGCCGTAGACGTTGCCGGTATCGAAGAAGGTGACCCCCAGCTCGAGGGCGCGGCGCAGGAGGTTCTCGCCCTCGCCGCGGGTGATCTTGCCCCACCAGTTCGAACCGAGCGCCCAGGTGCCAAAGCCGATCTCGGAGCAGCGCAGGTCGGTGTTTCCGAAGCTACGGGTCCTCACGGCCGTTCAGTCTAGCCACGCGCCTCCCTCGGACGCCCCAACCATGACGCTGCCACTGATGCACGTGGACCCCGGGCTCGACAGCGCGACCCCTGCCTTCGCGATACTGCCGCCTCATGGTCGCCGCGGAAAAGGGACGCAGGTCCTTCATCGGCTGGCTGCTGGGGGCCGAGGGCTGGCCCTACATGCTGGTCCCAGCCATCCCGATCGCCGTCGTGCTGGAGCTCACCCACGCCAGCGACGTCGCGATCTTCACCGCCGCCGCGCTGGGAGTGATCCCGCCCGCTGCGCTGATGGGCCGCGCGACCGAGGAGCTGGCGAAACGGTCCGGCCCGGGCATCGGCGGCCTGCTGAACGTGACGTTCGGGAACTTCCCCGAGCTCATAATCGCCTTCTTCGCTCTGCTGGAGGGCCTTCAGGAGGTGGTGAAGGCTTCGATCATCGGCTCCATCATCGGCAACATCCTGCTCGTGATGGGCGCGGCGATGTTCGTCGGCGGGCTGGGCCGCGACAAGCAGCGTTTCGATCGAACCGCCGCGGGAGCGCAGTCGGCGATGCTGTTGCTGGCGATGGCCGCGCTCGTGATGCCGGCCGTGTTCCAGCTCGTCCACGGCGGCTCGCTACCCAAAGTCGACGAGGAGATCGTGCACTTCGGCTCCACGGTCGAGAGGCTGAGCTTCGCGGTCGCGATCGTGCTGATCCTGTCCTACGCGGCCGGCCTGATCTTCTCGCTCCGGACTCACCGCAACCTGTTCAACCCCGAGGACGAGCTCGAGCCCGGAGAGGTGTCGTGGAGCGTGCGGCGCAGCGTGATCGCGCTCGCCGTCGCCGGTCTCCTGGTGGGCCTGATGAGCGAGATCCTGGTCGGCTCGATCGCCGAGGCCGCAAAGACCGTCGGGCTGAGCGAGTTCTTCATCGGAGCGATCGTGGTGGCGATCGTCGGCAACGTCGCCGAGCACTGGGTGGCGGTGATCGTGGCGCGCAAGGACAAGATGAACCTGTCGATCAACATCGCGATCGGCTCCAGCGCCCAGATCGCGCTGTTCGTGGCGCCGGTGCTGGTGCTCGCATCCTTCGTGTTCGGCCCAGAACCGATGGCGCTCGTATTCAACGGCTTCGAACTGACCGCGCTGATCCTGGCCGTGGTGATCGCCAACCGCGTCACCGCCGAAGGCGAGTCGAACTGGTTCGAGGGAGTCCAGCTGCTATCGGTCTACCTGATATTCGCGCTGGCGTTCGGCTTCGCGTAGCCGGCGTCGCACGACGCCCGGGCATCGCCGCCCTTACTCCCGGCCCACCTCCTGGCCTTCCTCCTCGTCGTCGGCCTCCTCCTCTAGCTCGTTGGCTGTCTCCGAGATGCTGCGAGCGTCCCCTGGGTGGTAGTGCGTCTGGAAGTCCTGCAATGCCTCGTCGCGGCGCGGCTCGTCGACCGGCGTCTCGTCGGAGATCAGCACCCAGTCGGCTCCCTCGAACTCCTCCATGTTGAAGATCTCGGAGTCGAGGTCGGCCGAGTCGTCGACGACGATCATGACCTCGGTCTGCGGGTTGAAGTACATCCCGGGGGTCGTGACGATCTCCTCGAGCGAGTAGCTGCGGGCCATGACCGGTTGTATACCCGATCGGCGGCGCGCTACGTGACGCTTTGCCCGTCGCCGGGAGAATGTGTTGCGTGGCGAGCCGCCGAGACGGCTCGCCACGCTCGAGGGATCAGCCTGACGAGGCCATCGCGGTACCGGCGAGCAGGCAGTCCACCGTGCCGCCGAATGCGCCACCCTCCTCGGACTGGAACGTCACGCTCACGTGTGAGCCGCTCGCACTCGAATACACGAGCGTTCCCTGTGCCGAGTCGTCGTTGGGCGCGGTCATGACCGCGAAGTTGTCGCCCGGGTCGAGGTCATTGTCCTGGCGGTAGAACGGGAGGTTGCCGGGATCGCGGTTCCAGGCGACGTGAATCGTCGAGTTGAGGGCCGTCGTGTCCGCCCGCACGTCCAGGTCCGGACCCGCCGCGCAGCTCGCGCGCAGGATCAGCCCGCCGAAGTTGAGCACCTCGGTCGTCGCCGTGCCGGCCGCCGCCCGGAAGTCGATTCGGGCCGCATCGAGGTTGTCGAGGTGGTCGGCGTTGAAACCGGTGGCCACACCGGTGGCGTTGGTCGTCAGCGGCCTGCCGCCGGCGGCCTTGACCTCGATGCGCCCACCCTCGGTGCCGTCGGTCTCGAACTCGAAGGCGCGGCCGGTGTTGAGGTTGTTGGAGCGGATGCATGGCTCGCGGCCGGGCTTGCTGCGGCATCCGTAGATGGCGCCGCCCCCGTTGTCCTTCCTGATGTTGGACTGGCGGGTCCCGAACGTCTTCGTGCTCGAGATGAACTCGGTCTCGCGCTTGGCCGAGCCGCTGCTCGGGTTGCGCTTGCCTTCCTTCAGCGTGCTGCCTGTGGAGCCGATCGCGAACGGGGACACCAGCAGGGCCAGCACCAGCGCGCTCAGCACGACGTAGCGGCCCTGCCCGCGGCCCGGTCGCCGGGATCGCCGTCCCGAGCGGCCTCCATCGACGTAGCGGTCGATCGCGTCGGTCCAGGCACGATCCTCACGGGATTGGGACATCTCTTCCTCCTTCGAGTCGTCAGGGGGCCGCCGGCACCTCGACGGCGCCCGGCAGACCTCAAACTGCTTCCCCTCGGTGCGGCCAATCTAGCCCCAGCGTCGGCGTGAAGCGCCGGTAGGCCGGCGCCCCGCGCCGGTAGGCCGGCGCCCCGCGCCACTAGGCGCCCGCGTCCCGGAGCTGACGCTCGATCTCGGCGTCCACGTCGAGGGGCGGCTGCCCGCGGGCGGCCCGGCGTTCGTTGCGTGCCACGACCAGCTGCCGCACCTCCTCGCGCAGCGCCGATCGCTCGTCGTGCCCGACCGGCTCGGGCGGGATCTCGAGCAGGCGGCTGACCTCGGCCTCGACGTTGAGCGGCGGCCCTCCCCGAGCGATCTGGCGGTCGTGGCGGGCCTGGACGAACTGGCGAATCTCCTGCTCGCGCTCCATCCTCCCGGCCGGCGTCTGCGGCGGCGGAGCCGGGGCGGAGGGGAGATGGTCGTCGATCGAGAGACCCCCCTCGCCGAGCCGGTCCAGAAGGCCGAACGCGCCGGCGAACAGCACCGCCGCAATCGGCAGCGCGGCCAGCACTATCAGCCAAAGCAGGGTGCCGAACTCCACGGCTCCAGTTTCGCAGCCTGAAGCCAAAAGAACGCGGCGGGCAAGCCGCGTCCGCCCTTGGTACCCTTCCGATTGACTGATCAGTCGCCCGGCCTTTGTAACCGCCGGTTGCCCCTTCAGAAGGAGACTCGGAGCTTTGGTTGACTTCACCCTCACCGACGAGCAAAAGGACCTGCGCGAGCTGGCCCACAACTTCGCCGAGAAGGAGATCCGGACCGTAGCCTGGGACTACGACCGGGACGCGACCTTCCCCAAGGAGGTCATCGAGAAGGCCCACGAGGTCGGCCTGATGAACGTGGAGGTTCCGGAGGAGTACGGCGGAGGCGGGCTGCACACGCTGGACGGCTGCCTGATCGAGGAGGAGTTCGGCTGGGGATGCTCGGGCATCGGCACCTCGCTTATGTGCAACGGCCTCGCGTCCGCTCCGGTGATCCTGGGCGGTTCGGAGGAGGTCAAGAAGACCTTTCTCGGCATGCTCTGTGAGGAGCCCAAGCTGGCGTCGTTCTGTCTCACGGAGCCCGAGGCGGGCTCCGACGTCGGCTCGATGCGCACCAGGGCCGTGAAGAAGGGCGACAAGTACGTCATCAACGGCTCCAAGGTCTTCATCACCAACGGCTCGTACGCGAGCTGGTACACGGTCTACGCGAAGACCGACCCGGATGCCGGGCACAAGGGCATCTCGGCCTTCGTCGTGCCGCGCGACCTGCCCGGCGTCTCGGTCGTGAAGAAGGAGGACAAGCTCGGCCAGCGCGCGTCCGACACGGCGCAGATCCAGTTCGACGACGTCGAGATCCCCGCGGAGTACCTGCTCGGGGAGGAGAACCACGGCTTCCGCCTGGCGATGCAGACCCTCGACCGCACGCGCCCGGGCGTCGCCGCGATGGCCGTCGGGATCGCTCGCGCGGCCTTCGAGTTCGCCAGCGATTACTCCAAGGAGCGGGTTCAGTTCGGCGTGCCGATCGCGATGCACCAGGCGATCCAGTTCATGATCGCCGACATGGCGACCAAGGTCGAGGCATCGCGCCTGCTCGTGTGGCAGTCCGCATCCCTGCTCGACCAGGGCAAGCGCAACACGCTCGCCGCGTCGCACGCGAAGCGGTTCTCGGCCGATTCCGCGATGGAGGTCGCCACCGACGCCGTCCAGGTGTACGGCGGCTACGGCTTCATCAAGGAGTACCCGGTCGAGAAGCTGATGCGCGACGCCAAGATCATGCAGCTGTACGAGGGCACGTCGCAGATCCAGCGCCTGGTGATCGCCCGCGAGGTCCTGATGCCTCGCCGGGTCGACGAGCCGGCGCCTGCGCCGGCCGCTGCCTGACTCCGGAACGGCCATGCGGCGTCCTCGGTCGACGCTGTACTGACCAGTACAGCGTCTCCCTGCGTCCTTGCCTGGCCGCTGCGGGCGCCTCGCCTTCCGAGCAGTCCCGCTAGGTGAGGCCGACGTACCAAGACCCGAACGCAAGCCCGAAAAGGCCCAGCACCGGAATCAGCACCGAGCGGTAGACCGGCTCGATCACGGGGCGGGTCAGCACCCAGGCGAACGCGCTCGTGCAGGCGGCCATCGAGGCGACCGTCGCGGGCGCGAACACCAGCAGCGCCGCCGCGGCCTCCAGCTTTGTCGGAAGCGCAGCGATCAGGAGCAGGACGACGGCGCCGGTGCCGGCAAGGCCGTGCAGGACGCCGATCGCAAGCGCCTGCCGAGGCGTTCGCAGGCGCCCGTGCGAGTGGTCGTCGCCATCGCCGCTGTGCAGGTGGCGGACGGCAGCGTCGTGCGCCGCCCCGCCGGTGCGGTCGTGGCCGTGGCGGCTCGAGCGGTAGTCGCCGCGCGCCCATTTCGCGATCACGCGCAGAGCGAGAGCGAGGATCACGACGCCGACGGCCTTCTCGGCGCTCGTCTCCAGCCATCCCGGCAGGCTGGATTTCAGGAAAATCAGCGGCAGGCCGATCCCGAGCAGCACCGCGCCGTGCCCGAGCCCCCACCACGCGCCGAGCCGCGCCGCTCCCCGCGTGTTGCCGCGGTCTGCCGCGACCAGGGAGGTGACCGCCACCAGATGATCGGGATCGGATGCGTGCCGGAGGCCGAGCACGAGGGCGATGCCGAGAGCGACGAGCATGGGCGTTCCCTCGAACAGGCCGCTGAGCCATGCGTCCACGTGTTCGACCGGCCCGAACAGGAACTCGAAACCCACCGCCACTCCCTTCCGTTGCGAATCCAGGTCCTACGACCGACCTTTACGGGGCCGGAGGGGAATCGGATCACTGCTCCGGCGGACTGTCCTGCTGCGACTGCTTGTACTGGCGCAGCACCGGATCCAGCAAACGGCGCGCACGCTCGCCGCGACGGCCGCCCGGCCAGTGGCTGATGAACGCCTGCCGGTCGCGCTCGATCTGCTCCTCGATCCAGCTCGCGAGCTCGCCCTCCTGGTGCTTCACGGTTCGCGCCCAGCCGTGCGTCAGGGGCGCCTCCACCACCGCGGGCGGGTGACCGGCCTCGCACAGGCGCAGCAGCAGCTCGATGTCCTGGAACCAGATCTTGTACTCGGGGTTGAAGAACTCGCCCGGCGTGTGGCCGATGCGCTCGATCGCCCCTCGCTCGAATGCGAGGCACCAGGCGGCGAAGAAGTCGTCGCGCGGGTAGCCGGCCCCGATGTCGGGCAGCGCGACCCACGCTCCCTCGTCGAGCGCGGCCCTCAACGGTGGCCACCAACCATCCAACACCTCGACGTCGTCGTTGAGCACAACGATGTAGCGCCCGCGGGCGGCGCGAATGCCGGCATTCACGGGTGCGGTGAAGCCCTGGGGCGGCGAGCGGTTCTCGAGCACCAGCAGCTCGTGATCGGCCTCCGTGTTCGCGTGGATCGAAGCCACGCAGGCGCGCAGCCGCTCGGAGAGGGCATCGACCGTCGGTACCACGATCGACAGCTCGGGGACGCCTCCGTAGTTCACGGCATCAATCTAATGCGCCGCCGCCGCCGCGGAATTTATTAGCGCTAACAACCTTCCCGCCTATAATCGACCGTGGTGTCACCGCGAGGGCGTGGGGGCGTCGCAACGTGAACCCACCGAAGCCCAACAAGCAAGCGTCGCGCCGCGGCCGGGCCGCGGACGCGCGGCGGGCGGCGGCGGAGGCGACTCAGGTAACCGAGGGCCACGGGCTGGCCGCGGCCGGCGTTAGCGCATTCGAGCCGGCGGGCCGCCCGTCGGACGTCTTGGGGGGAGAGTTTCGGCGTCGCGACGTCTTCTCGATGCTGGTACTGCATCTAATCCACGGCGCCGAGGGCAACCCCGCCTACGGCAACCAGCTGATCCAGGAGATCGAGGATCTGACTCGGGGCGCGATCGTTCTCAACCCCAACACGATCTATCCGCTTCTGCGCGAGCTCGAGCAGCGGGGCCTGATCGAGGGGAATTGGGAGCATCCCCAGAAGCGCAGCCGCCGCCTCTACAGCATCACCCCGCAGGGCCGGCGCGAGTACCGCAACCTGCGCAAGGGCCTGGAGCCGTTTTTGGACTCGATCATCGACAGCATCAGCCTCATCAAGCAGGCCGTCTACGGGCAGGCGCAGCCGCCCGCCGCGACCGGGAGCAAGGCGAAAAAGGGATAGGCTTCCACGGCCTTTGAGGGCGTCCCGCCGCCAACCTGGCGGATCCGGCACGCCCGCTGATGCTTAAGAAGGAGCTCTGACTGATGTTCGTATTCAAAGCCGCCGTCGTCGGGGCGGGCACGATGGGCGGCGAGATCGCGCAGACGCTCGCCGCCGCCGACCTGCCGGTCGTCCTGAAGGACGTGGACCAGAAGTTCGTGGACCAGGGGCTCGCGAAGGCGCGCGAGGTCACTCAGGGCCAGCTCGGCGCTCTCGTCGCCAAGGAGAAGATCACGCAGGAGCAGGCCGACAAGAACCTCGAGCACACGCTGGGACTGATCACCGGCACGACCGAGTACGACGGCTTCGGTGATGTCGACTTCGTGGTCGAGGCGGTGCCGGAGCGGCTGGAGATCAAGCGCACGGTGTTCAGCGAGTTGGACGCCCGTACTCCGGGTCACGCGATCCTGGCCAGCAACACCTCCTCGCTGTCGATCAGCGAGATGGGCTCCGCCACCGGCCGGCCCGAGAAGGTGGTCGGCTTCCACTTCTTCTATCCGGCCTCGATCATGAGGCTGATCGAGGTGGTCGAGGGTGAGGAGACGTCCGAGGAGACGATGCAGACGGCCGTCAACTTCGCTCAGAAGATCCGCAAGATGCCGATTCGCTGCGACGAGGCGCCCGGCTTCGTCGTCAACCGCATCCTCAACTCGGCGGCGAGCGAGATCTGGCGCCACAAGGCCGAGTCCGGGCTTTCGGCCGAGGAGATCGACAAGGAGATCGCCGACGCCAAGGTCACGCCGATGGGCCCGTTCTACCTATCCGACCTGCTGGGGCTCGACACCGTGCTGCACGTCGCCGAGCACCTGAAGGACTCATACGGAGACCGCTTCTTCGTCTCGCCGGAGATGCGGGAGCTGGTCGAGGCGGGCAACTACGGGCAGAAGACCGGCAAGGGCTTCTACGAGCACGGGGGGAACTAGAGCATGGAACAGGCCACCGCACAGCAGACCGGGACCATCGTCGATCGCTTCACGCTGAAGGCGTTCGTCGAGGCTTGCCTCGTGCTCCAGGAGGGCGTCGCGAGCAGCAAGGACATCGAGATCGGAATGATGACCGGCGCTGGCATCCTGCCGGGGCCGTTCGCCCGTGCCGACGAGCGTGGACTTGACGAGACCCTCGCCGCGCTCGAGCGGGCAGAGAGGGAGTGGGGAGAGGGCTTTGCCCCGCCCTCGGTCCTGCGCCGCCTGGTCGCTCAGGGAAGGCTCGGCCGCAAGGCCGGCCAGGGCTTCTTCCCCTACCCGCAGGCCGACGCCGGTTTCGAGAAGGAGACGGTGCTGCTCGAGACGCGCGGAGAGGTGGCGGTGATCTGGCTCAACCGCCCGCCCGCCAACCCCATGAGCCCGGCCCTGATCAAGGAGTTCATGGAGCTTTGGAAGCACTGCAACGAGAGCAGTGAGATCCGCTCGGTCGTGATCGCCTCGACCAACATCTTCACGTTCTCGGCCGGAGCCGACATCAAGGAGTTCACGAAGATGGACGCCGCTGGCGGAGCGGGGCTGCTCGACTCCGGCCACGCGATGCTGCGCGAGATGGAGACGTCCAGCACCACGACGATCGCGGCGGTCAACAGCATCGCGTTCGGAGGAGGCTGCGAGCTGGCGATGGCGTGCGACTTTCGCCTGGCGGCCGAGTCTGCGACCTTCGGCCAGCCCGAGGTCAACCTCGGCATCATTCCCGGCTTCGGCGGCACGCAGCGGCTGCCGCGCCTGGTGGGCGAGGGCAAGGCGCTCGAGATGAACCTGACCGGTGACGCGATCTCGGCATCCGAGGCCTTCAGGGCCGGCCTGGTCAACGCGGTCGTGCCCGACCACGAGCTGTTCGACACCGCTCTCGGCTGGGCCCGAAAGCTGGCCGGGCAGCCACCGCTCGCAGTGCAGCAGATCAAGAGCGTGTCGCACAAGGGCGACCTCGACGAGGGCATCGCGGCCGAGAAGCAGGGCTTCGCGACAGTCTTCCAGTCGGCCGATGCGCGGGAGGGCATCTCCGCGTTCATACAGAAGCGCTCGGCGAAGTTCGAAGGGAAGTGATTCGAAGAGGAGCTCTTCTCCTCCTCTCCGACCATGGCTGCTCGGGACACCTCTGCCGCGGCTGAACAGCTCGCAGAGCTGATACGCGACTCGCGCCGCACCGTCGCTCTGACGGGGGCCGGCATCTCGGTCCCGAGCGGCATCCCGGACTTTCGCTCGCCCGGCACGGGCATGTGGGAGAAGGTGGACCCGATGGAGGTCGCGCACATCGAGGTCTTCAATCGCGACCCGAAGCGCTTCTGGACCTACTACCGCCCTCGTTTCGGGATGCTCGAGGACAAGCTTCCCAATCGTGCCCACGAGGTGCTGGCGGAGCTCGAGGCGCAGGGACGGCTCGAGGCGGTTATCACGCAGAACATCGACCGGCTTCACCGCCGGGCAGGCAGCACACGCGTGATCGAGGTGCACGGGACGATCGAGACCAGCTCATGCGTTACCTGCTCGGCGTCGTATCCGCTGGAGCAGGTCGAGGACCTGTTCGACTTCGACGGCGTCGCGCGCTGCGAGCAATGCGGCGGCGCCGTCAAGCCCGACGTGGTGCTGTTCGGCGAGATGCTGCCGGCGGGGCCGATGGAGGAGGCGTTCGCGCTCGCCAGCGGCGCCGACCTGATGCTCTGCATCGGCTCCTCGCTGGAGGTGCACCCGGTCGCATCGCTGCCGATGACGACGCTCGACCACGGCGGACGTCTCGCGATCGTGACCAAGGGCCCGACGCCATACGACCAGCACGCCGACGTGCGGATGGACGGCGACGTCGTCGACGCACTCGAAGCGCTGCTGTTGGCGCTCGGTATCTAGCGGTGACGGCGGCGGCGAAGGCCGCGCTCGAGCTCCGTCAGCAGCTCTGACAGCGCCTCGGCGTGCTGCTCGTCCGACGGCGCTCGTGACGCCTCGCGGCAAAGGTCCTCCGCGTCGCTTCGTCGCGCCAGCAGGCCGGTCAGGCGCGAATCGGCCTGCTCCTCGTCTCGCGCCACCTCGGTTGCCAGCGCCTCGAGTGCCGCAGCGACCTGGAGGGCGGCCTGTGCGATGCGGCCCTGGTCCAGGTCCATCCTTGCCCTCAGAGCCATGTCCTCGCTGGGATCGACCCGGCGCCGGTTACCGAGGATCCCCGCCAGCTCCTCCTGCGGGCCGAGCACCGCGCGCCTGCGCCGGCGCCCACCCTCGGGCGGGAGGTCGTAGGCCTGACTGGAGCGCCCCTCGATCAGCTCCGTGCCGGTTCCATAGCCGACCCGCACCCGCTGGGCCTGCACGCGCGCCACGTCGTGGACGTAGGGGTCAGCGGCGGCCACGCGGTGAGCCTGTATTGCGCGGTTGACCAGCAGCAGCGCCGTGTCGGCGAGCGCCTCCTGCTGTTGCTCGTCGCCACGGCAGCCTTCCAGCCACTGCCTTGCCTCATCGGTGCTGCCGAAGGAGCGCGCGGGCACCACCGTCACGCGCGTCACCGGCACGGGCTGCGGCTCGTCGGCGTCCGAAGCGGTCACCCGGCGGGCACGTCGGTCCCGCAGCATGTGGCGCCGCTTCGCGCCCAGCGTCTTGAACACCACCACGTCGGGATCGTCGCCTTCGGACCCACGCACCAGGTAGCGGCCGTCAGCCGGCCCGAGCCCGAAACTGAAGTCGAACTGGCAGAAGCTGAAGAGCTGGCCGGGAGAGGACGTTGCCGGTCGGGGCGACGTGGTGTTGCTACTCGCTCCGGTGCGCGCGGCTTGCGCGGTGGTGCCGCTCGACCTTGAGCGAGTACTTGGAGGGCTTGGTACGGACGACCGGGTTGCGTATGTCCCCGAGTCGGGCCACCAGCTTGTCCCACTGGTTGTTCGAGAGCAGGCGACGGGCAGCGCGCCCGAGCTTTCCGTTGGAGCCGAACAGCGGCTGCCAGCCGACATGGATGTGGTCCGCGTGGTCGCCCTGCGAGAAGGTCGGGCCGCCCATCTCCATGAGCGAGATGATCTGGTGCGGCGCAAGCGTGCCCTGAAGTTGCAGCAGGCGGCGGATCGTGAACTCGGTGATCGAGCCCGCCCCCTGGTGGCCCAGAATCGGGACGCCGTTGATCTGGGCGATGTCGACCGCGTTGCCCGAGGAGTGCTCCGAGACGTTCCCGGAGGCCGTCAGGTAGCTGTGGCCGCACGTGAGTGACGTGACGGTGGGCTTGAGGCCCCAGGCCGCCAGGTACTCGAGCGTCGCCAGCACGCGGCGGTCGACCTGGCCCGAGCGGATGTCGTCGCGTCCGCAGGAGTAGATCTGAACGTGCTGGTCGGCCAGCACGCGCCTCTCGAGCGCCTCCTTCGACATCAGCATGATCTGGCCGGTGGTCGGGCGCTCGGCGTTCGCTCCCAGGAACGGGTTCTTGCCCGCCGCCCGGTAGAGCGCCGTGGCCTCCAGTAGCCGCCAACCGTCGAGGATCGGCTTGGGGTCGATGCGCGGCGCGCCGCGGCCGGCCGGCCGGATCGAGAAGTTGAGGTGCGGCGCCAGGTTCGAGCCCCGGCCCTGGCTGAGCTTGCCGATGCGACCGAGCACGGTGCCGCCGATGACCTTCGAGCCCTTCTTCAGTGGCTTCAGCCTGACGTCGCTCGGGCTGAGGCGGAACACACGCGAGAAGTAGACCTTGAACACCTCGACGCCGTCCTTGCCGAGCTGGGCCTGGGTGAGCTGCCCCGTCTCCTCAGCGATCGGCCGGTTGTTGTCGCGCGAGGGGTCGGCGTAGAGGCGCTCCTTCTTGATCGAAGTGGGGGTGGCCGAGCTGCGCTGGAAGGCCTCCTTGCCGGAGGAGTCACCGACGCTGGGCTGCCTGCCGGCGCTGGCGGGGGCTGTCGGCTTCGGCAGGCCGACGCTCTTGTCGGTCGGCTGCGGGGCACTCTTGTCGGTCGACTGGCGCGCGAGGCGGAACTCGTCCTTGGCCTGGTTCTCCTGAGTGGCATTGCGCTTGGGGACCGGGTAGCTCTTGGAGACCTGGCCGAGGTGCGCGTAGGTGTAGCGGTTGCCGAAAACGTCCTGCAGCACGATGTAGCGACCGAGCTTCTTGCTGCGACCGACCTTCTTGACGACGCCGTCGTTGACCGCGATCACGGGAGCACCGCGGCGGCTGTAGATGTTGATCGAGCGCCGCTTGTCGTTGGAGGCCACGATCTTGGCCGCGTTGTGGGCGCGGCGGACCTTGCGGCCGAGGCGCTTCGCGTCGCGCTCGCGCAGGTCGTCGGCGTAACGGGCCTCGGCGTGCACGGGGAAGTGGCCCTGAGTCATGCCGGTGACGGAGCCGATCACGTCGGCGGGCATGCCGGCGATCATGCGCGCGCGCATCAGGACCGAGTCGACGTACCAGTCGGCGTGGTTGTAAGCGAAGATCGCGCGCCGCAGGTTGCCGTCGCCACCGGCCGCCTTCAGGTAACGGCCCGCGGCGAAGATCGCGTCCACGGGGTTGTACGGATCCTTCTCTCCGTCACGGTTCGCGTCGACTCCGTACGTGCGCCAGGACGAGGGGATGAACTGCATCCATCCCAGTGCGCCCGCGGTTGACACGTTGAGGTTGCGTCCGTAGTCGGTCTCGATCTCGTTGATGGCCGCGAGCACTTCCCAGCGAATGCCGTACTGGACTCCGGCGGCCTGATAGATCGGAAGCAGGAACGGCGGGATGCGGAACTTGTTGATGACGAAGGTGGGAACGCCGAGCGGCGCCGGTCCCGGAAGGCTCAGCGAGAGGTCCGGGTTGTCGCGGGTCGGAACTCCGTCGGGACGACGGATCGCTCCGTCCTTCGTCTTCGGCCCAGCATCCTTTTTCTTATGCTTCGGTTGAGCCTCAGAGTTTCCGATGCCCTCGTGCTTCGCGGGGCGCTTCTCGTCACCGGTGTCCGAGGGAGTTTGGGAAGGGGTGTTGCCGTCGGGTCCGGTCACGCCGGTCGCGCCCTTGCTGTTCGACCGCGGCGTCGACTCCTCGATGCCGGTGATCGGAGCGCTGACGTCAGGGAGTTTGATCTGGTCGAGCGGAGTTCCGGGCGCAACGTCGACGGTGGTCGTGACCTTCTGCCCACCGTTGAGGGTGATCGTGATGACTCGCAGCTCGGCGATCGCGGGGAAGGTCGCAAGCCCGAAACCGACGACGAACAGACCTGCCGTGAGCAAGCCCATGAAGAGCTTCCGTCTCATCACCTGATGGATCGTCTCCCCGTTCCCTATTTTCCAGTGAGCGAAGTTGGCTCGGCCGGGCCAGCGTGCCCCCTGCCGGCGAGGAGCGGGACGCTATCGACTAAATGCCGGGTTTGCAACGAATAACGCGCCCCCGGGGCGCGGCTCTCCTCCACAGTTTCCCTTTCCATCGTTCCAGCGGCCGCAATCATCTTAGTTAGATCGGCACCCCCAGGCGCCATCTTGATAAGGGCAACAGCTTTCTTTCACGCCCACTTTTCCCTCTGCGGCGCCGGTTTCGTCGCTGCCAGCATGTGACGTTATAGATCAGCACGGTGAGAGCAGGGTTAAAAGGTAGATAAGCCAGGCGTCGAGCCGGCCCTCCAGGCGGGCGAAAAACGTCCAGGTCGGCAACCCTCGGGCTCGACCTCAGGGTGCGCAACGCGCCTCGGGAAGTGGTCCGGGCCGGAGACCGGACGCCCATTCCAGCCCTCCATGTATGCGGTAGTTTGCAGGTCGGCCGGGCCGCACGGCGGGCCGGAGAAGAAGCCTCGCTGAGGCGACGAAGCGTGATGGGAGACGAAGCGTGATCGATGACGAAGCAACGAGCGGCGCGGAAGACCAACCAGGGCTGCGAGAGCGCCTGTCGGGCCAGGCCGAGGACGCGATCGGCAAACTGGCCGACGACCTGCTCGAGAACCCGATGGTCAACTCTGCCCTCCAGCGAGCGTTCGGCGCGCGCGAGAAAGTGGCGCAGGCGCAGGAGAGCGCGATGGATGCACTCAACATTCCATCGGCCTCGAACCTCGACAAGCTGGCGCGGCGGCTGCGGTCGATCTCGCAGCGGTTGGAGGAGATAGAGGACAGCGTCGAGAGGGTGGACCGCCGCGTGGAGGAGCTCGGTGAAGCGGAGCGGCCGGCGGCCAAGCTCGAGCAGAGACTCGACCGCATCGAGTCTCGCATCGACGAGCTCGCTCGTGACGTCGCCGCGCTTCGCACTGGAGCAGATGCCGCCGAACCGCTGCCGGCGGCAGGCTCGCGCGCGGTCGTTCCCGAGGGCTGAGGCCCGTTCGGAACGACGAGCCGAGCATGGCGCGCAGACCCAAGGCGAGCACGGGTGTTCCCGATACGGTGCGCCGTGCGGTCGCTCGCACGATTCAGAACACGCTCGGTCCTGCGAGCCTCTCGCGCGAACGCGCGCAGGACCTTGCGGACGACATGCTTCGTCGCGCAGAGGACAGCGCCGCACGGGCGGGGCGCGGCGTTCGTGACGCGGGGCAGCGACCGCGGAGCGCGGCGGTGGGCGTCAGCGACCGCGTGCGCGAGGCGATCACCGAGCTGCGCAGGCTGAGCGGCGAGGACACGGGACAGCTGCGCGCCGATCTCGAGCGGCTGCGGCAGCGCGTGGACGAGCTCGAGCGCAGTGTCGAAACGCTGTCGGCGTCGGGCAAGAAGAGCGCGACGAAAAAGCCGGCGTCGAAGAAGTCGACCGCCAAGAAGCCCGACGCGAAGAAGCCCTCCGCGAAGCAGCCACAGAGCAAGCACTCGGGCTGATGGGACGTCGCGTCCTGATCACGGGGGTGTCCGGCTACTGGGGCACCGAGCTGGCCCGAAGGCTGGAGCGATCGGGCGAGTTCGAATACATCGGGGGCCTCGACGTGAGACCGCCGGGGGCCGACCTGGAGCGGACCGAGTTCATCCGGGCAGACATCCGCAACCCCCTGATCTCGAAGCTGATCCCCCAGACGGGGGTCGACACCGTCGTGCATTCAGACATCCTGCTCGCTCCGGAGCCGGGCAAGTCGGTCAAGCAACTGCACGACATCAACGTGATCGGGTCGCTCCAGCTGCTGGCCGCGTGCGAGAAGACCAGCACCGTGCGAACGATCGTGGTGCGCGGCTCGGCCGCTATATATGGAGCGGAGCCAAATGCCCCCTCCTTCTTCACGGAATCGATGGCGCGCCGCTTCCCGCTGCGGACCCGCTTCCAGCGCGACATCGGCGAGCTGGAGAACTACTTCGAGACCTTCTCTCGCCGCTTTCCCGAGGTGACCGTGACGATGTTGCGCTACCAGCCTTCACTGGGCCCGCGCATCGATTCCCCGCTCACGCGCTACCTGCGCTCGCCAGCGGTCCCGGTGCAGCTCGGCTTCGACCCGCTACTTCAGTTCATCCACGCCGATGACGCGGTGGCGGCGCTGGAGGCGACGCTGCTGCGACCGCTGCCCGGCGCGGTCAACGTCGCCGGCGAGGGCAGCGTCTCGCTCTCCAAGCTGCTGAGGATGGCCGGGAAGCTGCCGTTGCCGGTGCTGCCGCCGCTGTTTGCGCCCACGCTGCGCGCGGGGCGCCGCTTCGGGCTGGCGGAGATGCCGCCGGAGACGGTGCCCTGGCTTCGATACGGGCTGACCGTCGACTGCCGTCGCCTGATCGAGGAGGTCGGCTACCGGCCGCGCCCGACGCTTGAAACCGTGCGCGACTTCATCGAGAAGGTGAGGAGCCACCGGGTGCTGCCGGGCGTCGGGGGGATGAACGGGAGCGCCGAGGACTCCGAGCGGCCGGAGCCGCGGGACGAGAAGGCGGAGACCCGGTGACTCAAGCCCCAGGCCAGCCGCCGCGCAGGCGCTTCGACCGTGGCGGGCCCCTGGGCGCCGACCCGACCGAGGGCAACGGCAATCGCCCGGCCGCGATCACGCAGCTCCAATTCGTGCGCAACCTCGGACGAGCGCTCGAGTCGGGCCTCGAGCTGCCCGACGCCGTCGAGCGCGCCGCCCTCACGCTGCCTCGTTCGGCTCGACGTCTCGCCGATGCGGCCGCGCACAGGTTGCGGGGCGAGAACTACGAGGACGAGTGGGGCTTCGACGAGGACTTCGTCGAGCTGGTCTACGCCTTCTTCGAGTTCATGTATGAGCGCTGGTGGAGGGTCGAGGCGACCGGGGTCGAGAACGTTCCCGCTCACGGTCGAGCGATGCTGGTCGCCAACCACGCCGGCGTGCTGCCGTGGGACGCCACGATGATGCGCGTCGCCATCCTCAAGCAGCACCCGCTGCCCCGCTACCCGCGCTTCATGGTTCTCGACTGGGCCTTCCGGCTGCCCTGGGTCAGCTCCTTCATGCGCAGGGTCGGGGGCGTGGTTGCATCACCCTTCAACGCCATGCGCCTGCTCGAGCAGGATCACCTCGTGATGGTCTTCCCCGAAGGGGTGAAGGGTGCGGGGAAGCCGTTCTCCGAGCGCTACCGGCTTCAGCGGCTCGGGCGCGGGGGGTTCGTGGAGGTGGCGCTGCGGACCTCGTCGCCGATCGTCCCCGTTGCCGTCGTCGGGTCCGAGGAGATCTACCCGAAGATCGGGGATTCGAAGTTGCTGGCGCGACTGATCGGCTCTCCCTACTTCCCGATCACGCCGACCTTCCCGGCCCTCGGCCTGCTCGGGACCGTTCCGCTGCCCTCGAAGTGGCGGATCGAGTTCTGCCCACCGATCGACGTCTCCGGGTACGGTCCGGAGGCCGCCGAGGACCGCTCACTGGTCTTCGAGCTGACCGAGCTGGTGCGCGACACGATCCAGGAGAAGCTGTACGAGAACCTGGTCAAGCGCGGCTCCGCGTTCATCTGAGACGTCGCAAACTGTCGCCCGCGGTGGCGCCGCGGGGCGTGGCGCTTTAAGTTTCTGGACCTGAAGGCAAGAGACCAAAGGCAGAAAACCAAAGGCAGGGGAGAGTGAGCTCGTACTTCGTCACCGGGGCAACCGGATTCATAGGCAGGCATCTCGTCGAGCGACTGCTCGACCGCGAGGGCACCATTCACGTGCTGGTGAGGGAGGGTTCGCGCGCCCGGCTGGAGGAGCTGATGTCACGCTGGGGGGCTGAGCAGGGCCGCATCGTCCCGGTGATCGGCGATCTCACTGCGCCCGCACTCGGACTCTCGGACGAGGACCGCAAGCGGCTCGAGGGCGTGGACCATTTCTTTCATCTCGCGGCGGTCTACGACATGTCAGCGGACGAGGAGACCAACCGCAGGGCCAACGTCGACGGCACTCTGCACGCGGTCCAGCTAGCCAACGACCTTGGCGCAAAGCACTTCCACCACGTCAGCTCGATTGCGGTGGCGGGCAAGTTCCGCGGCATCTTCACCGAGGACATGTTCGACGAAGGCCAGAAGATCGACAACCCGTACTCGGAGACCAAGTACGAGTCCGAGAGGCTGGTGCGCCATGAGCTGACGGTGCCCTGGCGCGTCTACCGGCCGGGGATCGTCGTCGGCCATTCCGAGACCGGCGAGATGGACAAGGTGGACGGTCCCTACTACTTCTTCAAGGTAATCCAGCGTCTACGGCGCGCGCTGCCGCCCTGGCTTCCAGTCGTCGGCGTCGAGGGTGGAAAGATCAACATCATCCCGGTCGATTTCGTGGCCAGGGCCATGGACCACATCGCGCACAAGGATGGGCTGGACGGGAGGGCGTTTCACCTCACCGACCCCAATCCCAAGTCGGCGGGCCAGGTCATAAACACCTTCGCGCGCGCGGCGCACGCCCCGGAGTTCGCGATGCGCATCGACCGCCAGATCACGAACGCGGTGCCGAAGCAGGCGCGCAAGATGATCTCTCAGCTGCCTCCCGTGCGGCGGATAGTGGACCAGGTGCTGGGCGACCTGGGCATACCGCGCGACGCGCTCTCCTACATCGACTTCCCGACCGACTTCGACTCGCGGCACGCGAGAGCCGCGCTGGAAGGGTCGGGGATCTCAGTGCCGTCGCTGGACGCGTACGCGGACAGGCTCTGGGACTACTGGGAGCGCAACCTCGACCCCGATCTGTTCAAGGACCGCAGCCTTCGCGGCGCGATAGAGGGCAAGGTCGTGGTGATCACCGGAGCCTCGAGCGGCATCGGGCACGCCGCGGCGCTGAAGGCCGGGGAGGCGGGCGGCATCGTCGCGCTCGTGGCCCGGTCGCAGGACAAGCTCGAGGAGCTCAAGGCCGAGATCGAACGGTCGGGAGGCACGGCAACCGTTCATCCGGCCGACCTCTCGAACCTCGAGGACTGCGATCGCCTGGTCGCCGATGTGCTGCAGACGCACGGTCGCGTGGACATCCTGGTCAACAACGCCGGGCGCTCGATCCGACGCTCGATCGAGAACCAGTACGACCGCTTCCATGACTTCGAGCGCACGATGCAGGTGAACTACTTCGGCGCGCTGAAGCTGATCCTCGGCTTCCTGCCCGGTATGAGGGAGCGCAAGTCCGGTCATATCATCAACGTCTCGTCGATCGGCGCCCAGACCAACACGCCGCGGTTCTCCGCCTACGTGGCGAGCAAGAGCGCGTTGGACGCGTTCGCGCGCTGCATCGGGTCTGAGATCGTCGAGGACGGAGTCGACACCACCACCATCTACATGCCGCTGGTGCGGACACCGATGATCGCGCCCACGACCATGTACCAGTACTTCCCGACCATCTCTCCGGAGGAAGCGGCCGAGATGATCACGAACGCGTTCATCACCCGCCAGAAGAAGGTGGCGACGCGTCTCGGCACCTTCGGTGAGGTGCTTTACGCGCTTGCGCCCAAGGCGGTCGACGTGATCCTCAACACCGGCTTCAAGCTGTTCCCGGAGAGCTCGGCGGCGAAGGGCTCCAAGGAGAAGGAGGAGGCGCCGTCCACCGAGGGCGTCGCGTTCGCCTACCTGATGAGGGGCGTGCACTGGTAGCGGTCGCAAGCCGCAGGCGAAAGTTCTGGGGCTGGGGCTACGAGGACGAGCAGCCCTCGCCGGAACAACTCCGCGAGGCGGCGAAGGGGATCCGCGCTCATCTCGGCTTCGGCGCCGAGGACGTCGAGGAGCCGGTCTCCGTTGGGGACATAGAGCTTCCCACGCCTCGCCTCGAACCGCCAGCGGCGCTGGCTGATATCTGCAGCGCGGACCCGTACGAGCGAGCGGCGCATTCGTACGGCAAGTCCTACAGCGACATCGTGCGCGCCTTCCGCGGTCGCTTCGACCATCCCTGCGACCTGGTGGCGTTGCCTCGCGACGAGCGAGACATAGCCTCACTGCTGGAGTGGTGCGCAGGGGTTGGGGCGGCGGCGATCCCGTATGGGGGCGGAACCAGCGTCGTCGGTGGAGTCGAGGCCGCGGTGGGAGATCGCTACGCGGGTGCGGTCTCGATCGACCTGCGACGACTCGACCGCGTGCTGGACGTCGACGTCACATCGCGGGCGGCGCGAATCCAGGCCGGCGCGACCGGTCCCGGGCTCGAGGCACAGTTGCGCGACTACGGCCTCACGCTCAGGCACTTCCCACAGTCCTTCGAGCTGTCCACGCTGGGCGGCTGGATCGCCACCAGGGCCGGAGGGCACTTCGCAACTCTCTATACACACATCGACGACCTGGTGGAGTCGGTGCGGGCGGTGACCCCCAGCGGCGACTGGGAGAGCCGCAGGCTGCCGGGGTCGGGCGCAGGCCCCAGCCCGGACCGAATGCTGATCGGCTCGGAGGGCATCCTGGGCGTAATCACCGAGGCATGGGTGCGCGTTCAGGCAAGGCCGGTCTTCAAGACCTCGGCCGCCGTCCACTTCGCGGACTTCGCCGACGGTGCCGAGGCCGTGCGCGCGCTGTCGCAGAGCGGGCTCTTTCCAACCAACTGCCGGCTGCTCGACCCCTGCGAGGCGGCGATCACCGGCGCGGTTCGCGAGCGCCATCCGCCTGGCGATTCCGGGCAGGGCGACTCGCTGCTGGTGGTGGGGTTCGAGTCCGCCGACCACAACGTCAACCGCTGGATGCACCAGGCGCTCGAATGCTGCGCCGACTACGGCGGCGAGGTTCCGAGCAGCACGCGGCCCGGCGACCAGGGCAAGGCCGACGACGGCGGCGCGGACGCGGTCGGCTCCTGGCGCGACGCCTTCCTGCGCGCGCCATATCTGCGCGACACCTTCGTCGCGATGGGGATCCTGAGCGAGACGTTCGAGACGGCCATCACCTGGGATCGCTTTCCGCAGTTCCACGCGAGCGTGATCGAGGCTGCGCAGACGGCGGTGAACGAGATCTGCGGCGGCGGCACGGTCACCTGCCGCTTCACGCACGTATACCCGGACGGCGCGGCGCCCTACTTCACGATCCTGGCGCCGGCGCGTCGCGGTTCGGAGCTGGAGCAATGGCGTGAGATCAAGGCCGCCGCGTCGGAGGCGGTGATCGAGGGTGGTGGCACGATCACTCACCACCACGCCGTCGGCCGCGACCATCGGCAGTGGTACGACCGTCAGCGCCCGGAGCGCTTCGCCGCCGCTCTGGCCGGCGCCAAGTCCGCACTGGACCCGGCGGGCGTGCTGAACCCCGGCGTCCTGATTCCGGTCGAGCGCTAGACGCTCTTAGCGGCTCGCCTAAACTGACGGCATGAGCGTGTTGCGCGACCCATCCGAGTGGGATCCGCTCGACGGAGAGGGCCTCGAACCGTCGGTCCAGCACAGGGTCGTGCGGCCTGCGGTGCAGACGCTCGGCCAGGGCTGCCTCGTGTGCCCGTCGTGTGAGCTGCCGCTGCTGCCGTTGACCATCAGCGTGACTTCTGCGCTCGAGTGCCCGTTCTGTCGCGAGGTGCGTCCGGCGCGCCACTTCCTGCGCCTCGGGAAGGTCGACACGCCGGGCAACGCCATCTCGGTCCGGGCGAAGCTGCCGGCCTGAGCCTCCGGAGCGCCTGTGCGCGTCCAGCGGCCTAGTAGCGTGGCAGGCCGGTGGCCGAGGACGAGCACAGAACCGAGCTGACGCTGAGCGAAGCCGCGCGCGAGGCGGGAGTTTCCGCGTCGACGCTGCGCCGCTGGGGACAGCAGGGCGTGATCCCGACCTACCGCGGCCGCTGGACGCCCGCCGCCGCGGCCCACGCTCGCATCGTCAACAGGCTTCGCAAGCAAGGCCACTCGCTGGAGGAGATCAAGCGGGCCGGCGAGGACGGCCGCCTCGCATTCGGCTACGTCGACGAGCTGTTCCCGCCCCCCGCCGGCCACGTCGACCTCGAGCAGGCCGCTCGCGAGACGGGGCTCGAGCCGGCTCTCGTCGAGCGCATCTGGAAGTCGGCGGGGTTGCCGGCCTGGAAGCTGGAGCGGCTCGAGGACTCCGATCTGGAGGCGCTTCGCTACATGGCTGCGGTACTGACCGCCGGCTTCCCGCTGGTGGCCTTCCTTCAGGTGATGCGTGTCTACGGCATCTCGCTGCGCCAGGTCGCCGACGCCGAGGCGCGGCTGTTCCGGATCTATGTGCACGAGCCACTTGTCCTGGACGGCGTGCCGGCGATCCAGGTGGCCGAGGAGCTTGCAGAGCTGATCGCCGAGCTGCTGCCGCTCACGGCGCCGCTGATGATGTACATGCACCGCCACTTCCTCCAGTACGCCGTCGAGCAGGACCTGTTCGCGACCATGGAGGGCGATCTCGACGCCGGCGAGGCACTCGGCCAGCTCAGGGTCGCGATCTGCTTCGCCGACCTGGTCGGCTACGTGCAATTCACCGAGGAGGCCGGGGAGGAGGAGGCGCTCAACCTGGTCGAGCGCTTCGTGCAGGCGGTCGAGGACACGCTTCCGCAGGGTGCGCGCGTGGTGAAGAACATCGGCGATGGCGTGATGATCGTCAGCAGCGACCCCGTGGCAATGGTCGACTGGGCGCTCGGTTTCCAGGAGGGCTTCGCAAGGCGCGCCAGCCCGCGCATCGGCGTGCACTACGGCGACACCATCTACAGGGACGGCGACTACTTCGGCCGCAACGTCAACCTGGCGTCGAGGGTCGTTGCCCGTGCACACGGAGGCGAGGTGGTCGTGACCGATCCCATCTACGAGCAGATGTCGCCGGCCTCGAGGCTCGAGTTCGAGCCGATCGGCGAGGTTGCCCTGAAGGGCTTTGCCGAGCCTATTTCGCTTTACGTCGCGCGTGCGGCTGCGGGCTGATGAAGAGCACGCGCGTGGCATGGCGTCGCCCCTTGCGGCGTGACGTTCTGCTCTTGCGGCTATTGCCCGCGTAGTCGTAGGCTCGCACGTGCCAGCGGTGTCGCCCGCCGCCGAGCTTGTACCAGGCCCGGGTCGAGGGCGAGCGGCCGCCCGGGCCGTCCGGGTCGCGCACGGTCCTGCGCTTCTTGCCGTCGACGAACAGCCGGTAGAAACGGATGCCGCTCGTGTCGCGAGAGCGCTGCCAACGGAACCGCAGGCCCTTTTTGTGGGCTCTGTAGCGGTTGCGGGGGCTGATGAGCCGGAAGGGCGAAGGAGCCGTCAGGTCGCGGCTGGCACCCGCGGGCGCGTCGGGGACCCGACCGATGCCGAACATCCTGGCCACGTTCAGCCTTCCACCGCTGACGGTCTTGCCCGCCAGTGACGGCAGCGGGTCGACCGACTGCAGCAGCGCGTCGCGCAGCTGCTGGGAGGTGGCGGTGGGCGTCCTTGCCAGGTAGAGCGCCGCGGCGCCGCTGACCTGCGGGGCTGCCATCGAGGTTCCGCTGAAGGAGGCGTATCCGCTTGCGCTCGTCTGCCTCGGAACGGTGGAGTAGATCTCGTCGCCGGGCGCCCCCAGGTCGACCGTTCGCGGCCCGTAGTTGGAGAAGTCGAGCAGCAGGTCCGAGGTGTCGGTGGCAGCCACCGAGATCACGTTGGGGAGGTCGAAGGCGGCCGGGTATTCGGGATAGGAATCCGCCAGCCGGCCCTCGTTGCCCGAGGCGGCTACGACCATGACCTGCCTGCTGGCCGCATTGCGAATCGCCCTGAAGAGCGCGTAGCTGTACGCCGGCCCTCCCCAGCTCGCGTTGACGACGCGCGCTCCGGCCCTGACGGCATAGTCGATCGCGGTCGCCGCGTCCGCGGTGTTGCCCTCTCCGTTCGCGTCGAGGAACTTGAGCGAGATCAGCCGTGCCTTCCAGGCGACTCCCGTGGTGCCGATCCCGTTGTTGCCCTCGGCGCCGATGATGCCGGCCACATGGGTGCCGTGGCCCGAGTCGTCGAAGGGATCGGAATCGTCGTTGGCGAGGTCGATGCCGCGCACGTCGTCGACCCATCCGTTGCGGTCGTCGTCGATGCCGTTGGGCGGATCGCCAGGATTGGCCCAGAGGTTGTCGTTGAGATCCGGATGCGTCTGGTCGATGCCGGTGTCGATGACCGCCACGGTCACCTCGCCGCCGGTCACCAGGTCCCACGCGCCGGGCGCGTTGATGTCCGAGCCCGCCTTGCCGCTGAGCTGCCCGGTGTTGTGCAGCGCCCATTGATGGTTGAAAAGCACGTCGTTGGGCAGCCGGTTGCTCCTGAGAATGTAGTTGGGCTCGACGTAATCGACGATGCTCGACTGCGAGAGCCGGCTTGCGATCTGTTGGGACGAGCTCCTACCGCGGGGCTCTACCACGAGGCTGTCGATCGAGTTCATGGTGTCCTCGACGCGACCGCCGGCCTTTGACACGGCGTTGCGCTGTTGCGAGCCTGAGCTGTCTTCGTCGAAGCCCACGACGAGTTGGTCCGGCACGGAGTCGGGAGCGGGCGCCACCGTGTCGTCGGCGGAGCTGGGAGAAGCGAGGGCGGAAAGTGCCGTCAGCGCACCGAGAACCAGGATGGTCAGCAGCAGCGCAAAGCGCAGTCCTACGTGGCTCACGGACGCCGCGGGCATGACTCTCTGATCGGTGCCCGAGGGCCCCGCGTTCAGCAGCGATACCGTTAGTGGAACAAATGTCCACGGCCGCCTCCGTGCTCGACACCGTCCGCTCGTCGGGCCTGCTGGAGCCCCGCATGAGGGTGTTGGCGATGTTGTCCGGGGGCGCCGACTCGATCTGCCTGGTCCACAGCCTGGATCAGCTGCTGGGCCCGGAGGGCGTGACGGCGCTGCACGTCAACCACGGCCTCCGGCCCTCTGCCGGGGACGACGAACGCTTCTGCGTCGATTTCTGCCAGCGGCTCGGCATCCCGCTGCGGGTGGAGAGGCTCGACCTGGCCTCGGGGGGCAACCCCGAGGATGCCGCACGCCGCGCGCGCTATGCCGCCGCCGAGCGGGTTCGGGCCGCCGAGCGGCTGGACCGGATCGCCGCCGGTCACACGGCCTCAGATCAGGTGGAGACGGTGCTGTACCGGCTCGCCACCTCTCCCGGCCGGCGGTCGCTGCTGGGGATGCGCGGCCGCACCGGGTTGCTGATCCGGCCGCTGCTCGCCCTCGATGGCCGCCAGACCCGGGACTACTGCCTCGAGGAAGGGCTCGAGTGGCGCGAGGACGAGACGAACTCCGATCGGGCCTTCGCGCGCAACCGGCTGCGGCTCGACGTCGTCCCGGCGCTGCGGGCGATCCACCCAGCGGCGGAGCGAAACATCCTCTCGACGATCGAGCAGTTGAACGAGGAGGCGGCGCTGCTGGACTCGCTTGTGGACGAGGCCGCCGAGCGGCTGGTGGCGCCTGGGGACCCGCCGGCCCTCGACGGCGGCGGGCTGTCGCAGTTGGCGCCACCGCTGCGGCGGCTGCTGCTGCGGCGGCTGGCGGAGCAGGCGGCCGGAGAGTCGCTTGCCCTGGGGTCTTGGCGACTGGCGGAGATCGAGGCGCTGGCCAGGCGCGGCGGCAGCGGCTCGCTCGACCTTGGCGCCGGTGTCCAGGTGGTATCCGAATACGGCGTGCTGCGCTTCCGGCGCCAGTCCGACGGTGAAATGCCCGAGCCGGCCGCGCTGGCCGTCCCCGGCAGCTGCCGCTTCGGGGAGTGGGAGCTGGTCTGCCGGCTCGAGCAGGGCCGCGACGAAGATCTCGGCTCTCTCGACGAGCCGCTGCTGGATGCCGGAACGCTCGCGGGCCGGCTCACGGTCCGAAGCTGGCGCGAGGGCGACGTGATGCGGCCCCTGGGCCTCGGCGGCAGCAAGTCGCTCCAGGACCTCTTCAGTGACCGCAAGGTGCCGCGCTCGCTGCGGCACCGCCTGCCCGTGGTCGAGTCCGACGGCGAGATCGCGTGGGTCGCGGGCGTGGCCCTTTCCGAGCGCTTCAAGATCACGCAAGCCACGGCCAGGGCAGTGCGGCTTCGCGCCGGACGCCGTCAGTAGACTCAGCCGCTGTGGGCAAGCGAGCCAATGACGGCGTCGGCGAGGTGGTGATCGACGCCGAGCGGCTCCAGAGCCGCGTATCGGAGCTCGCGGCCGAGATCACGCGCGACTACGCGGGGCGCGAGCTGTTCCTTATGGGGGTCCTCAAGGGGGCGGTGTTCTTCCTGGGTGACCTCATGCGTCAGCTCGACCTGCCCTGCGAGCTCGACTTCATGGCTGTCTCCAGCTACGGCTCCACGACCGACTCCTCGGGCGTCGTACGGATCCTCAAGGACCTCGAAGCCCCGATCGAGGGCAGGGATGTCGTGATCGTGGAGGACGTGGTCGATTCGGGCCTC
Organism: Solirubrobacterales bacterium; assembly: GCA_038330145.1. Lineage (GTDB taxonomy): Bacteria > Actinomycetota > Thermoleophilia > Solirubrobacterales > JBBDJG01 > JBBQNR01. The sequence goes on from JBBQNR010000025.1 coordinate 27,705, forward strand.
ACACTCGGCTATCTGCTGCGCAGCCTCCGTAGCCGCAATCCACGCTCGCTCGAGGTCTGCGCCCTGCTGGTGAAGCCACACCGGCGCAAGGTCGAGTTGCCGATCCGCTATGTGGGATTCGAGATCTCCGACCGCTTCGTGGTCGGCTACGGCCTCGACCTCGATCAGCGTTACCGCAACCTGCCTTACGTTGCGGCGCTCGCCGATCAGGAGCTGCTCGGCAACGCTTCGCCGCTGGCCTCGCAGGCCCGCCGCTGACGCGCGCCCTAAAGCCTTCCCTGCCCGCTTCCGATGCCAGAATTGACCCTCGATCCACTGCTTCGCAGACCGAGGGGCGCCGTGAGAAACCCCCGCTTGATGCCAAAACTCGCGTGGTACCCTTGTTCGCAGAGCCAGGGACGCAGAATCTCGCTTCAGAACGGTGAAGATGCTCTCTAGCGGCCGTCCCACCACCCTCCCGGTTACATGAGCAGATTCTTCAAGAATGCGGCGTTCCCGATCCTGATCGTGGTCGTGCTGGCCTTCTTCGCGCAGCGGCTGATCAGCCCCGGCGAGGAGAAGCCGAAGCCGACCTACGGCGACTTCCTGACCCAGGTCGAGAACCATGACGTCAAGGCGGTCACGGTCAACACGCGTGACAACACGCTCAACGTCACCGAGGCCGACGGCAAGACCAAGTACGAGACCGGCTACCCCGACAACACCGAGAACCAGCTGGTCAAGACGCTGCGTGACAACTCGGTCCAGATCAAGGTCAAGGGCAAGGGCGGCTCCGGCTGGCTCTCGATCCTGACGTACGTCCTCCCGTTCCTGCTCTTCTTCGGGTTCTGGATATTCCTCATGAACCAGGTCCAGGGCGGGGGCTCTCGCGTGATGAGCTTCGGCAAGTCGAAAGCGAAGCGAATGTCGGTCGACGCGCCCAAGGTGACTTTCCGCGACGTCGCAGGCGTCGACGAGGCCGTCGAGGAATTGCACGAGATCAAGGAGTTCCTCGAGAACCCGAAGAAGTTTCAGGCGCTTGGCGCCCGCATTCCCAAGGGCGTGCTGCTGTACGGCCCTCCGGGGACCGGCAAGACGCTGCTCGCGCGCGCCGTTGCCGGCGAGGCCGGCGTGCCCTTCTTCTCGATCTCAGGCTCGGACTTCGTCGAGATGTTCGTCGGCGTCGGCGCCAGCCGCGTGCGCGACCTGTTCGAGCAGGCGAAGCAGAACTCGCCCTGCATCATCTTCATGGACGAGATCGACGCGGTCGGCCGCCATCGAGGCGCCGGCCTGGGCGGTGGCCACGACGAGCGTGAGCAGACGCTGAACCAGTTGCTGGTCGAGATGGACGGCTTCGAGATGAAGGACAACATCATCCTGATCGCAGCCACCAACAGGCCCGACATCCTCGATCCGGCGCTGCTGCGCCCGGGCCGCTTCGACCGACAGGTCGTGGTCGACCGGCCCGACCGCAAGGGCCGCTCGCGCATCCTCGAGGTCCACACGAGGGGCAAGCCGCTCGCAAAGCAGATCAACCTCGACAACCTCGCCGGCCAGACCCCGGGCTTCACCGGCGCCGACCTTGCGAACCTCGTCAACGAGGCGGCGTTGCTGGCCGCCCGCGAGGGCAAGCGCGAGATCACTCAGGTCGAGCTCGAGGAGGGGATCATGCGCGTGATCGCGGGTCCCGAGAAGAAGACCCGCGTGATGGGCGAGAAGGAGAGGCTCATCACCGCTTTTCACGAGATGGGGCACGCGATCGTCGCCCACTTCCTGCAGGACACCGACCCGGTGCACAAGATCTCGATCATCTCGCGCGGCCAGGCGCTCGGATACACGATCTCGCTGCCCACCGAGGACAAGTTCCTGACCACGCGGGCGGAGCTTTCGGACACGCTCGCGATGACGCTCGGCGGCCGCACCGCCGAGGAGATCATCTTCGGCGAGATAACCACCGGGGCCGCCAACGACCTCGAGAAGGTGACCACCACCGCCAAGCAGATGGTGATGCGCTTCGGCATGTCCGAGAAGCTGGGCCCGCGCACCTTCGGGCACGACCAGTCGATGCCGTTCCTGGGCCGCGAATTCAGCGCCGAGCCGGACTACTCGGACGAGATCGCGCGTGAGATCGACGACGAGATCAGGCGCATCGTCGAGGAGGCGCACCAGACCGCCAAGCAGGTCCTCACCACGCAAAAGGAGAACCTCGAGCGGCTCTCGCACGTGCTGGTCGAGCGCGAGACGATCGAGCGCGAGGAGTTCGAGCAGCTGCTGGCCGGCAAGTCCACCGAGGAGGTCTTCGGCCCGCCGGTCCCGCCCAAGTCTCAGACCGAGCCCGAGCCCGAGCCCGAGCCGGAGCGCAAGCCTGTCGGTGAGGCGCGACCGATCCCCAGGCCCCGCCCGGGCCTGGCCGGTGGCACCGCGGAGACGCGGGCCACGGATCGCAAGCGGCCAGAGATCTGATCGACCTCGCCTTCGATCCCCAGACCGTCTAATGGCCCTTCTCAAAACGTTTCACCGGGAACGTTCCGAGAACGCCCACTAGTCCGGATCCATCCTCGGCGGTGTCCTCTCCACGCCCCCTCGTCATGGGCGTGCTCAACGTCACGCCTGACTCGTTCTCGGACGGCGGCCAGTTCCTGGAGCCGTGGGCAGCGGTCGCTCACGGCAGGCGCCTGGCGGAGGAAGGCGCGGACATGATCGACGTCGGCGGGGAGTCGACGAGGCCCGGTGCCGAGCCGGTGGCCGAAGCCGAGGAGCTTCGCCGGGTGCTGCCGGTGATCGAGCGGCTGTCGGAGCAGATCGGCGTTCCGCTCTCGATCGACACCTCCAAGGCCGCCGTGGCGCGGGAGGCGATCGCGCGGGGCGCGTCGTTCCTCAACGACGTCACGGCGCTGTCCGGCGATCCCGGGATGGCTGCGGTGGTCGCCGACTCTGGGGTGGACGTCTGCCTGATGCACATGAAGGGCCGCCCCCGCACCATGCAGCAGGACCCGCGCTACGAGGACGTCGTCTCCGAGGTGGTGTCCTTCCTCGAGCAGAGGCTGGAGCTGGCGACCGGCTCTGGAATCGCCGAGCAGCGGATCTGGCTCGATCCGGGCATTGGCTTCGGCAAGTCCCTGGAGCACAACCTCGAGCTATTGCGGCGGCTGGACGAGATCGTGGCCCTGGGCCGGCCGGTCCTGGTCGGCGCCTCGAGGAAGCGCTTCATCGGCGCCCTCACGGGCAGGCCCGAGCACCAGCGGCTCGGCGGCAGCCTTGCCGCGGCCCTGATCGCCATGGAGCGTGGCGCGGCGATGTTGAGGGTCCACGACGTGGGGGCCACGCGGGATGCCATTGCTGTCTTCGGTGCTACCTTGGAGTCCCAGCTTCCCGAACCCCGCGTGGGTCGCACAATCGACGGCAGTGAGGTATGAAAATTGTCTAATTTGCAGGCATTATGAGCGAGTACGAAGGGCGAGAGTTCGGGGAGCAGGAGGAAGAGTCCAAGGAGCCTGGGGACTCGTTCGTCACCGTCGAGATCAGCAGCCTGTCGGTCTTCACGCACCACGGCGTGACCGAGGCGGAACGGGAAACCGGTCAGCGCCTGGTCTTCGACATCAGCCTCGATCTCGAGGACTGTGACGCCACCGTGACCGACCGCATCGAGGACACGATCGACTATGGCGCTGTCTGCGACTCGGTCACCTTCATCGCGACCGAGCGCTCCTACCGCACTCTGGAGCGTCTCTGCACCGCGATAGCCGACGCGCTGATGGACCGCTTCGGGGCCGCCGGCGTGCTGGTGAGAGCCACCAAGCCCGAGCCGCCGCTGCCGGTCGCCGTCGAGGAAGTGTCGGTAGAGGTCTCGCGCTGAGCCGGGGCGGCGCGCCGGGCGGCGCCCGCGTGGCCTACCTCGGCCTCGGATCAAACGAAGGAGACCGCCTGTCCAACCTGCGCTCGGCGCTCGACCTGCTGCGCGCGACGCCTGGCATCCGCGTGCAGGATGCGTCCTCGGTGTACGAGACCGAGCCCGTGGGGGAGGTGCTGGACCAGCCCGACTTCTTCAACGCCGTGGTCAAGATCGAGACAGAGCTCGACCCGCACCGTCTGCTCGCGCAGTGCAAGCGAGTCGAGGCCGAGCTTGGCCGGCGGCCCGGTGGGCCCACCGGCGGGCCGCGGCCGATCGACGTCGACGTGCTGCTGGTGGGGGAGCTGACCGTTGCCGACGGGCGGCTCGTGATCCCGCATCCTGAGGTCACCCGGCGCCGCTTCGTGCTCGAGCCGCTGCTCGAGCTGGACCCGGCGCTGACCCTGCCCGGGGGGGCGTCATTGAGGGAGGCTCTGGAGCTGGCCCCTGGTCAGCGAGTGAACGCCGTGGCGGCGTCGCTGACCAGCTGACTGATTCCGCGATCCCCGCAGGCACGGGGGCACCAGTGGGCCTTCTCGGAACGTTCGTCAGGGAACGGCGAGGCGCCCGGGGCCGCCAGGCAAGGACGCAGGGAGACCCTGTACTGGTCATGGTCAGTACAGGGTCGACAGAGGACGCCCATGGCGGCCCCGGAGGCCGCCGTTCCCGGTGAAACGTTTTGAGAAGGGCTATTAGCTGAAGATCTCGATGCGATTGCTACCCCTGGTCCTCGCCGAGTGCACTGCGCGCTCCGCAGCTCGCAGCAGCGACTCGCCGGCGGCGCCGTCGCGCGGGAAGACCGCGATTCCGAAGGAGGCCGTCACGGCACGCTCGAGTCCCGGCATCTGAATCGCGGACACGGCCGAGCGCAGCTTCGCGGCAAGTGTCGCTGCGCCCTCCTCGCTGGTGTCCGGCAGCAGTACGACGAACCGATCGGTGCCGTGGAGGCCGACGAAGTCGCTCGCGCGCGCCGTGACGGCCAGGGCCTGCGCGGCGGCCACAAACAGCTCGTCTCGCTTGGCCTGCCCACAAAGGTCGTTGATCTCCTCCAGGTAGTCGACCTCCGCCACGACCGCCGACAGCGGCGCGATTCGCCTCCCGGCCTGGGCGATCATGTGCTTGAGGCTGTCCTGCACGGTCTGGGCGCTGGGAAGTCCCGTCAGCTCGTCGGTCGCGGCGCTGCGGCGAGCGAGCGCGAGCCTCTGAAGGCTGCCGAGCGCGGGAGCGGCTCGCCGCACCGTGTCGGTCACCACCTGGCGCTCGATTGCAGTCAACTGCTCGGCTCGCATCACCAACACCGAGCCGATCAGCTCGCCACTCGCGAAGCAGGGTTCGCAGTGGCTGGCGGCCGGCATGACGCCGCAGAGCTGACACGGAGCGAGAGGCTCGGGCGTCTTCGAAGCGCGTTCGTAGGGCCGTCCCAGCTGCAGCGCGCTGCACGAGTCAGGACTCGCGTCGGCGAGCTTGAGTGAGAACGCGCTTCCGGGCGCAAGCGGGGTCCTGGCCCGCAGCCGCTCGTCGTCTCGTCCCAGCACCACTGCCGTGCTCTCCGGTATCGACCTTTCTAGGTGCCGTTGCACCAGCACGAAGGCGTCGTGCTCGTTGCCGGCCGATTGGAGCGCTTCATCGAAGTCCACCTGTGCTTGTCGCCGCGTCTCCTCCTCGACACGGAGGTGCTGCTGATTCGCTTGGGTTGCCTCCGGTCTCGCGCTGCTGCGAGTGCGCAGTGACAGCCCGAATCCGCACACGATCGCCGCGATCGCCAGCACCAGGAGGGCCTGCTCCAGGTTCGCGACGGCGAGCAGGATCGCACCCGCGACCGCCAGGGCGAGGGATAGGAGAATCATGGCTTGTCGACCGGCGTTCGGCATACGGCATCGGGGCCGCACGGGGCTCCTGGGTCTGGTATCGGCGCGGGGGGCACAGCCCTGAACCGTGATCGACGCAGAAAAGGGGAATAATCGGCCGCCATGCTGCTGGCGATAGACGTGGGCAACACCCAGACGCACGTCGGTGCCTTCGACGGCTCGGAGCTCGTCGAGCACTGGCGGTTCTCCACCGAGCGTGAGGCGACGGGGGACGAGCTGGCGATCATGCTGCACGAGCTGCTGGCGCTGCGGGACATCGAGTTCGCCGACATCGATGCGGAGGCGATCTCGTCGGTGGTACCGCGCCTGCTGCCGGAGTACCGGCACCTGTTCGACCGCTACCTCGATCGCGAGGCGCTGATCGTGGGTCCTGGCACCAAGACCGGGATGCCGATCCTGCTCGACAACCCACGTGAGCTGGGCGCCGACCGGCTGGTGAACGCGGTCGCCGCGTATGACCGCTGCCAGGATGCCTGCGTGGTGGTGGACTTCGGCACCGCCATCACCTACGACGCGGTCTCCGGCGCCGGCGAGTACCTCGGAGGCATCATCACCCCCGGCATCGAGATCTCGATGGAGGCGCTGGCAACGCGCGCGGCCAGGCTTCCCAAGGTCGACATCGAGCAGCCTCGCGCGCTGATCGGCAAGTCGACCGACGACTCACTCCAGTCGGGAATCGTCTACGGATTCGCCGGCCAGGTGGACGGGATCTGCCGGCGCCTGCGAGCGGAGCTCGGCGAGGGCATCACAACCCTGGCCACCGGGGGGCTGGCGAGGGTGATCGTCGACTTCACCGAGACGGTCGACATCGTCGACGATCTGCTCACGCTCAAGGGCCTGCGGCTGATCTACGAGCTAAATCGCTGACGGCGGGGAAAACCACGCTCAGGAGCATGAAATCAGGCGCCTCAGGGCCATAATCCGCCCCAAAAGGGCCGAAATTTGGCCTCGCTATACTTCCCGCCCCCGTACGTGAGGTGACGGCTCGAGCTCGAGCCCTCGCTCGGGGGTTTTTGCTGTCCCGAGGCGGCGGTGGGCCGCCCTTCAGGGGCATCCAGAGGTGAGAGAGGACCATGCCAAGAGATGTAGTCCTGACGCGTGACGGGTTCGAGAAGCTGAAGAGCGAGATCGACATCCTGCGGACCGAAAAACGCCGGGAGGTGGCCGAGCGCATCAAGGAGGCCCGCGAGTTCGGCGATATCTCCGAGAACGCCGAGTACGACCACGCCAAGAACGAGCAGGCGATGCTGGAGGCGCGCATCTCACAGCTCGAGGACAAGCTGCGCAGCGCCACCATCCTCGACGACAAGAACGTCGAGACCGACGTCGTCTCCGTGGGCTCGCTGGTGCGGGTCAAGGACCAGAAGTCGGGCAAGTCGGTGCAGTACCAGATCGTCGGCACGGCCGAGGCCGAGCCGTCCGAGAACAAGCTCTCGAACGAATCCCCGGTCGGCCGCGCCCTGCTCGGCCACAAGCGCAACGACATCGTCAGCGTCGCCGTCCCCCGCGGCCCCGCCCGCAAGCTAAAAATAACCAAGATCGAAGCGGCGTAGCCGCGCCGATCTTGGCAAGAGAGACGACGTAGCCGCGCCAGCGGCGCAGTCGGCTCACATGCCCTGGGGTGTCCGGCGCGCGCAGCGAGCCGGCCAAGTATTCGAGATCGAAGCGGCGTAGCCGCGCCGATCTTGGCCCGAGAGACGACGTAGCCGCGCCAGCGGGCGGCGCGTAGGATTCCTCCCGTGGTCAGCTGGTCCGAGCAGATAGACGAGGTCCTTGCGGGCGACATGACCGCGGGGCTGGCCTATCTCACCCCGGCGGACGGCGCGGTGGTGACCGCCGTCGCTCCGGTCGGGCTGCGCGACAGATCGGAA
>JBBQNR010000026.1:0-34734 GCA_038330145.1 Solirubrobacterales bacterium
CCGCGTGCGTGCGGGGGCGAGGCAGATCAAGCTGGGCAAGGACGAGGGCGAAGCCCATGCTGGTTGCATGGGCGAGCTTGAGGACGCCGATCCAGCGCCGGGATGACTCGTCATCCGTGCGTGCGTGGATCGTGGAATCAACCATCTAGTCGTCCGCGGCGGTCGCTGGCTCAGCGGATCACCCTCGGTTAGCATCAGCCCCGGGAGAGAGAACCGAGTCCCGGATGGAGAGAATCGATGGGTCTGACGACACCAGACTTCCCGCCGGTTGATCCGGCGACGTTCATGCAAACGCCGTACCGCGAGCGCATCAAGACGCTCACGCGACACTGGGTCGAGTACGGCTCCGGCTCAGCGAAGATGATCATGCTGATCTACGTCGCCAAGGTCGTTTTCTTCTACGCGCTCGGCGGTGTGCTCTTGAGCACGCTGACCTCGGACCTCAACCCACTGCACCCGGCGGCTTGGTGGGACGAGCCGATTGTCTACGAGAAGCTCGTGGTCTGGACCCTGCTTGTTGAGGTGCTCGGGATCGGCGGCGCGTGGGGCCCGCTGACGGGTCACTTCAAACCGATGACCGGCGGCGTGCTCTACTGGGCGCGCCCCAAGACGATCCGGGTCCCGCCGTGGCCGGGGAAGGCTCCGTTCACCGACGGTGACACGCGCACCAGACTTGATGTGTTGCTGTATCTCGCGCTGCTCGCCAGCAGTGTGGTTGCGCTCGCGCTCCCGGGCGTCCACGACACATCGGTCACCGACGCGATCGGCGCCAACAAGGGCCTCATCGCGCCGGCGGCAATCATCCCCATCATCGCGCTGCTCGTCCTCACCGGTCTGCGCGACAAGACCATCTTCCTGGCCGCTCGCGCCGAACAGTGGCTGCCGGCGCTGGTGTTCTTCGCGTTCTTCCCGTTCGTGGACATGATCGTGGCGGCGAAGCTGCTGATCGTGATCATCTGGCTGGGCGCGGGGATCTCGAAGCTCAACCGGCACTTCGAGCTGGTCATCCCGCCGATGGTGAGCAACACGCCGTGGCTGCCGGTCAAGGCGATCAAGCGGATGCACTACGCGAACTTCCCGACGGATCTGCGTCCGTCGAAGGCCGCCAAGCGCCTGTCGCATGTCGGCGGCGCGGTGGGAGAGCTGATCCCGCCGCTGATCCTGCTGTTCTCGCACAACCCGACGCTGACGGCGGTCACCGCGGTGTTCATGATCTGTTACCACGTCTTCATCACCTCGACGTTCCCGCTCGCGGCGCCGCTGGAGTGGAACGTGATGTTCATGTTCATCACCGCGTTCCTGTTCCTGGGGTATCCGGCACACGAGGGGTACGGGCTCGGGGACATGGATCCGGTGCTGCTCGCGGTGACCGTGGGCGGGCTGCTGTTCTTTCCGGTGCTCGGCGAGCTGCGGCCCGATCTCGTGTCGTTCCTGCCGTCCCTGCGCCAGTACTCGGGCAACTGGGCCAGCGGCATGTGGGCGCTCGCACCCGGTGCCGAGGCGAAGCTGAACGCCCACATCGTCAAGCCGGCGGCGATGCAGAAGGACCAGCTCACCGCCATGTTCGACGCAGACATCGCAGACGTCACGATCCACCAGTACCTGAGCTGGCGGGCATTGCACAGCCAGGGGCGTGGTCTCAACTCAGTCATGATCAACCAGCTGGGCGCGGACATGGACGCATACGATCCGCGTGAGGGCGAGCTGATGTGCTCTGCAATCCTCGGCTGGAACTTCGGCGACGGCCACCTGCACAACGACCGCCTGATCGAGTCGGTTCAGAAGCGCTGTCAGTTCGCGCCCGGGGAGCTGATCGTCGTCTGGGCCGAGTCTGACCCGATCGGCAGGGGCCGCCAGGAGTACTGGGTCATGGACGCGGCAGTCGGCATCGTCGAGCGCGGCAGCTGGGCCGTCCGCGACGCCGTCGAGGAGCAGCCGTGGCTGCCCAACGGCCCGATCCCCGTGCAGGTGCAGTGGCGCCAGCCAGGCTACGAGCGCATCAGCCACGGCCCGCGCGGCACCGCCTCGGCCCCACCCGCCTCGGCGGTCGGAGTTTCGTAGTGCGCGCGGTCGTCGTCGGCAGCGGGCCCAACGGGCTCGCTGCCGCCCTGACCCTGGCGGCGGAGGGCGTCGATGTGCTCGTGCTCGAGGCCGCCGAGACGCTCGGCGGCGGCGCGCGCACGAGCGAGCTGACGCTTCCCGGGCTGCTGCACGACGATTGCTCGGCCGCCCATCCGCTCGCCGTCGACACGCCGTTCTCGCGGCAGTTCGACCTGACGGCGCATGGGCTTACCTGGTGCTGGCCCGACGTCCAGTACTCCCATCCGCTCGACGGCGGCCACGGCGCGGCGGCCTACCGCTCGGTCGACGAGACCGCGGCCGGCCTCGGCGACGACGGGAAATCGTGGCGCTCGCTGTTCGGGCCGCTGAGCGAGCAGTTCGACGACATCGCGGCGGATGTCCTGCGCCCGATGCTGCATGTGCCCGAGCATCCGTTCAAGCTGGCCCGCTTTGGCACCTACTCGGCCCTGCCCGCGACCCTGCTGGCGCGCCGGTTCTCGACGCCCGGGGCCCAAGCGCTGTTCGCCGGCGTCGCCGCCCACGCATTGCGGCCACTCGGCGCGCCGATGTCCTCCGCCATCGGCGTGGTGATGGGCACTGCCGCTCACCGTTACGGATGGCCTGTCGCGCACGGTGGAACGGGCTCGATCACCCACGCCATGGTGTCGCTGCTCGAACACCTCGGGACGAAGTTCGAGACCGCCATCCGGGTCACGTCGCTCGAGGGGCTGGGTTCGCCCGACATCGTCATGCTCGACGTGGCGCCGGCTGCGGCGGTCCGGATCGCCGGCAAACGGATGCCGCGGCGCGTTGCGCGTGCGCTGACCCGGTACCGCCACGGACCGGGGACCTTCAAGGTCGACTTCGCCGTCGAGGGAGGCGTGCCGTGGACGCACGAGCCGTCGCGCCGGGCGGGCACCGTCCACGTCGGCGGCAGCCTGCGCGAGATCGCCGGCAAGGAGAAGCTTGTCCATTCAGGGCGGATGCCGGACGAGCCGTTCGTCCTGGTCTGCCAGCAGTACCTCGCCGACCCCTCGCGCTCGAACGGAAACGTCCATCCCGTCTACAGCTACGCGCATGTCCCGGCGGGCTACACGGGCGACGTAACCGCGCAGATCGAGGCCCAGATCGATCGCTTCGCCCCGGGGTTCCGTGACCGGATCGTCGCTCGGGACGTCCGATCGGTAGCGCAGACCGAGGCGCTCAACGCCAATTACGTGGGCGGCGACGTCGTGACCGGCAGCAACGACCCGCTGCAGCTCGTCTTCCGCCCACGGCCGGCGCTCGATCCCTACGCGACCGGCATCCCCGGCGTCTATCTATGCTCGGCGGCCACGCCACCAGGGGCCGGCGCTCACGGGATGTGCGGGTACAACGCCGCGAACTCGGCGCTCCGTCGCATCCGGCCGAAAGGGCAATCGGCGGCCAGGCCTGAAGCCGAGAACGTCGCCCCTCGCTGCTGATCGTCGGACGTTCGCTTCCCTCGCCCAGCGTCGGCGAGTCCACGACTCGTCATGTGCGTTCGCCCTCCCGAGATAGCTTCCGGCGATTGCCGAGACGCATGCAAAATGCCGCAGCGCGCCTGAGTCTCGTTGTCCCCCTCCTTGCCTTGACTGGCTGGTCGGCAGACCCTCTACAACGCCCGCTGAGTCAAGGTGCCGCCCGACCGACCAGGGACCCAAGCTCTCGCCCAGCCCAAGGGTAAGCTGAACGGCATGGCCGCGATCTTCGACACCGTGATTGTCGGGTTCGACCGCAGCGAGCAGGCAATGGACGCGCTTGCTCTCGGCCGCCTGCTGGGGTCTCTCGAATCCAGAGGCATCACCGTGGCCTACGTTGTCGACAGGCAGCCGCCCTTCGTGGCGCAGACCCACCAGTACGCGCAGGCCCGGCGGGAAAAGGTGCACAGGGTGCTCGAGCCCGCGCTCTCGGCGGCTGCGAACGACGAGCGTGTGCAGCCGACTTCGATCGAAGCGAGCTCACCGGCCCGGGGCCTCTACGAGCTGGCGGCCGAGCAAGGCAAGTACGGAGTGCCGGTGCTCGTGATCGGCTCCACCCACCGCGGTCCGGTCGGTCGCGTGGTGGTGGGCAGCGTTGGCGAGCTGTTGTGCTCAGGAGCGCCCTGTGCCGTGATTGTCGCGCCGCGCGGGTTCGCGGAGCAGGCCCCCTCGGAATTGGCCGATGTGGTGGTCGGCTTCGACGGTTCGCCAGAGTCACGCGCGACATTGCGTACCGGCCACGCGCTCGCGCGCGTGGCCGGCTCAAAGCTGCGCGTGGTTGCCGTGCTGCACCACTCCATCTCGCACAGGCACAACAGCGAGGGCGCGTTAGAAGCTGGAGCAGCACTCCAGGTGCAGCTCGACGAAGCGGTTTCCGAGCTCGCCGGCGACGTCGACACGACCGTTGTCGAGGGCGATCCGGTCGATCAGCTCGCTGAGGCGGCGAAAGGGGCAGGCATATTGGTGCTCGGTGGACGCAGCTATGGGCCGATGCACCACGTGCTGGCGGGCAGTGTCTCGGCGAAGCTCATGCGCTGCGCGCCCAGCCCAGTGCTGGTCCTGCCCCGTTCGGTCCACGACCCCGGTGTGGCCGAAGCGGACACAGCATCGCGCGAACGTTCTGAGTAGCGCTTCATCCCTTCAGGCCCGTCGCGATGCGCGAGGATCTGAAAGACCGGCGCTTGCTGGGCGGTCGTGCTCGTCCGGCGAGCCAGAATCCGGCTGCGCGGACTTGGGATCGAGCTGCCGCCGCACCGGCTACCGACGGTCGTCGGGCGTTACGGAGCCTCCGCCTGTTCCGGGCAGGAGACAAGCGCCGCCTGCGCCGCGGCGACACGCGCTACGGGCACACGGAACGGCGAGCAACTCACATAGTCGAGCCCGGCGCAGTGGAAAAAGTGGATCGAGTCGGGATCGCCGCCGTGCTCGCCGCAGATGCCGACGCGCAGATCTGGACGGCGTGCGCGACCGCGTGCACAGGCGATGCGCACCATCTCGCCGACGCCCGACTTGTCGATCGTCTCGAACGGCGAGCGTTGCAGGATCCTGGCCTCGATGTAGCTCGGCATGATCTGGCTTTCGACGTCGTCTCGCGAGAAGCCGAGAGCCGTCTGTGTCAGGTCGTTCGTCCCGAACGAGAAGAACTCGGCGTGCTCGGCAATGCGGCCGGCCACCAGGCACGCCCGCGGTAGCTCGATCATCGTTCCGACGCTGAAGTCACGGCCGTGCTCGAGACCTTCCTCCCCGGCAACGCGGAGCACCAAGTCGCGCATCAGCTCGAGCTCGCGCTCGTAAGCCACCAGCGGGATCATGATCTCGAGCGCAGGTGCCCCCCCGGTGCGGTCCCGGACCGTTCGAGCAGCCCTCATCAGGGCCCGCACCTGCATCTCGTAGATCTCGGGATGCACCACGCCGAGTCGCACCCCACGAGTCCCGAGCATTGGGTTCACCTCCTCGAGCTCCCCGACCCGTTCCAGCTCGTGCTCCAGCCCTGGCATGGCGCAGGTCCACTCCAGACGCGCATCCACCATCTGCTCGAAGATCTCGTCGCGCGCGGGTAGGAACTCGTGCAGCGGCGGGTCGAGCAGGCGGATCGTGACCGGCGCCCCTGGCATAACCTCGAAGAGCCCTTCGAAGTCGCCCTGCTGAAGCTCGAGCAACTCGCCGAGCGCGACGTCCCTGGCCTCCCTGGTACCGGCCATGATCATCGCGCGCATCTTCGGATGCCGCTCGGCGGCCATGAACATGTGCTCCGTTCGGCACAGTCCGATGCCCTCGGCACCGAATTCGCGCGCCCTGCGCGCGTCCGCCGGTGTGTCGGCGTTCGCGCGCACGCCGAGCGTCCGCATTTCGTCGGACCACTCGAGCACCGTTGCGAATCGCTCGTCCACCTCCGGGCGCACGAGCGGGACATCCTCGAGCGTCACATGACCGCGCGAGCCATCGATTGCGATTCTGTCGCCCGCGTGCAGGACCGTGTCGTTGATCCGTACCTCGCCCGCGTGTGGGTCGATGTGCAGATCCGCCGCGCCGGTGACGGCAGGGCGACCCATGCCGCGTGCCACCAGCGCCGCGTGCGATGCCTTGCCCCCCTCGGAGGTGAGGATGCCCCTGGCCGCTTGGAACCCGGCAACGTCTTCGGCCTCGGTGAACGGCCGCACGAGGACCACGGGGGTGCCGTCCGCGCCGGCAGCCACGGCGTCTTCCGCGGTAAAGACGATCGCGCCCTTGGCGGCTCCCGGCGACGCGGCCACCCCTCGCGCCAGCACCTCGTAGCGGGCGTCCGGGTCGAAGGTCGGGTGCAGCAGCGCATCGAGCGACCCTGCGTCGATCGTCGCGATCGCCTCCGGCTTGGTCAGCAGGCCCTCCTCCACTGCGTCCACGGCAAAGCGAACCGCCGCTTGAGCAGGGCGCTTGGCGCTGCGCGTTTGGAGCATGAAGAGACGACCTTCCTCCACGGTGAACTCCGTGTCCTGCATGTCCTTGAAGTGGCGCTCGAGCAAGCGCAAGGTGTCCATGAGCTGGGACTGGACGTCGGGGAGCCATTGCTCCAGCTCGGAGATGTCGCGTGGGGTGCGCACGCCGGACACAACGTCCTCTCCCTGTGCGTCGGGCAGGAAGTCGCCGCTCGGGCTCGGCGCGCCCGTGATCTCATCGCGCGAGAAGGCAACGCCCGAACCCGACGTCTTGCCCTTGTTGCCGAAGACCATCTGCTGCACGTTGACGGCCGTGCCCCACTCGTCCGGGATGCCTTTGATGCGGCGGTACTCGACCGCTCGGTCGCCCACCCACGAATCAAACACGGCACGGATCGCCTGGATCAGCTGCTCACGCGGGTCGGCAGGGAACTCGTACAGGGTCAGGAAGCACTCGGTCAGCTCCCGCAGCGCGGCCGTGTCGAGGTCGGTGTCCAGCGTCACGCCTCGCTCGCGTTTTGCGCGGGCGATTTCCTCCTCGAACCGTTCGCCCGGGATGCCGCGCGCGACGTCTCCAAACATCTGCGCGAAGCGGCGGTAGGAGTCCCATGCAAAGCGATCGTTACCGGTCCGCTTGGTCAAGCCCTCTACGGAACGGTCGTTGATCCCCAAGTTGAGGACGGTGTCGAGCATTCCCGGCATCGAATCGCGTGCGCCGCTGCGCACCGACAGCAGCAGCGGGTCGTCGTCGTCTCCCAGTCGCTTGCCCGTCCGTTCCTCGAGGCGCAACAGAGCATGTTCGATCTCTTCGGCGAGACCGCCAGGCAGTGTCCGGTCGCCGAGCATGTACTCGACGCACGCCTCGGTGGTGATCGTGAACCCGGCCGGAACGCGATCGGCCCCCAGGATGCGCGTCATCTCGGCGATGTTCGCGCCCTTGCCGCCAAGCAGGTCGCGCATCTCCTTCGATCCCTCGGAGAAGTCGTATACCCGCTTGGTTGCGGTGCGCGTAAGTGCCATCAGTCGTCAGATCCTCTCAGTCACCAGGGACCGTACGCGCTGCTGTTGGCTTTCCGCAGCGCGCTGACGTAGCCTGCGCGTTCCCTTCTCGCCTATGCGGCGTCGACCGACTCAGCGGCGAGCGCTCAACGCGGGCCTCAGCCCACCAAGCGTCAGCACCAGGAATCCGATGCCGGCGATGATCATGATGATTCCGATCACAATCGCGTAGATTGCTTCCTGCTCCGCGAAGTAGGACGTATTCAGTGCCGTGGCCAGCGCGGTTTCCGTCACCCAGACCTGGCGGACCGGATTGTCGACAGGCTTGCCGCTCTTTGGATCCTTGGCCGCCTGCGCTTCGTCTTCCGTCGGCTTGCCGCTCTTGTCAATGAAGCGCGGCAACTCGGCGTAGGTCTTACCGTCGGTGGCCTCGAGCGCGTGCACTCGCATCCAGTCGGCAAAACACTTGGCTCGACTACCGCTATTCACCTTCTGATCGGCAACCGTGCACGTCGGCTTGTCGGTTACGAAGGCGGGCACCTTGGTCGCGGGCTTCATGTCCGGTGTGCCGACGATCTTCTCACGCGACAGGCGGTCGGTTACGTCGTCCCGTCCATTCGCCCCGAGCACGATCGAGACCACTCCGAAAGCGAGTAGGGCGACGCTGCCCAGTATCCCGCCCCATACAAGCAACCTCTGCATGATTACCTCCTCAATGGTTGCGGTTCAGCCCGTGTGCGGGGCCAGCGCGAGTTGATCCGTCGATGAACACGAACGCAACCTCAAGGCCGCTGTTTGGGGATTTGGACTTCACCCCCCCGTTCTCCGACAGGTTCGCGCTTGAGTTTCAAGCCTAGTCGTTTGGTTCTTGCCAGGGCCTTTGCTTCCTCGACGTTCCGCTCGACCAGGTCGCCGGTGACCCTCACGGCACCCCTTCATTACGAGCACGACGCGGGGGTTGCGACTGTCTGCGGCTGCTCATTCGTCTCCCTTTTACAAAGCCGAATCCGGCTCGCCGTCGAACTCGCGTTTGCGGCTGTTGGCGGGTGTTGTGTTGCCCACACGTTGCCCATCCTTGTGGCCTCGTCGAAGAAGGCGTCGCCGATCCATCATCGAGCAGGTGGACTCCTGGCCGAACCAAAGCTGCGACCTGGCGAATAGTCTTCCCGCCCTCGAACAGAATCGAGTGCCCGGAGGCAAGGCGCACCGGGAAGACCGTGGCTTCACCCACATTTACGGCGTAAAGAGGCCTTGCCGCATAAATGTCGCCTCGTCGCCCGAGCCGCACGTCGGCGGGCAGCCGAGCCCGATCGGGTCCGAGGCGGGGTCGATATCGCCATCCGGACCGGCGTCGAGCAGCCGGAAGGAGAACGCCGATATCACCGCTCTGTCGCCCTCCTTGGCGAGCCCGGGGACGAGCGTGTCGGCGCTCGTCGTGACCGAGCAGGTCGAGCCCACGAGGGGATCGGGCGTCGGCGAGCAGCCGACCGGGATGCCGAGATCGAAGTCCTTGACCGTCGCCGCCTCGTTCTCGCCGGGCCCGTTGGCCAAGTCCGTCATCCTGATGCCGGTAGAGAGCACCATCTGGCCGCTGTAATCGCCGCCGCCGGGTGCGCTCCTGACGTCGGTCGCCGACGCGGCGATGCTGACGTCGGCTTCATCTTCGGGGGTGGCCGGGTTTCCGGGGTGGACATCCAGTCGTGCGGAGGCGCTCCCCTTCCCGGTCGCTGAGGTCGTCAGCAGCTGCGACGCGAGAGCCGGGCTGCTGCAGGAGCCTGACTCGAGCGGCCCGACGTGGGTCGCGTCCGGGCTCGTGCACTCGTTGAACTCGGGCACGAGCGGGACCCGGAGCGGCGTCCCGCCGCCGGGGCGGGGATAGCTGTTGAGTGAGTAGCTGGCGTTCTCGAACGGCACGTAGTCGCGACACGGCTCGCCGCGCAGGCCCGGGCAGGGCGGAAGCTGATCCGGCACGTCGACGCCCGGCACCAGCGGGAGGGCTAGGCGGGACGGCATCCCGGGGCTGTAACCGATCTCGACCTGCGCCGTTCCGGCGGGCTCGGTCTCGTTGAACGACCAGATCGGCTGGTCGCCGTTGGGCGCCGAGACCCTGACGCGGATGCGCGAGCCCGCCCGATAGGCGTGCCCCTCGTAATAGAGCGGGATCGTGACGGGCACGAAGCGGTCGGCGGGCATCGGCGCGAAGTCCTCCTCGCGCAGGCTGAGCACCGGCTCGAGCTCAGTGCTCTTGGCCTCGTCGAGCGCGCGTGCCTTGGCTCGCACCCAGCCGTTCTGCACGAAGGTCTCCTTGCCGTCCGGCCGGAGTTCGCTGATCGTCACCTGCAGGTCCACGTTGGGCGCGGAGGACCGTACCCAGAGGTCCACCCGGCCGGAGCCGACCGTGGTCGTGTCCTGGCTCAGCGGCTCGGTCGCGTAGGCGACGGCGTGCTGGGCCGGGTCCTGCGACCATTGATAGGGCGGCGTCGCGGTCCAGAGCCCGTTGTCGCCCCCGCCGGTGTCGCCGGTGAAGTCGTTCCGCGGCCTCGCGTTCGCGTCCCAGGTGAACCTGTCGGCGCGGGAGCCGGTGGCGGGCGCGTCGGCAAGGGCACCGTCGGGCGCCAGATACCAGGAGCGAGCCGTAGTGCCTGGGACGGGGAAGCTCGAGAACGACTGCTCGAATCCCGGGTAGGGCCAGCCGGGATTGCTCGAGTTGCCGGCGCCGTTGTCGAACAGGACGCGGATCGACGGCTGCGCCTCGAACGCGGCCTGGGCGAGACCCAAGGTCGGCATCGCCTGGATCGTGTCCGGCGGCAGCGTCATCGCCGGCGGCGCGCACTGGCCCTCGAAACATGGCCCGTCGATGCCGAAGATCGCCTGGAAGGCGACCGGCGCGGTGGCGTTGATGAATGCCGTCTGGGTGGGCGGCGGCGCTTGCTGCGCGACGTAGATGTTGAGGAAGTCGTAGAGGCGGTTGTAGATCTCGGGACTGAGCGAGTCCACGTGGGTGCCGTTCGTGAACGTGAACCACTTCTTGTCGGTCCCGGTCATGTGCTTGGCGAGCGTCGGGCAGTGCCCGCCGGTCTGCTCGTCGGTCCACTGGCAGGCCATGAAGACGGGGACGTTGATCTTGTCCACGAAGGTGATCGGTGACACCGGGTCGGCGACCTCGGGCACGTAATGGTCGTTGTCGCGGATCTTCTGCTCGAGGTCGGCCTTCTCTGGATGCAGGTCTTGGTTGTCCCGGCAGGTCGTATCCCCTTCGGCGACGCGCTGGACGGCCCATGACTGGGCGCCGTTGTTTGGGTCGGAGGGATCGGCCGGGTTCGCCTCGCGCAACCGCTCCTGCGCCCACGCGTAGGCGAAACCAGTGTTGAGGATGCCGCCCGGGTAGAGGGTCGTCTGCACCCCGTCGAGCACAGAGAGGGGCGTGATCGCAGCCAGGCTCGGTGGGCGAGTCTGGCCGGTAAAGAGCTGGCTGATGCCGCCATAGGAGATGCCGAGCATCCCGACCTTGTTGTGGGCGACCCACGGCTGCCGGGAGACCGTCTCAACAACGTCATAGCCGTCGAGGTTCTGCAGCGTCTCGAAGAAGTCGAATGCACCGCCCGAGCAGCCAGTGCCGCGCATGTTGACGTCGACGACCGTGAACCCCATTAGGTTGGCGAGGGTCGCGATCCCGCTCTGCGGGCCCTCCGGTCCCGGCCTCGCGTAGCCGTAGCCGGAGTATTCGATCAGAGTCGGTGCCGGCAAGGTGTCGCCGGCAGGGTTGGGCGGCAGCTCCTGGCCTAGGGCGGCCGAGACGTCCGTCGGCGGATGGACCGAGTAGGCCAGCTTGGTGCCGTCGCGGGTCGTCAGATAGCCGTAGCCGTCGGTTGGGATGGTCTGGTTGTAGACGTCCGTCGAGGGCGGCGCCGACTGTGTCGTCAACACCGTCAGAGGATCGGAGGTCTCGCTGGTGGAATCGAGGCGGACCTTGTAGCCGCTGCCCGGTGCGACGTTGCGGAAGAGCGCACCGCCACGCGCGTTGGCGCTCCGCGCCTGGACCACGCTGTCGCCGGAGTCGAGCAGCGAGATTCCGGCACCCGCGGGCAGGCCGGTGACGTAAACCTGCTCGGCGCTGCCGCGCGCGTTGAAGCTCGCGGCGCTGGCGCTGCTCGCAAATACGAGCGCGAGCGCAGTTCCCGCCAGGCAAAGGCAAATGCCACGTAAGGTCAAGCGTGCTGATGTGGACACCGAATCCCTCCCCCAAGTCGGTCAAGCCCTTCCCCCCCGCGGGCGGCCGAGCCACACCGTGGCCCAGAATACCAGCCGGCGCTCGAAGTCAGGCGCCTCGCCACAGTCGACCTGGAGCGCAATCGCCCGAATCGGACTCTACGAAGAAGCCGACGCCCGGATTCGAACCGGGGACCCCTTCATTACGAGGGAAGCCTGGGAGTCCTAGGGAGTCACCTCGAGGGCAGAAAGGGCTGCAAAGCGGTGACTCCGGTGGACGGCTGATACCTCCGAAGGATTGGTTTGTGGACCCTGAAAGGACCCAGCAGTCACCCGCCGCTCCTGTCGCTCGCGGGCAAAGCCTTGGCGCGCGCCGCTCGCAGACCGCTCTATCACGAGCGAGCAGGACCCGCCGGAATGCTGATCCGTGGGAGGCGTTCTGCGACGACCGGCTCAGCCCGGTTGCATCCCTGCATGTTCTGCATAATGACTTCCTCGGTCTTCTTGAGGTCCTCGGATGGGCTGAACTGGATCATCTCGGAGCCCGGCTCATTGCTTACCCCGACGTGACCGGGTGGGAGGTAGAAGGCGTCGCCAGCCTCGAAGACCTCCTCGCTGTCGCTTGAGCGGTATGTGAACCTACCCTTGATGACGTAACCCCAGTGCGGGCACTGGCATTCGTCGTTTGGGAGGCTGTGCGCACTCCGGCCGGGCGGCACTCGGCGATGGCGTGTCTGACGAGGGCGCGGCCGACGCCTTGGCGCTGATAGTGGTCGGCGACGGCCATGCTTCGCAGCTCGAACTCGTCGGCGGCATCGGACTCGACCAGCTGAAGGTACGCAATGATCTGACCGTCGTCTGTGGCGACCAGGACACGGCCCTGCTCGCGAGGCCGCCAGCCGCTGCGGCGAGTCCTCGGCGAGCTCAAAGAGGCTGCGCAGCTCCATCCGCTCTTCCGTATACCAGTCGATTTCCACGTCAGAAACTCGAGGTTGCTCGCCTCCTGGGAGGAGTATGCCGGCAGGGCGACGGGTGCGGGTGTGCGGCGCTCTCCGGGCGTTACGGCCGCTGTGTTCCCCAACGAGCCGGAGCGTGCCGTCTAACTGGAGGCGCGTGACGACAAGCCGCTCACCAAGCTTCGGACGACAATTACGAACCAGGAGGGCACGATCGTGCTCGACGGCTCCGCGCTCGTCTGGACTGAAACCGCCTGATTGAGCTGCCCGAGGCCGGACGGGCTCCAACCCTGAGCCGCGCGCCTTTCGAGTGGCCACGCCGTTGTTGATCCGCTGAGCTCCAACTCGAGCAGTCGGGGTTAGTGGTGGGCGAGACGATCTGCGTCAGGCCATGTGCCGTCGCCGGGCATGTCGAGCTGATCGGTGATCGACCGGCGCCATTCCGGGGTCGACGTCGGCTCACCCCAGTAGTCGGTGACACGGACCGCTCGCCCGTCTTCGAGTTCGCCGATCGTCACGTTCCGGTACAGCCGCCCATCGCCGTAGTCGCAGGTCCACTCGACCACGACGACATCGTCGAGATGGAGACGTCTGCCGACCTCGAGCGTGAGCTCAGGGAAGTTGCCCTCGACATCGGCGACGAGTTGGCTCGTGCGCACCACCTCACGCATCTGCGGCCACTGGCGCACGACATTCTCGGCCAGCGGTACCCCGAGGATGTAAGCGAGCCGGGTCGCGCCGTTGGTCTCGTGCTGACTGGTGCTCATCGGGATGGTGCTCCTTTGCGTTCGTGTGCCTCGCGTACGGTGGGCAGTTGCCGCCGTCGGAGCACTCCGGGGCGGGTGGCGGTACCCGACGGTCTGCCACGCTAACACCAGACCGAGATCGGCGACCTGCCGGGCAGGGGAACTCGCTCGTCACGGGTGTCTGTCGTCTTGACGACGGTTCCGTTACGCGACGGCGGCGGGTGCGCAACACCGGAGTGAGTTCTTGACGGCAATCCGGCTCATGCCTAGCGCGAGACGAGCGGCCGTTGTTCCGGCGTTGTTAAGGGTCCGGACTCGCCCAAAAGACGTTTGCGGCTAAGTCAAGTCGTCTGAAGTGATGTGACTCCTCGGATGAGGTGGGGTGGGGAGCATCCGAACGGCCGCGTCCGGCGTCAAGCCCGCCTGGTTGGAACGACGCACCGCAGCGACGGCTATTTCGGACCCAGCGCCGGGCCGCCAGGGCCGATCAACCTTCGGCCGCCCGGGCGCCCCAGCGCACGCCAAGGATGATGATCCGCCGGGCGACAATGATCGCGCCGACAAGCCCCAGCGTCTCGAGGCTGCGCGCGCTGGCAAGGCGAATCAGCCCGGCAGCGAGCAAGAACTCGAGCCCGAGAGTGATGTGGTTGGCGAGCGCAAACCCGGCTCGGCGACCCGAGAAGAGCGCCAGGCACGCGCCGAGAAAGATGATCGTCGCGCCAATCGCAAACGGGACCGCGGCAGCAGCCGAGGTCAGCTCGGGTGGTAAGCGCGGGCCGCTCACTGTCGATCCCGGGCCGGCTTCGGCATCTCGCCCGGTATCGCAAGCATTCCGTGCTTCTCCATCTCGGCGGCCTTCTCGATCTCCTGGGAGAGGAAGTAGTTGAGCACCGTCCGGATCGCGGCGATCGCGGCAAGCTGCTCGATGTCGTTCCAGGTCGGTGAAACCGCCGTCTTCAGGATGTCGGCGGCGAGCTGAAACTCGAGCCCGAGCGCGAGGTAGCGGCCGAGCAGCAGCCGCACGTGCTCGTAGGCGACGGGCCGGAGCCGCAGCTCGGAAAGCAGGTAGACGGTCGCAGCGAGCACCACCCCGACCGCGATGACTGAGGCGCCGATCGCCTCGACGACGGGGATGAACCTGTCAACCGCATCACGAACCGAGTCTTCTAAGGCGGTGCCGGTTACAACGATGTGCAGAGAATAGGAACGCCGCCCGATGGAGCCTCGCTACCCAGAGCCCCACCATGCGGCCAAAGGCGAGACGGATGGCTCCGAAATTCCGCGACCTGAGTCAGATCAGGTTCGGATCGGCGATCACCTCGACCATCGACGGCCCGTCGTGCGCCAATGCACGCTGGATCGCCTCGTCGAGCTCGCCTGCCTCCGAGACCCTGATCCCAAGCGCGCCACAGTTCTCGGCGTACTTGGAGAAGTCGGGGTTCGTCAGTTGCGTCTGCCACACGTCCCACTCCCCCGCCGCCTGCTCCTTGGAGATCTTTCCAAGCTGGCCGTTGTTGAGCAGAACGTGGGTGATGTTCATGTTGTGGCGTACCGCAGTCGTCACCTCGGCCATGTACTGCCCGAAGCCACCGTCCCCGCTGACGCAGACGATCGGCCGGTCGGGCATCGCAGCCCAGGCGCCGATCGCGGCCGGATAGCCGAAGCCGATCGAGCCTAGGTAGCCCGACATCAGCACCCGCTGCGAGCCCGAGCACTCGAAGTAGCGACCGAACGAATAGGTGTTGTTGCCGACGTCAACGGCGATGACCGCGTTTTCCGGGACCAGCTTGCTCATCGAGGCGAAGACCGCCGCTGAGGCGACACCGTTGGCGCGGTCATCGACGGCCCGATTCGCCTTCTCGGCGTTCCAGATCTCCTTGCGGGCGGCAACATCGGGACGCTGGTCGGTGGCCGCTAGCTTCTCGGCCCCGAGCCTGTCGGCGAAGAGCCTGGCGGTGACGCCGACCTCGCCCCAGACCGGGATCTCCACAGCGTGGAACTTGCCGAGTTGCAGCGGGTCGAAGTCGACCTGAATGATGGGGTGGCCCGGGTAGATGCCTGTGTGGTTCGAGAACGAGGCCCCGAAGACGAGCAGCAGGTCAGCCTCGTTCATCACCCAGCTCGCCACCGGGGTGCCGCTCCGCCCGAGCACACCGCACCCGAGCGGATGGTCGTCGCCGATCTGGCCCTTGGCCTTGAAGGTCGTGATCACAGGCGCCTTCATCGCCTCGGCCAGCGAGATCACCTCGTCCATGTTCTCCTGCGCCCCGTGGCCGACGATGATGACTGGGCGCTTGGCCTTCGTCAGCTTGGCGATCGCCTTCTCGACCTGTTCGGCCGGCGGGGAGATCTCCCGCTCGGTCAGCCGACCGGCGGGCGGGACGACCTCCTCTTCGGGAGCCGGCTCGGTCTGCACGTTGTCGGGGAAGATGAGGTGGGCCGGGGCCGACTGCAGGATGGCGTTCTTGCAGGCGAGCGCCATCAGCTCCGTGTGCTTGGACGAAGGCAGCACCGTTTGCGACCAGCAGGCGACCGACTCGAACGCCTTGTCGAGCGGGACCTCCTGGAAGGCGCCCGGGCCGAGAACCTGGACTGCGACCTGGCCGGTCAACGCCAGCACGGGCGAGCGGTCGACCTTGGCGTCCCACATCCCGGTCAGGAGATTGGTGGCGCCGGGGCCGGCGATCGTCAGGCAGGCGGCGGGCTTGCCGGTGAGCTTGCCGTAGGCCGAGGCGGCGAAGGCGGCGGCGCCCTCGTGGCGGATGCCGATGTAGTCGAGCTTGCCGGCCTCGACCTGGCGGCGGATCGCGTCAGCGAGGCCGAGGTTCGAATGCCCGACCATGCCGAAGACGTGCTTGACGCCCCACTCGACCATCGTCTCGACCATGGCGTCGGTGACGGTGCGCTCGTGTTGGGTCGGCGGCTCGACGCCGACGTAGATCCCGTCGTCGCGGATCTCGAGCGGGTAACAGGTGGCTTCGTCCTCGAAGCCCGGCGACTGGCCGGTCAGCGGGTCGTAGTCGAAGCCGTGCCACGGGCAGCGCAGCAGCCCATTCTCGATCGATCCCTCGCCGAGCGGCCCGCCCTGGTGGGGACAATGGTTATCGAGCGCCGCGTATTTGCCGTCGAAGTGAACCAGCGCGCAGCTCTTGAGGCCTGCGGTGACGGTCGTGACCCTCCCTTCCGGCAGCCCGTTCTTCTCCAGCACCTTGTGCCACTCGACGGCCTGACCGGATCCGTTTTCGCTCACATCTCCTCCAATCGGTCGAGGAGCTCCTTGCGGGTGCGGCAGAAGTCGAGGACGAAAGCGAGCTGGTCCTCAGCCCCGACGATCTCGGAATAGTCGAGCTCGGCGCCGTTGAAGCCCTTCGCGTTCCAGATGTCCCCCGACACCTCGGCCGTCCAGGGGCCGACATAGAGATAGGGCAGCTTGTGCTCGGCGTCGCCTGGCGAGAAACCGTAGTTGGCACGGCTGCCGCGGGCCGCCGAACCAGCCTCGATCGCGATGTCGAAGTGCTCGGGCCAGAGATTGGACTCGGAGGCATCGTCGGCGGCCCACTCCTCGCGCAGCGCCTCGAGCGCGGCGCCGGCCAGCCCGTACCAGCGTCCCAACTGCTCGGCCGCCGCGGGGTCAATCCCGAGCGGTGTCTCGTTCGTGGGCGGTCCGTCGGGCAGCAAGTCCTCCCCGATCAGCCGCGCCCCCGCGGCGAGAGTGCTGAGTGGCTCGCGCCTCTCCTCCCCGGCCCGTTTGACCACGAGATCGGCGCCTTCGACCCGCACCTGGCACTCGGCGCCCCCGAACTCGAACAGGGGCGTCCCGAACCCTCCCGGGGTCGCCTTCAGCGCAATCTCGTTTTGCGGCTTTCGCGCCGGGGCGACCAGCTCCTCGGCGACGCGGTGAAGCGCCTCGCGGGTTTGCGCAAGGCCTTCGACCGCGGGCTCGAGTTTCTCCACCGCCATCGCTCCTCCTCCTAGGACGGCTCGCTAGGAGCCCGATACTCGGGGTTCGGGTGGTCGGGCATCGAGAGATCCCACTCATAGGTCGAGTTGCCGTAAGCCGGGACACCACCCGCATCCTTGAGCATCCGCGCGAAGTGGAGGATGTTCCAGGTCATGAAGGTCGTGTTGCGGCTGGTCCATGCGTTCTCGGGCCCACCGCTGCCCGGGTCCGCATAGGAGTCGCCGGGGCCGGCCTCACCGTTCCAGTACGAATCGGACTGCGGAGGAATTGTGACCCCGATGTGCTGGAGCGCGTAGAGAACCTGGGCGCTGACGTGCTTGCCGCCATCCTCGTTACCCGTGGTGAGGGCCCCGCCGACCTTGCCGTAGTAGGACCACTGCCCGGCGTCGTTCACGTCTCCGGAATAGGCGTAAAGCCGCTCGATGATCAGGCGGGTCGTCGAAGCCTGGTCTCCGAGCCAGATCGGGCCCGCGACGATGAGGATGTCCGCCGGCACGACGTGCTCGTTGTAGATCTTGGGGAAGTCGTCCTGCCCGTAACCGTGCTCGGTCATGTCGGGCCAGACGCCCGGAGGGATCACGTGGTCGACAGTGCGGATCACCTCGACCTCCACTCCGACGCGCTCCATGATCCCTTTCGGGATCTCCAGCAACGCCTCGGTGTGGCTTGCCTCGGGTGAGCGCTTGAGGGTGCCGTTGAAGACGACCGCCTTGAGGTCATCGTACTCGGTGGCAGCGTCCTCAGCCTGCTTGTCGATGAAACTCTGGATGTTCTCTGGGATTCGCATGCCGCCCAGTCTTACCGCCTCGAGGTCTTCGTGCATCGTGGTTTCTTGAGCGCCGCGCCTTCCGTTGGATCAAGCGGTCGAAGACTCAGTCGCATCTCATTCCTCCTATTCGTCGATAGCCCCCGGTCCTATCTCTCCTTTCACGGTTCCCGCCGAAACTGGTGAGGGCTCGCCGAGGTCGAGCGGAAACGATGCGCCACCGATGTGGGACTGGGCCGTGCCGCCGAGCAATGACAAATTTCTCGACGACCGGCTTCCCAACTATTTTCTTTGTAACAGCTCTCAGGCGGGCATCGCTGCGCGGCCGCGTTCCGGAATTGCGGATCGACGACTCCGGGGTAAAGCGAAGTGCGACCTTCGATACAGACCGGGACGCGCGTGACTTCAAGGCGAAACTCCGCATGCTCAAGCGCTCCGGGGAGCTGGCCATGCTCGGTGCGGGCAGAGAAACGCTGGCCCAGTTCGCCGCCCGATGGTGGGAGGTCGAGGCTGTCCCTAACCTCGAGCTCGCAACGCTCAAGTCCTACGCATCCCACTGGAACCGCCACGTGCTGCCGGCGCTCGGTCAGGTGGAGCTACGAAGGATCACGCCTGAGCGAATCGCCGAGTTCCGGGCGGATCTTCAGCACGACGGCGTTGAAAACGAGACGGTGCGCCGCACGCTTGCCATGCTGCAGGGCATCTTCGCCAGGGCGGTCGAATGGCAGCGGGTTGCGTTCAATCCCGTCAAGGTGGTCAGGAAGCCTCGAGCGAAAGACGTTCATAGATGTCACGGCTCAGAAATCTAGCGGCTCGACCCATCTCGTAACTGTCGTTCGCGACTAGTGCAGCCGGACTTGGGGGCTGGCGTGCGAGCCGTTCCGGTGTAGCTCTTCCGCCTGCTCCCGTGCTGACCTGACGGAAAGGTCGGGGGTCATGGCAGGAGGGCTCCTGGCTAGGGACACTCTCTGCGGCTAGGGGCGCTCACCGAAAGACGGTGTTGACCCCCGCGTTGACCCCGGCGCTACCGCACGTTCTTCAGGCCGTCCGGATATGCAAGAGAAACCCCGTGGGATCGGGGATTCCGAGCGAAGCCGACGCCCGGATTCGAACCGGGGACCCCTTCATTACGAGTGAAGTGCTCTGGCCAGCTGAGCTACGTCGGCACTGCTTGGGGGCAAGTATAGGCTCGGCCCTACCCCGTCAGCGGACAGCAGAACGGCCGGGCGGGGCCCGGCCGTTCCGTTTTGCAATGCGCCTATCGGGGGAGTTAGACGCGGGTGTTTCGGTCCTCCGCGACCTCACCGTTCTCAGTTACGGTGCGGCCGTCGCCGTCGGGCTGCGCCACGGTGCGGCTGTCGCCGTCGGGCTGCGCGTCGGCGCGCCCCTCGCCATCAGGATCCAGCTCTGCTGCACGCTCGGCATGCTCGCGAGCTTCCTGACGTTGAGACTCCGCGCGGGCCGCTTTCTCCTCGGCCTCAGCCGCCTGGCGCCGGGCACTGGCGGCCTGCTCGTCGGCGGCCGCGGTCTCGCGCTTTGCCCGCACCTCGCCGAGGTGGGCTTTGTCCCGGTGCTCCTGTGCCTGCCCTCGCCGCTCCTCGTAGCGCCTGTTACGGGCGCGCGACGACAGCAGCGCGATGACTGCCACGACGATGATCGCGGCGACTGCTATGGCAATGATTGGTCCGGTGTCCATCTCTTCTCCTTTGTCTAGCTAGGCGGGGGTCACCTGGTCAGCGGGCGTTCCCGCGGACTGCCGGCGACTGCCCGGTAAGCCAGCAACAGGAGAATCGAGCCGCCGATCGCGAGCAGCCAGGTGCCCAGGTCGAAGAACTCGTCCAGATCACCGATGCCCACGGCACTGGCGATGAAGCCACCGACTATCGCGCCGGCAATGCCGATCAGCGTCGTGACGATCAAGCCACCGGGGTCGTCCCCGGGCAGAATCCACTTGGCGATCGCACCCGCGAAAAGGCCCAGCAATATCCAACCGATGATTCCCATCTGCGTCCTCCCTGGTCGTTCCGGGAGGGTTATGCCCGACGGCTGTGGCGAAAAACCGTTTAAAACCTGGTGACAGCCGGGTTCCGGGTCAAGAGATGGCCAGCAAGGCGCCCGAGAGTGCCGACGCGAGCATCACGACGACGACCGCGATGCCCACCTTCGCGGTCGTCGCGAGCAGAGCGCTCGCACGCAGCTTGTCTATACCGTTCGACATGATCGGATTCCGTTCCGAAAGCCCCGGGCGCCTCTAGCCGGGTCGGGGCGAAGATAGTTCAGGGCCCGTTGCGGGCGCCACACTTTTGGCTCCGAGTGGACACCTTTCCCCACCGGCTCGAGGTGTCCAACTACCGCACCGCTTTGCGGTGCACGACCGCTAGTGGTGAGATGGAGAGGGACGGGGAGGTGTGCCACCACGGGAGGGGCGACCTGAGGCGCCGCACAGATGCGGCGCGAGAAGGAGGATTCAGATGCGGCGACTTGCTCTGCTGCTCGGCGCCTTGGCCCTGATCGCGACGGCATACCCTGCCGCGGCCGGAGCGAAGACGATCAAGGTCTCCCCGGGGGGATCGATTCAGGCGGCGGTCGACCAGGCCGATCCTGGCGACAAGGTTTCGGTAGCGCCGGGGACCTACACGGAGGCAGGATCACCTTGCCCGGCCGAACCCGGCCACACATGTGCGGTGGTGGTGACCGAAGACAACATCAGCATCACCGGCCGCGGCGGTAGCAGCTCGGCGGTAGTGCTGCAGGCCGGCGACGACCAGGACGAGGGCATCGCCGTCGGCAAGACCGACGACCCCAGTTGCCTCACCGACGACAGCCTGCAGGTGAACGGCTCGCTGATCTCCGGGATCACCATCCAGGGGTTCGAGGACGACGGCGTCTTCATGTACTGCGTCGACGGGTTCCGGGTCACCGATGTGCGTGCCGTAGACAACGCCGAGTACGGCATCTTCCCGTCCCATTCGTTCAACGGGCGGGTCGACCATTCCTACGTGTCGGGCTCCAACGACACCGGCTTCTACATCGGCCAGTCGCACGACGCCCGCATGGATCACAACTTCGCAACCGACAACGTGAGCGGATACGAGATCGAGAACAGCACGCGGGTTCAGGCCGACCACAACGAGGCCACTGGCAACACCGGCGGCATTCTGGTCTTCACGCTGCCGTTCCTGGACGTCAACTCCAACTCCAACAATGACGTCAGCCACAACTACGTCCACGACAACAACCGTGACAACACCTGCCTCGACCCCTCCGATGCCGTCTGCGGCGTGCCGATCGGCACGGGGATCCTGGTGCTGGCGGCCGACGACAACGAGATTCACCACAACACGGTCACCGGCAACGACTCGTTCGGCATCGCCGTCGCGAACTTCTGTGCCGCGACGGGCACGCCGCCGGCGATCTGCGGTCTGCTGGACATCCAGCCGGATGCCGACGGCAACCGCACCACCCACAACACGGTGACCGGCAACGGCGGCAACCCGGACCTGCTGCGTCTGGCGTCGCCGGTGTTCGCCGTGGACCTGGCGTGGGACACGCTGGGAACGGGCAACTGCTGGAGCAAGAACGTCTTCGGGACGTCATTCCCGCCGACACTTCCGGCCTGCTAGCGAAGCCGGCTGGGCACGACCAGCGCAATTCGGAGACATCAGGGGCCGCGGCGCAAGCCGCGGCCCCTGTCGTCGGGAGCCGCGCCGGGCGCCGGCCACTAGACCGCGCCGGGCTCCTGCTGCTACGTCGTGCCGGTCGCGACGACGCGCCGCAGGCGGTTGAAGAGCGACTCCAGCGCCAGGTCCTCGAGCACGTTTCGCTCCAGCCGCAGACGCGTTTGCTCGACCAGCTCGAGGCAGCGAACGAAACGACCGACCTCGCGCCCCGCGGCATCCCGCTCCAGTTCGGTGAGGCGGTCCGCGTTGAAGGCCTGCGGCGCCGCGCCGGCGGCCACCGCCGCCAGGTCACGGAACCAGAGACCTACGAGAGCCAGGCTCTGGTCGAGCGACGCGGTGTGCGCCCGGCGCCTTGCACGCCGAGCCTGCAGGTCATGCTCTTTCACGAAGCCCTTCCTGCCCTTGCGCGGCTGGTCCTCGAGGTCGCGCTCCAGCTCCTTCTTCACCTGCCTCTCGGCGCTCGACCCGGCCTTTTCGGCCCGCTCCAGGAGCGGCAGCCAGGGCGCCTCCAGCGTCCACGCGGCATCGTCCTCACCGGCGAACCGAATCACCGCTCGGGCCGCCCGCTCGGCATCGGCGCGCTGCTCGGCGCCCTTGCCCGCAAGATGACGCGCCCGCAGCACGTCACCGCCGGCGAGGCGCGCGCAGCTGTCCGCCAGCCGCAGCTCGACGCCCTCCGCCGACAGCAGCTCGGCGACGTTCTTCGCCGGCACCGGGCCGAAGCGCACCTGCCGGCAGCGTGAGGGAATCGTCGGCAGCAGCCGCCCCGGAGCGGAGCTTACGAGCACGAAATGCGCGAACGGCGAGGGCTCCTCGAGGGTCTTCAGCAGCGCGTTCTGCGATTCGTCGTTCATGCGGTCGGCGTCGGCGATCACGAACACCCGTTTCGATGCCTCGAACGGCCGCAGCGCCACCTCGCGCACGACGCGAGTGCGGACGTCGTCGACCAGGATCTCGTGCGCCCCGCGCGGCTCGATCCAGGTCAGGTCGGGGTGCACCCCCGACAGAGAGCGGCGCCTGACGTCCTCGGGCTCGTGCTGGCCCTCGGACAGCAGCGCCGCCGCGAACGCCCGTGCGGCTGTGCGCTTGCCGGTCCCGGCAGGCCCATGGAAGAGATAGGCATGAGAGAGATGGCCGTCGTCGCGAAGCGCCGCCTCGAGTGCCATTCGCGCCTGAGGCTGGTGCTCTGTGCCTGGAAGGACAGCGGTGCTCACGACCCTCAGGATACGATGCAGCCCAGTGGTGGTCTCCGAGGCATCCGCGGTTCTGAACCTCGTTCCCACGCAGGAGGAGGTGATGCTGCGCGAGACGGTTTCCGGCATCTGCCGCGAGTTCGGCCGCGAGTACATGCGCCGCAAGGTCGATCAGGGCGAGCCGGCGCTCGAGCTCTGGGACGCGCTCGCCAGCCGCGGCTTCCTGGGAGTCAACATCCCGGAGGAGTACGGAGGCGGCGGCCTCGGCATGAGCGCCCTGGCGGTCGTCGGCGAGGAATGCGCCGCGGCCGGCTGTCCGCTGCTGCTGATCGTCGTGTCGCCCGCGATCGTTGGCAGCATTCTGGCCCGGCACGCCACGCACGAGCAGAAGGAGCGCTGGCTGAGCGGCATCGGAGCGGGCACGACCAAGATCGCCTTCGCTATCACCGAGCCCGACGCGGGGTCCAACTCGCACAACCTCTCGACGTCGGTCAAGCGCGACAACGGCCGCCTGCTTCTGAACGGCCAGAAGACCTACATCTCGGGCGTCGAGGAGTCCGACGCGGTGCTCGTCGTTGCGCGGCAGCGCCTCGACGACGGCAAGCTCGGCCTGCCCTCGCTGGCGATCGTCGACGTGGACACACCCGGCTTCACCCGCCAGCACATCCCGATGCCCCGCATGGGCCCGGACAAGCAGTGGACTCTCTTCTTCGACAACGTCGAGCTGGAGCAGGACCGGCTGATCGGCGGTGAGGGTGGCGGCCTTGGCCCGGTCTTCGACGGCCTCAATCCCGAGCGGATCATGGGCGCCTCGATCGCCAACGGCATCGGCCGGCTCGCGCTCGCGCAGGCGGCCGACTACGCCCGCGAGCGCAACGTCTGGGGCGAGCCGATCGGCGCTCACCAGGGAATCTCCCACCCGCTCGCCCAGGCGAAGATCGAGCTGGAGCTTTCCCGCCTCATGATGCAGAAGGCCGCTGCTCTCTACGACGCCGGCGCCCCGGGGGCGGGCGAGTCGGCCAACATGGCGAAGTACGCCGCCGCCGAGGCATCGATCAAGTGCGTCGACCAGGCGATCCAGACCCACGGCGGCAACGGCTTCGCGCTCGAGTACGGGCTGACCGACCTCTGGTGGGGAGTGCGACTGGTGCGCACCGCTCCTGTCTCGCGCGAGATGATCCTCAACTACGTCGCCGAGCACTCACTGGGCTTGCCCAAGTCGTACGGGCCGCGCTAGCGCGTTTTCGCGCGGATCTGGTTGACAACTGGCGCGCGGCGGGTATGCGCGTGTTGCAGTTCTTCCATATCCGAACCAAAGGAGACTGAGATGGGCGACGGAAAGCTCGATGACGCCAAGGGCAGAGCCAAGGAAGCGGCAGGCGACCTCACCGACGACGACTCGCTGAAGAACGAGGGCAAGGTCGACAAGGCCACCGGCAGCGTGAAGGACAAGGTCGGCGACGCCTCCGACAAGGTCAAGGACGCCCTTCGCGACGACTAGTGGCGCGGGTGGGCGCAACGAACGCGTTCACCGCCGACTAGCTGATTGATTGCTCGGCCGGGTGCGTGCGGGGGCGAGGCAGATCAAGCTGGGCAAGGAGGAAGGCGAAGCCCATGCTGGTTGCATGGGCGAGCCTGACGACGCCGATCCAGCACCGATCTGCCTCGTTATCCGTGCGTGCCCGAGCGCCGCTCGCGCACCAGCGCCACCAGCTCACGGTGGACTTCGTCCACTGGCCGCCGGGCGTCGATGCGCACGTAGCGGTCAGGGTGGCGCTCGGCCAGCGCTTCATAGGCGGCGGCGACCGCACGCTGAAGCGACTCGCCCTCCTGCTCGAAGCGGTCCGTCTCCCCCGGCCGGCCTGCCGCGGCACCTGGATTTAGCTCCAGCAGGATCGTCAGGTCCGGAACCGGGTCGCCGGCAAACTCGTAGCTGAGCTGCTCGATCGTCTCGATGCCGAGCCCCCTGGCGCCGCCCTGATAGGCGGCGGTCGAGTCAACGTAGCGGTCGCAGACGACCGTCCTCCCCGCCTTCAGCGCGGGCCTGATCACGGCCGACACCAGCTCCGCCCGGGCTGACTCGAACAACAACGTCTCGGCCAGCGGCGTCATCTCGACGGCGGGATCCTTGACGAGCTCGCGGATGCGCTCCGCGGCCGGCGTGCCGCCCGGCTCGCGCACCAGCACGGCCTCGTCTCCCAAAGCCTCGGCGAGCAACCGGGCCTGGGTCGTCTTGCCAGACCGGTCGATGCCCTCGAATGTGATGAACACCGAACGCCCGGCCAGGCCGCTACGACTTGGCCGGAGCCTTCTTGCGCGGTGCCTTCTTGCGCGGCGACTTGGCGCCGTTGGCGGCTGACTTGGCTTTCGCCGCCGTCTTGGTCTTGGCCGGAGTCTTCGCCTTGTCGGCATCCTCCTTGCCGTCGCCGTCCTTCGCCGCCTCGCCCTGCCCTTCCGGGGCGGCCGCAGCCTCGGCGGCCTCCTTGGCGGCTCGGGCGGCCTCGCGCTCGGCGCGGGCGGCGCGCATCTCAGCCATCGAGGGGCAATCGTCGTTCAGGCACAGGTTCCACGGACGGCGGCCGCTCAGCACCTTCACCCGCGGAGTCTTGCCGCAGATCGAGCAGACCTCCTCGAGCCGGATCAGGTCGCCGCGCTGCGGGATGCCGTAGGTCTGGTCGCAGTCCGGGTAGCCCTCGCAGCCGACGAAGCGCTTGCCGGACTTCTTGGCGCGGATGATCTTGAGCCGGTTCGGCGAGCCGTCCTCACGCGTGCGCCCCTCGGCGATGCACTTCCAGCAGGGGCCGAGGATGCGGTCCTGGTCCATCCCCTCCCAGATCGTCTTGGCGAGGTCCTCCTTGTTCTGGTCCATGGAGTCGTAGGACTCGTGCAGCATCCGGCGCGAGATGCTCACCACCTCGTCCTTGCTGATCTCGCCGCCGGCGATGCGGTCCATGTCCTGCTCCAGCTCGGCGGTCATGTCGGCGGTGGCGATCCGCTCCGCGTACTTCTGGAAGGCCTTGACCATCGCGATGCCCGTCTCGGAGGGCTCGATCGGGTTGTTCTGGATGAAGCCGCGGTCGTAGAGCTTCTGGATGATGTCGTGGCGCGTCGCCTTCGTGCCCAGGCCTCGCTCCTCCATCATCTCGATCAGCTTGCCCTGGCCGATGCGGCCGGGCGGCTGCGTCTCCTTGTGCTCCGCCCACGGGTTGCTGCGCGCCCCGGCCTCGCCGTCCTCGACCGGCTCCGCACCGTGCGGCAGCGCGATCGGCGTAGGCTCGGCGAGCGGAAGCTGCTGCCCCTCCTCGAGCTTGGGGATCTCCTCGTCGGTCGAGCGCGAGTAGTGGTAGATGGAGAGGAAGCCCGGCTCGACCAGCACGCTGCCGCGCACGAAGTAGGTCTCGGTGCCGGCCTCGATGTCGGCGCGCGTCGACTCGGAGACCGCCGGGTCGCCGAAGGTGGCGACGAATCGGCGCACCACCAGTTCGTAGATCTTCTGGTGCTGGGAGTCGGGCAGCACCGAGGGATCGAGCGCCTGCGTCGGGTAGATCGGCGGGTGGTCGGTCGTCTGCTTCTTGCCGCGCGTCGGCTCGAGCTTGTCCCTGCTCGCGATCGGCGCGGCCTCCTTGAACGCGGGAACGCTGCCGATCGACTGCAGCAGCTCACGCACCGGAAGCGAGTTGGGATAGACGGTGTTGTCGGTGCGCGGATAGGAGATGAAGCCGTCCATTTAGAGGTCCTCGGCGATCCGCATCGCTCGTGCGGGCGTGATGCCGATGCCTGACGCCGCGCTCGTGAACGCGGTCGTGTTGAACGGCGACGGCGGCTGGCGCGTCGAACGCCGCGCGGTAACGGTCTTAACCGTGCCGGGGCTGGTCGTGTTCTCGAGCGCCGCCTTGGCCTCGGCCTCGTTCCAGAAGCGGTCGACCTTGTGATGTGCGGTGAACGCGCCGTCGGGGTGCTCGAAGGTAGCGAGCACCTCCCAGTACGGCTCGGCGACGTGCGCGCGGCGCTCCAGCTCGCGCTCGACGACGATCGCCAGCGTCGGGCTCTGCACGCGGCCGACGCTCAGGAACTGGGAGCCCAGCCGGCCAGTCGCCAGTGAGACGAAGCGGGTCAGCGTCGCGCCCCAGATCAGGTCTATGTCCTGACGCGCCTCTCCGGCCCGGGCCAGTGGCTCGCTGAGGTTGACCAGGTTGGTGAAGGCCTCGTCGATCTCCTCCTTGGTGAGGGCCGAATAGCGGGCGCGCGTGATGTGTGCGCCGGTCACCGTGCCGTCCTCGGCCAGGTTCGGGTTGACCTCGAGGATCTCCTCGAGCGCCTCGAGCCCGATCAGCTCACCCTCGCGGTCGTAGTCGGTCGCGATCACAACCGAGTCGGCGTCCTTGGCCTGCTTTCGAAGCGCCTTGTGAACGTTCTGCTGGACCGGCTCCTTGAGCAGCTCGGCATCGATCAGAGCGCGTGGCTCAACCTTGCGCCACTCCGAATACTGTGGCGGGAAGGCGGGGTTCATGAGGTGCCCCTTGAGCCCGATCACGGTCGTGGCCTCGTCCCCTTCTCCATAGGTGTAGAAAGGAATCGAGTAGTGCTTGCCCTCCTTTGCCTTACCGGCGGAAAGGATCTGGGCAATCTTCTTGGCGCTGTTGTCCTTCTCGGTGACTATAAGTTTCATGGTGGTGAGCGGAAGCTCTGAGCCCGTTGGGCGTTTGCTGTTAGAACCCGCAAAGCGGCCCTATCATGAGCCGCCGATTGCGAGAGTAGCAGCACTATGTGTCGGCAGGTAAACGGAAATGATCAATCCCGGCGCCGGTCGCACAGCCGGTTTTTGGCTCTGGGGCGAGGAAACAGGATGAGTCCGTGAAAGCACTTGTAACCGGCGGCGCCGGCTTCATAGGTTCCAATCTCGTTGACGCTCTGCTCGAGCGCGGTGACGAGGTGGTGGTGATCGACAACCTTTCGACGGGGCGGCGAAAGAACCTCGAACAGGCGCTATCGCGGGGCGTGCGGCTCGTCGAGGCGGACATCCGCGACGCCGAGGCCGTGGACTCGCTGACCTTGGACTCCCGCCCCGACGTCGTCTACCACCTCGCCGCTCAGATCGACGTGCGCGTCTCGACCGCGCGCCCGGGCTTCGACACCGAGGTCAACGTGCTCGGGACGGTGAACCTGCTCGACGCTGCGCGCGAGACCGGAGTCGGGCGTTTCGTATACGTGTCCACCGGCGGGGCGATCTACGGCGAGGCCGAGGTGCTTCCCACCCCCGAGCATGCCCCGATCAGCCCCGAGGCGCCCTATGGCCAGGGCAAGTACGCCGCCGAGGGCTACTGCGCTCTATATACAAGGCTGCATGGGCTGTCGACGGTCAGCGTCAGGCTCGGCAACGTCTACGGACCGCGCCAGGACCCCCTGGGCGAGGCGGGCGTGGTAGCGATCTTTTGCGGCAAGCTGCTCGAGGGAGGCCGCCCGACCATCTTCGGCGACGGTCGCCAGACGCGCGACTATGTATATGTGCGCGACGTGGTCGAAGCGATGATCGCGGCGGGCGCCGCCGACGCCCAGGGATCCTTCAATGTCGGCCGCGGGATCGAGACGTCGGTGCTGGATCTGGTCGAGGCGCTGTCGGGCATCGGGAGCGAGCTGGGCCTGTCCTCGAACGGCTTCGAGCCCGAATTCGCGCCGCCGCGGCCCGGCGAGGTGCAGCGCAGCGTGCTCGACCCCTCCAAGGCGCGCGACGAGCTCGGCTTCGAGGCCGGCGTCGCGGTGCCCGAGGGGCTGCGCAGGACGTTCGAGAGCCTGCACTGACGATCGTCCGCAAGGGCAGGATGCCGCGCTAAAGCCGCCTGCCGGCGGGTCGATAGAGCAATATGAGCTCCGCTGCCCATGCCAAGCGGCTGGGCGACGTCGACTTCTCGGAGATTCGCTACCGGATCGAGAGCATAGGCGTCGCAGTGCGACTGAACCTGGTGGTGTGCGCCGGCGGCTGGCTCTACTGCGCCGCCACCTGGGACCAGCCCAACCGGCAGACGATCGCCTCTCTGTTCGGCTTCTTTGCGGTCGTCGCGCTGCTGTTCGTGCTGATCCCGCACCAGCGCATCGTTCGCAGCCGCTGGCGCGAGGTCTTCTTCACGGCATGGAGCCTGAGCAGCATCGGCCTGGCCGCCGCTGTCTCCGCGGCCGACGGCGGCTCGACGAGCCCGCTGGCGCTGCTGTTCTTCATCCCGCTGATCTTCGCCGCTCTCTCCTATCCGCTGGCGATGGTGGTCGTGATCGGCGGGATCGACTACGTCGCCTACATCGTCGTCGGCGCCACCGGCAACAGCCCGCAGCAGGAGTACGTCGGCTTCTTCGCCCTCTGCCTCGCCTGCGTGGCGGCGCTCTGCGGCTGGCACGCTCGTAACCAGGACCACCGGCGCGCCGCGCTGCTGGCCGTCTCCCGCGCCGACCCGCTGACCGGCATCCTCAACCGCCGCGGCTTCGAGGAGCGCTTCGAATCGGAGCTGAGCAATGCCTCGCGCACAGGCCGGCCGCTGGGACTGATCACGCTCGACCTCGACCACTTCAAGCAGATCAACGACACCAACGGCCACGCCGCCGGCGACGAGTTGCTGTGCGCGGCCGTCGATGCCATGAAGCGGCAGGCGCGGCCGATGGATCCAATCGGGCGCATCGGCGGCGACGAGTTCGCGGTGCTGGTCCCGACCGCCGCACCGACCGACACCGCGCGCGTGGCGGAGCGCCTCCAGCGCGCGCTTGGCGACATCGCCCCGGCCTCGATCGGAATCGCATGCTTCCCGACCGACGGCGTCGACCGCGAAGAGCTTCACCGCTTCGCCGACGAGGCGCTGTACGTGCGCAAGCACGGTCGCGCCGAACCCAAGCCCGCGGCCCAGGACGACACCATGTCATTGAGCTGGGCGACGGCGCTGGCGCATGCCGTGGACGAGCGCATCACCGTGCGGCATGCGCATGCACGGCGGGTGGCGCAGTTCGCGCACAAGATCGCCAAGGGGCTCGAATGGGACGACGACCGCAGCGAGATGGTCGAGATCGCCGCCGTGCTTCACGACGTCGGCAAGGTCGCCGTGCCGGACCGAGTCCTGCGCAAGGAGGAGCCTCTGAGCGCCGAGGACTGGATCGAGATCCGCAACCACCCCGTCGCGGGCGCAGAGATCGTGGCGCGCATCAAGGGTCTGGAGCAGATCGTGCCCTGGATTCGCCACAGCCGCGAGCACTTCGACGGCTCCGGCTATCCCGACGGCCTGGGAGGCGAGGCAATTCCCTTCGAGTCCCGCATCCTGGCGGTGATCACCGCCTTCGACGCTATGACGAGCGATCGCGCCTGGAGACCTGCCATCTCGGCCGCCGACGCGCTCGACGAGCTGCGCCAGGCCTCCGGGACTCAGTTCGATCCCGAGTGTGTCGCCCTCTTCGAGCGACACGTCATCGCTACGTTCGAGCGAGTTTGAAGCGGCCCCGGCCGCCGGTGTAGCGCGAGTCGCGCGCCAGCAGGGGCTCCTCCAGCGAAAGGCCGGCACCGACCGCGACGCAGGTCAGCGGCGACTCGACCAGCTCGGCCGGCATCTGGGTCTCGTCACGCAGGCGCTCGGCGAAGCCGCGCAGCAGCGATCCGCCGCCGGCCAGCATGATGCCGCGCTCGGCGATGTCGGCGGAAAGCTCCGGAGGAGTCTCCTCCAGCGTCTCCCTGACCGTATCGATGATCGCGCTGATCGGACCTTCGAGCGCCTCCCTGATCTCCTCGCTGGTCAAGACCACCGCCTTCGGCAGCCCGTTGATGAGGTCGCGGCCGCGAATCTCCGTCTCCAGCTCTTTGTCGAGCGCCCATGCCGAGCCGATCTCGAGCTTCACGTCCTCGGCCGTCTGTGAGCCGACGGCGAGGTGGTGCACGCGGCGGATGTGGGCCGCGATCGCCTCATCCAGCTCGTAGCCGCCGATGCGCAGCGACCTCGACACCACGATCCCGCCCAGCGACATCACGGCGACCTCGCTGGTGCCGCCGCCGACGTCGACGACCAGGGTTCCGCGCGGCTCCTCGATCGGCAGCCGCGACCCGATCGCGGCCGCCAGCGGCTCCTCGATCAGGTGTATCTGCCTGGCGCCGGCCGACTCGCAGGCCTCGACGACGGCGCGCTTCTCCACCTCGGTGACGCCCGACGGGGCGCACATGGCCACCCGCGGGTGCGCGAAGCGGTTGTTGTGCACCTTGCGGATGAAGTAGCGCAGCATCTGCTCGGTGACCTCGAAATCGGTGATCACGCCATGGCGCAGCGGACGGTCGGCCGAGATGGTCGCCGGCGTTCGACCGATCATGCGCTTGGCCTCGGCGCCGACGGCGTGCACCCGGCCGGTGATGGAGTCTGTCGCGACGACGGAGGGCTCCGACAGCACGATGCCCCTGCCACGCACGTAGACGAGCGTGTTGGCCGTGCCGAGATCGATCGCTATGTCGCGGCCGGAATTGTTCAGGGAGGGAAATCTCAAGGAATCTCGCAGCGGTTCGTGGGCGCGCGGGCCGCTTCGTCCCAAGATGGTCGCAGCTTGCGCGCTGCGGCGCGCAGCCGTCGGTGCAGGCGTTTTAGCTGGAGCGATCGAGGTCTGGCCGGCGGTTAACCGCCGGCCACCTCAACGCTGCCGCCAGCACCGGTCGAGGAGCTCGGAAACTACGGGGTAAAGACGCCCTGGCGCAGGAAGGCCTGCTCGTCGCCCGTGCCACACGCCGGTGGGCAGGCGGCGGGCGACCCGATGTCCGCATCCGGGCCCGCGTCGTTCAGCTGCATCGAGAAGGTGGAGACGATCGCGCGCTTGCCCTCCCGGGCGAAGCCGGGCACGAGCGTGTCGGCGGTCGTGTTGAGGCTGCAGCCGGAGCCGATCGTCGGGTCGGGCGTGGCGACGCAATCGACGGGAATCCCGAAGGCGAGGTCCTGGGCCGTCCCGGACTCGTTCGAGAAAAAGCCGTTGCCGCGGTCGGTGATGCGAAGCGAGGTGGTGAGAATTACCTTGCCGGCATAGTCGGAGCCGTCGCTCGACTTGCGCACGTCGGTTGCCGAGGCCCCGATCCGAAGATCGGCCTCGTCGGCGGGGGTCGTGACGTTGCCGGGGAGCACGTCCAGGCGCGCGAAGCCCCCACCCTTGCCTGTCGTGGACGTCGTGAGCAGCGGCGACTCCTGGGTCGCCGGCGTGCACGAGGGCTGAGCGAGCGGTGCGACGTGGGAGCTGTTCGGGCTCGTGCAGGTGGCGAATGCCGGGACCAGCGGCACGCGCAGCGGGGTCGCGCCCCCGGGCCGCGGGTGCAGCGCGCCCTTCGGCAGCGAGACGTCGACGAAGAAGCCGCCGGTGCCGCGGAACGACTTCACGCG
The DNA here is from genome assembly GCA_038330145.1 of Solirubrobacterales bacterium. GTDB lineage: Bacteria > Actinomycetota > Thermoleophilia > Solirubrobacterales > JBBDJG01 > JBBQNR01. Next base: position 32,357 of record JBBQNR010000026.1, read on the forward strand.
CAGGGTGTAGGTGCCGGTGCGCAGCGGCTTGAAGCCGACCTCCTCCTGACGAGTGGTGAACTCCGACGCCGCCACCTGGGCCCCCGTGGGATCGAACAGATAGAGGTCGAAGTCGGGGCTGTTGGCGCTGCCGCCGGTAATGGCGGGAATGATCAGGGTTGCGCCGATCGGGAAGGTGGTGTCGGTGACGTCGAGCGCGAAGTCCACCTGCGCGCCAACGCTGGCGATGGTGCCCTCTCGAAGCTCGTGTGTCGGTGGCAGCGGCGCAGTGGAGATCGGCGCACCGGCAGACTGAAGGGCTGCGTAGGCATCGAGGCGGCCGGCGCCGTAGTCGATGTCCGCCCCGCTCGTGCCCGTTGTCTGGTTGTTGCCACCGCGTGCCCAGTCGATCGCCGTCTGCATGATCTTGTCCTTCACCTGTTGCGGCGTCAGCGCCGGGGCCTGGTCGAGCATCAGCAGTGTCAGTCCGGCGACGAACGGCGTCGCCATGCTGGTGCCGTCGAGGTTCGCGTAGCCGTTGCCGCTACCGGCCAGGGCCGAGGTGATACCGACGCCCGGCGCCGAGACGTCGGGCTTGACTCGCCCGTCGAGCGTCGGTCCACGGCTCGAGAAGACCGCCTGCGTGAAGCCGTTGGAGTTGAAGTCCGCCATCGCCCCGACGGTCAGCGCGCCCGTCGCCGCGGAGGGAGATCCGATCGTGCAGGTTCCCGGCCCCTCGTTGCCGGCCGCCACGATCACGACCAGTCCGGCGGCCTTGGCGTTGTTGACCGCCGTCGAGGTGGCGTCGGTTCCATTCGAGCAGCCCGCGATGCGCAGCGACATGCTGATCGCCTCGATCCCGTAAAGAGCCCTGTTGGTCACCACCCAGTTGATGCCCGCGATGATGTTGGAGACCGAGCCGCTGCCGTTCGAGTCCAGCACCTTGACCCCCACCAGGCCGGCGCCGGGTGCCACGCCCTCGTAGAGACGGTCCGGTCGCGCGTCCCCCTCCCCCGCGATCGTGGCCGATACATGCGTGCCGTGACCGTCGTCGTCGTAGGGAACCGACTGGTTGTTGACGAAGTCCCTGAACCCGAGCACCTTGCCCTCGTCGAGGTCGAGGTGATTGGCATCGATGCCGGTGTCGATCACGGCAGCGACCAGGTCCGCGGTCGAGTACGAGGCAACGTTGCCGTCGGCGCTGCCGTCGAGTCCCGGCGCGTCGATGCGAGCCTTGGCGACGCCGAAGGCGTCCTGGGCGGCGTCGTTTGCCTTGGTCGCGATCGAGTCCTCCTCGACGTGCGCAACACGCGGGTCGCGGGCGAGCGCCTCGATCTGGCGCTTGCTGGCCCTGGCGGCGAAAGCCGGCACGATCGTGAAGCGCCGCTTGGTGTCGAAGCTTCCGACGGCGCGCTCGAGGCCTCGCACTCGCTCGGCACTGGCTGGATCGCGCAACTGCACGATCACATCGACCTTGTCGGCGGCCGACTTCGGGGCGAGGCGCCGCTCCAAATCGTCGAAGAGACCGTTGCCGTCGACGTCGGCACGGATCTCCGCGGGATTTGTCGCGGGGCGCGGAGCGGGAGCGCCGACGGCGGGCGTGGCGGCGGCGATCGACGCCGCGACGAGCGCCGCGAGCGCGAGAGCCGCGAGCCTGCCGATCGTTCTCATCCCCTGCTCCTCATCCAGAACCCAGCCGCAGCTTAGACCCGCCGCCCTACGGTATCCAGCCGAGGTTCTCCAGCGGTAGGGTTCCTCCGGCGTGCCCGTAGCCCAAGCAAACGGCATCGAGATCGAATATGAGCGATTCGGCGACCCCGCCGATCCGGCGCTGCTGCTGATCATGGGGCTGGGCTGCCAGCTGGTGCTCTGGGACGAGCAGCTGTGCGGCATGTTCGTCGAGCGCGGCTTCAGCGTCATCCGCTTCGACAACCGCGACGTCGGCCTCTCGAGCAAGATCGAGGGCGGACCCGAGCCGAACCTGCTGGCGGCGATCATGGGCGACGGAAGCTCCGCCAGCTACATGATCTCCGACATGGCCGCCGACACGGCCGGGTTGATGGACCAGCTCGAGATCGATGCTGCGCACGTGGTCGGCGCCTCGATGGGCGGCATGATCGCCCAGCAGCTCACGATCGACCACCCCGAGCGCGTGCTGTCGCTGACCTCGATCATGTCGACCACCGGTGACCGCAGCGTCGGCCAGCCGCAGACCGCGGCTCTTGGCGCGATCACCGGCGAGGCACCGAGCGACCGCGAGAGCTACATCGACTTCCAGTACCAGGTCTTCAAGGCGATCGGCTCACCCGCGTACCCGCTGGACGAGGCCTGGTTCAGGAAGCTGGCCGGCCAGTCGTACGACCGCTGCTACTACCGGCCAGGCTTCATGCGACAGGCCC